>CADAZC010000006.1 GCA_902792295.1 uncultured Eubacteriales bacterium
CGCGCAGATGTTCATTGATTACGGATGCACCGTCGCGTTCAACATGGACGGCGGTTCGTCGGTCGGCATCGTCTTCATGGGCGAGGCGCTGAACCGGCATTATAAGCCGGGCACGGTCGACATTCAGCGCAAATGGCCGGATGCGCTGCTGTTCGGGTACAGCGAGCAGATCCCGTCGCCGAACACACCGACGATCCACGACGGCTATCGGCACGGATATTGACGGAGCAGAGGGGAAATGGAAGAAAAACGGGGTTTGACAGGCAATGCGCTGAAGCTCATCGCGATCGCTGCGATGACGCTGGATCATGTGCTTTGGATCCTGTTTCCGGGATATCAGCATATGCCGTGGCTGCTTGCGCTGCATGCGATCGGTCGGATCACCGCGCCGATCATGTGGTTCTTTATCGCCGAGGGCTACATGCACACGCATAACTTCCGAAAGTATGCGCTGCGGCTTTTGCTCTTTGCGGTCATTTCTCACTTTGCCTACTGCTTTGCGTTCGGCATCTCGTTTTTGCCGTTTGTAAAAAGTGTGTTCAACCAGACGAGCGTTATCTGGTCGCTGTTCTGGGGGCTGATCACGATCAAACTCTTCGATTCCGAATGTAAGACGTGGCTCAAATTCGTGCTGCTTGTGCCGATCCTGCTTGTCAGCTTTCCGTCGGACTGGAGCTGCATCGCGGTCATGGCGATCCTGTATCTGTGGGGCAAGCGTGAATCCTTTGCAAAACGGATGATCTGGATGATGATCTGGACGGCGGCGTATGCGGTTGTCTACTTCTTCTTTATCGACCGGGTGTACGGCGTACTGCAGCTTATGACGGCGCTGTCGATCCCTCTTTTGAAACTCTACAACGGACAGCGCGGCACGTGGAAGGGCATGAAGTGGCTGTTCTACATCTACTATCCCGCGCACCTCGTTGCGGTCGGCATCCTGCGGCTGATCCTGTTGGGCAACGTCGGCGTCATGATCGGCGGCTGATCCAACAGACGGTTGAATCGATTGTCTTTCGGCGCGCTGTAAAAGGTCGCGCCGTTCTGTTATCCTGTGAGCAGAACGAAACAGGAGGAAACAAACATGGAATTCGGAAAACAGTTTAAGGAGCTTCGCACGGCGCGCGGACTCACGCAGGAGACCGTGGCGGAGAAGCTGGGCGTGACAGGACAGGCGGTCAGCCGCTGGGAACGCGGCGAAACGCTGCCGGACATCTCGCTGCTGCCGGAGATCTCCGCGTACTTCGGCGTCACGATCGACGCGCTGTTTGCGCTGAGTGACGACACGCGCATGGAACGTATTCAGAACATGATCTGGGACGTCAGGGAGTTCGATCCCGCGGTGGTCGAGACCGAGCGCCGGTTCCTGCTCGAAAAGGGCATGAAGGAACCGGACAATCCGAAGCCGTATTCGCTGCTCGCGGACATGGAGAACCACCTTGCCAAACAGTGCAGAGAACGCGCGGAGCTTGCCGCAAAGGAAGCGATCCGCCGCGATCCCTATAACCGCATCGCGTACGGCGAGCTGTATGACGCCATGGGCGGACGCGGCGTGGACTGGTACTGCTGGACGAATCACAGGGGGATCGAGTTCTGGAAGGCGCACCTGAAGGCGCATCCGGACGCGTCCCGCGCATATCTGTATCTGATGGATCTTCTGATCGAGGATCAGCGCTTTGACGAGGCGCGGGAAGCGGTGAAGGAAATGGCGAAGTACGAAATGACCTTCCGCGTGCCGCTCTATGAGGGCAATATCGAATGGTTCGCAGGGAATCGGGACCTTGCCATGCAGCATTGGAACCGCATGTGCGAAACGTATGCCGACGAGTGGATGACCTGGCTTTCCATGGGCGACGTCTACGCCCGTTCCGGCGAATGGGAGCAGGCGATCGGAATGTATGAAAAGGCGATGGAGATCCAAAAGCCGCCGAGGATGGTGGACGCGCTCGAAGCGATCGCGCAGGTATGCGAGCGCATGGGCGACCCGAAGCGCGGGATCAAAGCGCTCGAGCGCGAGATCGTGATCCAAAAGGAAGACTGGAACACGACCAACGGCGAAACGGTCGATTATGTCCGCCGCGAGATCGAGAGATTGAAAGCGAACGCATAAGCCGAAACGCGAAAGAAGCGGGAGTGCTCCCGCTTCTTTTTGTTCAGAACAGCAGAGAAAGAAGCCCGACGACGATCGACGCGCCGATGCCGTAGACGAGCACGGGACCGGCGATCGTGAACAGCTTTGCGCCGACGCCGAGCACGAAGCCCTCGGGACGATATTCCATGGCGGGCGCGACGATCGCGTTTGCAAACCCCGTGATCGGCACGACCGTGCCGGCGCCTGCAAACGACGCGATGCGGTCGAACACGCCGAGCCCGGTCAGAAGCGCGGTAACAAAGATCAGCGTGATCGAGCTGACGGTCGAGGCGTCGGCGTCGGAGAGGGAGAGGAGCGTTGCAAGATCGTGGATGCCCTGCCCGAGCACACAGATGATCCCGCCGACCAGGAATGCTTTGAGGCATTGGGCTCCGGCGGGACTTTTCGGCGCGCGCCGCGCGACTTCCTTCTGATACGCTTTTGCGTCGAACGGCTGTTTCACGGGCGAACGCCTTTCTCCCTGCGTTCGGGGGCGCGCGTTTCACGGTCCGCGGGCAGCTTTTCACCGCCGCAGCCGTGCGGGCAGATCGGATAGATAACGGTATGTTGCGGCATAGACGCCTCCGTGAAGCTTATTTTTGACCGATATCGCTATTTTGCGCGTACTCTCTGAAAATATACCGAAAAACTTGAAAATTTTTCTTGACAGACCGGACTTGTTTTGTTAGTATATTCGGTGTGCCATTGGGTGGAACTGCGTCACAGCCCCGACATCAGAACGCCGCAATGCAGCAAAGATTTACAAAATTTATATATTGGAGGAATCGCCATGAAGTCTTATATGGCAAAGGGCGAAACCGTTGAGCGCAGCTGGTATGTCGTGGATGCGACGGACATGGTTCTTGGCCGTCTGTCCAGCCAGGTCGCTGCGATTCTCCGCGGCAAGCATAAGCCCATCTTTACGCCTCACGTTGATTGCGGTGACCACGTGATCATCATCAATGCTGAGAAGGTCCGTCTGACCGGCAGAAAGCTCGATCAGAAGACGCACATCCACCACACCGGTTTCCCGGGCGGAATCAAGGAAGTCAGCTATCGCACGCTTCTCGAAACCAAGCCGGAGTTTGCGGTCTACGAATCCATCCGCCGCATGATGCCGAAAGGCCCGCTGGGCGACAAGATGCTGAAAAAGCTTCGCGTCTATGCAGGTCCGAACCACAACCACGAAGCACAGCAGCCCCAGGCGCTGGAGCTCAAGTAATCGGAAAGGAGAACGACTATGGCAAAGATCGCTTACATCGGCACCGGCAGACGCAAAAAGTCCGTCGCGCGCGTTCGTCTTCTCCCCGGCAGCGGCAACATCACGATCAACAAGCGTGACATCGACGAGTATTTCGGTCTCGAAACCCTCAAGATGATCGTCCGTTCGCCCCTGGTTCTCACGAACCTTTCCGAAAAATACGATGTGAACGTGAACGTCTACGGCGGCGGTACGACCGGCCAGGCGGGCGCGATCCGTCACGGCATCTCCCGCGCGCTGCTCTCCGCCGATCCGGAGCTTCGCGGCACGCTGAAGAAAGCGGGATTCCTTACCCGCGATCCGAGAATGAAGGAGCGCAAAAAGTACGGTCTGCATGCAGCCCGCCGCGCACCCCAGTTCTCCAAGAGATAATCGTCTCAAACACATTACCCGCCTCTGTCCGAGGCGGGTGCTTTTTTATGCGGACGGGGCAGTGCGTTCCGCTTCCGACGGTTCGGATGCCGGGAATCGGGCGAAATGAAAGGCGGTATTTCGGACAGAGCACGGTTGAATACACGCGTCCGCTGTATTATAATGGATTCGGAAACAGAAAACGGACTGAAAAGAGATCTGCGTCTGTTTCCGATCAAAAGAACGGTAAAGGAGCATTTCCGTGAAAAAACGAATTGTGATTCTGCTGATCTTCTGCCTGCTGCTTGCGGGATGCGCCGCGCCGAAGGAGACGGAAGCGAACCCTTCCTTTGAGACGGCGACCGCACCCGCCGAAGCGGCGTCCGCGCCGAAAAACGCGGAGACGCCCGCGCCGGAACCTTCAAAGGGACAGATCTTTTTGTACGGGGAACGGCATTCCGACCCCGTGTTTCTGAACAAAGAACTGGAGATCTGGGGTGAATTCTATGCAAAAGGCAACCGGGATCTGTTCATCGAGATGCCGTACTACACGACTGGACTGCTGAACGTCTGGATGCATGAGGATTCGGATCGGATTCTGGAGGATATCTATTGGGATTGGACGGGGACGCAGGCTTTTTCGCGCGACTATATCAACTTTTTCAAGCAAATCAAACAGGATTATCCGGAAACCGTCTTTCACGGAACGGACGTCGGACATCAGTATGATACCATCGGCGCACGCTATCTCGATATGCTGAAGGAGGCGGGCATGGAGGATTCGGAGGAATATGCCCGCGCAACAGAAATCATCGAGCAGGGAAAGAAATTCTACAGTCTCCATCGGTACGCTTACCGGGAAAACTGCATGGCGGAAAACTTTATCTGGGAATTCGACCGGCTCGCCGACAGGGATATTATGGGGATCTACGGCTGGCAGCATACGGATATTGACGCCATGGACTCTTCCGGAGAGGTCGACAGCATGGCAAAGCAGCTTGCCGCGCGGTACGGGGATCGGCTGCATGTCAAAAACCTGCGGTACGGCGATCCGATCCGGACGGACCGTATGGTAATTGCCGGAAAGGAATATGACTGCGACTATTACGGAACGGTCAATCTCGAAACATATGCGCCGACGCTGGGGGTCCGGTATCTGGAAGTCTGGAGCGTGGAAAACGCGTTCGAGGACCTTGCGCCCTATTCCGCAAAACAGGATGAAGACGGCGACAGATTCATCTGTATTCCCGATATGCCGGTGGAGCTTCAGCCGGGAACGGTGTATGTCGTTGACGTCGCGATGCAGGACGGATCGATCGATCACGGCGTTTACCGCTGCGACGGAACCCGTTTCGAAGGCGAACTGATCATCATACAGATCGATATTCCGGAAGCATAACAACCGCGAAACCGAAAGAGGTTCTTCCCGAAACGGCGGGGGAACCTCTTTTCTTTGCAATGCGCTTGCGAAAGCAGCACGGATGTGATAATATAATATTTGTAAAAATCTGTGCGGAGGGGGTCATTATGCGGATCCTGATCAAAAACGGAACGATCGTGAAATCGACGGGAAGAAAACAGGCGGATATGCTCATCGAGGACGGAAAGATTGCAAAGATCGCGGCGCATATCGACGCAAAAGCGGACCGTGTGATCGACGCGTCCGGCTGTTATGTTTTTGCGGGATTCATCGACACGCACACGCATTTCGACCTCGATCTGGGCGTGACCGTGACCGCGGACGATTTCGAGACCGGAACCAGGGCGGCGGTCGTCGGCGGCACGACCACGGTGCTCGACTTTGCAACACAGGATCACGGCATGACGATGCACGACGCGCTTGAATTGTGGCATAAGAAAGCCGAAAAGAGCTCCTGTAATTACGGCTTCCACATGGCGGTGTCCGAGTGGAACGACGCGCGTAAAGCCGAGGTCGACGATATGTTCCGCGCAGGCGTCAGTTCGTTCAAGATGTATATGGTGTACGACGCGATGAAGGTCAACGACGGGCAGATCTACGACGCGCAGAAGTTCATCGGCGCGCGCGGCGGCGTCATCGGCGTGCATTGCGAAAACTACGACGTTCTGCAGGCGCGCATCGCGGAGGAGAAGGCGAAAGGGCACCTCGACCCGACCGCGCATCCGGTCACGCGGCCGCAGGCGGTCGAAGCGGAGGGCGTGGCGCGGCTGATGCGCATTGCGGAGCTTTCCCGCAATCCCGCGTGGGTGGTGCATCTGTCCACCGCGGACGGACTCGAAGAGGTGCGCGCGGCGCGGAAGCGCGGCGTGGAAGTCTATGCCGAAACGTGTCCGCAGTACTTTACGCTCGACGTAAAGCGCTATGCCGATCCCGATGGTGCGAAGTTCGTCATGTCGCCGCCGCTTCGCGAGGCAAAAGACCGCGCGGCGATCCTCGACGGCATGAAAAAGAAGGATATCGATTTTATCGGAACGGATCATTGCTCGTTTACAATGCGGCAAAAGGCGCTGGGAAAGGATGATTTTTCGAAGATCCCGAACGGCGGCGCAGGTGTGCAGAACCGCGCGGAGCTGGTTTATACCTACGCGGTCGAGACCGGCGCGATCACGCTCGAGCAGATGGCGCTTCTTTTGAGCGAACGCGCGGCGCGGCTGTTCGGCATGTACCCGCAAAAGGGCGTTCTGCGCGTCGGAAGCGACGCGGATATCGTGATCTTCGATCCGAACGACAGGCATACGATCTCGTGGAAAACGAACCTGCACGCGTGCGACAATTCGCCGTATGAGGGCATGGAGGTCTCGGGACGCACGCGCGACGTGATCCTGAACGGCGAGCCCGTCGTGGAAAACGGCGCGCTCGTTCTGCCGAACCGCGGACGGTTCGTGTTCCGCAAGCCCTCGGAAAGGTACAGAAAATGAAGATCGCTCTGGTTTTAACGGCTGCCGGCAGCAGCAAGCGCTTCGGCAGCGACAAGCTCGCATACCCGATCGACGGAAAGCCGATGCTCCTGCACGCGCTGGAGCTCTACGACCGGATGAGAGACCGGTTCGTTTCCCGCACCGTCGTTCTGAAAGCGGGGGCGGAGGAACGCCGCATGGCTGCGGAGCGCATGGGGTACCGTACGGCGGAGAACCCGGACCCCGAGCGCGGCATTGCTTCGAGCGTCGTGATCGGCACGGAGAACGCTCTGGAAAGCGATCCGGACGGGATCCTGTACGCGGTGGGGGATCAGCCCCGCGTGAGCGAAAAAACGGTTGACGCGCTTCTGGACGCGTTCAGGAAGGACCCCACGCGCATCGTCGCGCCGGTCGCAAACGGCAGACGCGGCAATCCGGTGCTGTTTCCGAAGGATTTGTTTCCGGCGCTTCTGACGCTGTCCGGCGACGTCGGCGGCAGTCAGGTCGTTGCAAAGCACCGCGACCGGCTCAAAACGATCGAGGTGCCGCCTGCGGAACTCGAAGACATCGACACGCCCGACCGGGATGAGTCGCGCTGGTATGTGCTGCACGGCAACATTCTGACCGTTCCGGAACTCGGCAAGCTGAACGCCGTGCGCGACGGATACATCGTGCTTGACGGCGACGGCGTGATCGAGGGCGTGTTCGAAACGCTGCCCGAGCGGTTCAAAAGCGGACAGCTTGCCGACTACGGCGACGCGCTGATCATGCAGTCGTTCTGCGACATGCACCTGCACGCGCCGCAGTTCCCGATGCTCGGCATGGGCATGGACCTGCCTCTTTTAGACTGGCTTCACACCTATACGTTCCGTACCGAGGCGCGGTTTGCCGATCCGGATTACGCCAGAATGCATTACCGCACGCTTGCCGACCGTCTGGTCGATTACGGCACGACGCGGGTGAGCATGTTTTCGTCGCTGCATACGGACGCGACGCTGGTGCTGATGGAGGAACTGGAGCGCGCGGGCATCTCCGGTTACGTCGGAAAGGTCAATATGGACCGGAACAGCCCCGCGTACTACTGCGAGACGACGGAGGAGAGCAAGCGCGAAACGCTGCGCTGGCTCGACGCGTGCGACCGGTTTTCGCACATCCGTCCGATCATTACGCCGCGGTTCACGCCGTCATGCTCAAACGAGCTGATGGAGTGGCTCGGAAAGATCGCAGCCGAGCGAAATTTGCCGGTGCAGTCGCATCTGTCCGAAAACACGAGCGAGATCGAGCTGGTGCATTCCCTGCACCCGGACTGCGCGCAGTACTGGGAGACCTACGCGAAATACGGGCTTTGGAAGCCCGGCACGCTGATGGCGCATTGCGTGCACAGCGATGCGCGCGAGCGGGAAGCGATCAAAACGCACGGCGTGACGGTCGTGCATTGCGCGGACTCGAACACGAACATCTCGAGCGGCGTTGCGCCGATCCGCACAATGCTCGACGAGGGGCTTGACGTGGTGCTCGGCAGCGACATTGCGGGCGGCGCGCATCTTTCGATGCTGAACGTGATCCAGATGTCGATCCGCGTTTCCAAGATCAAGCGCATCGAAAGCGGCTGGACGATCCCGTTCCTTTCCGTGGCGGAGGGGTACTATCTCGGCACCACGGCGGGTGCAAAGCATTTCGGCGCAAAGCCCGGCTTCCAGAAGGGCGATAAGCTGCACGCCGTGGTCATCGACGACCGTGAATATCCCGACACGGCGCGGCTGACGCTGCGGGAACGGTTCGACCGCGCGGTCTATATCGCCGAGCCGAAGGACATCGTGGCGGTATACGGCGAGGGCAAACGCCTGAAATAACGCATGAAATCAAACAAAAAACACATCCTATCCGAAAAGGACGGGATGTGATTTTTATGTGGACCGCAAGGATACTGATACTGGTTCTGCTGCTTCTGACGGGCGGCGGGTGGTTCGACCGGGTGCTGTTCAAACGTGAAAAGGTTGCGCTTCTGTGTCTGCTTCCGGCCGTGTTCGGGCTGACGCTTGTGCCGACGGTCACGGAGCCGACCGTGCGGCTGTGCTTTGCACCG
Organism: uncultured Eubacteriales bacterium; assembly: GCA_902792295.1. GTDB lineage: Bacteria > Bacillota > Clostridia > Christensenellales > CAG-138 > UBA3792. Next base: position 8,704 of record CADAZC010000006.1, read on the forward strand.
TGCGCGTTTCTGCTGCTGACCGCAGGTCTGTGCCCGACCGATCATCCGTTCGGCGCGCTGATTGCCGCGCTTTCGGGCGGGCTTCTCGGATGGGAACTGTGCGACGAATTTCCGCTGTTCTTCGAACAGGGACTGCTGATCGCCGTACCGACGCTGCTCGTCTGCCTGCCGTTCTGCCGCGATGCAAACGCAAGGGCGCTCGCGATCGCCGCGGCGCCCTTTGTAATGCTGCTGTTCAGAATGACGGGGGATTATACGCTGTTTCGAAGCACGGTGCTGGAACTCGGAAACGGCGATGCGCTCTGCGCGCAGACCGCAGGACTGCTTTTGCTGCTTCTGTTCGGCGCGGTACGCGATCGCATTTCGCTGCGCCTGCGCCGCGCGTACGGAGTTGCCCCGCTCAACCCGCGGGCATGATCGTTTATTTTTCGTAGACGCGCGGCACGCGGTCGGAGAACGAAAGCAGGATCTCGTACGAGATCGTATCGGCTTTTTCGGCGAGATCGTCCGCAGTGATCTTTTCGTCGCCCTGACGCCCCATCAGCACGGCTTCGTCGCCGATCGCAACGCCGGGAACCTCCGACACGTCAACCATCATCTGGTCCATACAGATCGTTCCGATCTGCGGGCAGCGCATGCCGCCGATCAACACGTCCGTCTTGCCCGTGAGACAGCGTTTATAGCCGTCGCCGTAGCCGATGGGAAGCGTCGCCACGCGCGTCGGACGGGACGCGACGAACTTGAGCCCGTAGCTCACGCCCTCGCCCGCGGGGATCGTTTTCAGATTGCTGATATAGGTGATCAGCGACATGACCGGTGTCAGTCCGCTGCCTTCGGTCCGCTTTGCGTCGGGATGATAGCCGTAAAGCGCGATGCCGAAGCGCACCATGTCGTACTGCAGCTCCGGGAAATCGAGCGTTGCCGCGGAATTCGCGGCGTGCACGATCGGATGGTAGCCGCGGGCATGGATCCGCTCGACGAAGGCGTCGAACCGCTTTGCCTGCAGATGCGTGAACGCAGGATCGGATTCGGACTTTGCAAAGTGCGTGAACACGCCGTCCATCGAAACGTGCGGACAGGCGTCGAACGCGTCCAGAAGCTCGTCGAGCATGGCGTCGTCCATGACGCCGATGCGGTGCATGCCGGTGTCGAGCTTGACATGCACGTGCGCGGTCTTGCCGGAGGCGACGGCGCAGCGCTCGAAGCTGTGGACCTGCTTTGCGGTAAAGACGGCGGAGGTCAGTTCGTTGCCGACGACGGCGGGAATGTGATCGGGATCGGTTACGCCCAGAATCAGGATCGGCAGGGTGATGCCGTAATTGCGAAGGCGTACGCCCTCCTCGGGGATCGCGACGGCGAACATGTCGACGAGACCGGATTGCTCCAGATATTCGCCGACCACGGTGATGCCGTGACCGTAGGCGTTTGCCTTGATGACTGCCAGAAACTTGGTTTCGGGTTTCAGCTTGCGCTTGGCAAGCCGGATGTTTTTCAAAAATGCGGGCAAATGAACGACCGCATGTGTACTGCGAAGCATGGATAAAATCCCCCTTTTCCAACCACAGATTCTACATGAATCCAATAAAAAAGTCAATTCTTTTCCGTTGAAACCGACGTTTTTCGACCCGGACATAATATATCGAAAAAATGTTAACAATTTATTCAAAAACTATTGCAATTTCTATACCTTGGTGCTAAAATGGGATAAACAATACAAGATATAGGGGTTTCTATGGTCAGAATCATTGCGGGCACCGCCCGCGGAAGGAAGATCGAGACGCTCGAAGGCCTTGAAACCCGTCCCACGCTGGACCGCGTGAAGGAGGCCGTGTTCGGTTCTCTGCAGTTTAAGATCCCGTACGCATCCGTGCTGGATCTGTTCGCGGGAAGCGGCAATCTCGGATTGGAAGCGGCGTCGCGCGGCGCGAAGCGCGTTGTGCTGAACGACCGCAACCCCGCATGCATCGGGATCATCCGGAAAAACATCGACACGCTCGGGTTTTCGGAGATCGCGGAAACGATGAATCTCGATTATGCGGCGGCGATCGACCGGCTCGGCGCCCGCGGTGAAGCGTTTGATCTCGCGTTTCTGGACCCGCCGTACCGGGAGGGACTTTCCGGGGACGCGGTGCGGCGGCTGTTTGAAGCGCGGCTGATCCGTCCGGGCGGAACGGTCGTGCTGGAACACGCGACGGAACTTGTGCCGTCAGGCGTTCCGGGCGTTTACCGCATTGCGAAAACCAAGCGGTTCGGCAAATGCGGGTATTCCCTTATCGAGGAGGACGGAGAATGAAGATCGGCGTATATCCGGGCAGCTTCGATCCGTTTACGATCGGACATCTCGACGTTCTGAAGAACGCGGCAGGATTGTTCGATGTCGTGTATGTGGCGGTTTTGAACAACAGCGCGAAATCACCGGTGTTCTCGGTGGAAGAGCGCGAGGAGATGATCGACCGCGTCATTGAATCGGAAGGACTCAAAAACGTCCGGTCCGGTTCGTTTTCGGGGTTGCTGGTCGACTACACAAAGCAGATCGGCGCGCAGTACATCATCAGAGGCCTTCGGGCGATCACGGATTTCGAGTACGAATTCCAGATCAACGCGGTGAACCGGCATCTGAATCCGGACATCCGCACGGTGTACTTCATGGCAAACCCCGAGCACTCGTTCCTTTCGAGCTCGAGTGTGCGTGAAATCGGTGAAATGGGCGGTTCCATTGAGGGATTGGTTCCGCTGTGCAATTATCATTATTTACGGGAAAGGTTGGCAAGGCAGAAATGAACGGCGTACAGACAATGAAGATCTTCAGCATTCTTTCGAAGATCGAACAACTGGTTGCGGACAGTCCGAAACCGAGATTCAACAACGCGGGCAGCCGTCGCATCATCGACGAGGAGGAGCTGCTTACGCTCTTGGACGATCTCAAGGCGACGATTCCGGAGGATATCCGCAGAGCAAGCGGCATCATCGCGGAGAAGGAAAATACCCTTCGTGACGCAAACGAGCAGGCGGATGAAATCGTTGCGGAAGCGCAGAAGGAAGCAAACGAACTGCGTGAGCAGGCGCAGGAGGCGGCGGAGAACGTGTACCGGCAGGCGGTCGCGGAATACGAGGGCCTCGTTTCCGAGAGCTCCGTCTATCAGGCGGCGGTAAAGCGCGCGGACGATCTTCGTCAGGCGGCGGAGGAGAACGCCGATTCGATCTGCAGCGGCGCGCGCGCCTATGCGGACGATATCCTTGCCGACGTGCAGCGGTATCTCAACGATTACATGAAGATGATCAACGGCAACCGCGAGGAGCTGGACGTCCGTCCGAAGCCCGTCGCGCCGGAACTGAACATTCCCGAACCCGAACCCGCGCCGATCTCGGTGCCGGTCGCTGCGCCGCGCACGGAGCCGGCTCGCCGTCAGGAGCCCGTCCGCCGTCAGGAACCGGCGGCGAAGGCGCAGAAGCCCGCAGCCCGTCCCGCACCCGTCGAGGAAGAGGACGACTACGAGGAAGAAGAGGAGAAGAAGCCGCGCAAGAAGGGCTTTTTCGCCCGCATGCTCGGCATTGAGGAAGTCGACGAGGACGAGGAAGAATACGACGACGAAGTCGAGGAAGAGCATCCCGCGCCCAAGAAGAAGCGCCGCAGCATCTTCTCCTTCTCCGATGACGAAGAGGAAGAAGAGGAAGAATAATCGATATTCCGAAAACGATCCGAGGGGGATTGCCTCCTCGGATTTTTTTTCATGATTGCAGCAAAACCCGCCTTTCATGCGTTTTATGGGTGAAAGGAGAATGAAGATGGAGCAAAAAAACCAACAAGCGAACAGAGACCGCGAGATCGTACGGATCGTCGAAACGTATTCCGACATGCTGATGCGCATCGCCCTGAACCGCATGAACAGCATTGCGGAAGCGGAAGACGTCGTGCAGACCACGTTTGAGCGGCTCATCCGGCGTCAGCCGCGGTTTGAAACGCGCGAGCACGAAAAGGCATGGCTGATCAAAACCGCAATCCGTATCTGCATCGACGCGGCGCGAAAGGCGTCCCGCACGAACGTTCCGCTGAACGAGGAGATCGCCGCGGCGTACTCGGAGGAGAGCTTTGAACTTCTCGATACCGTCCGGCAGCTTCCCGAGAAGGACCGCGACGCCGTGTATCTCTATTATTACGAAGAGTACACGATTCGCGAAATCGCAAAGATCCTCGGCGAGCGGGAAGGCACGACCAGATCGCGGCTCTCGAGAGCAAGACAAAAGCTCAAGGCAATCATGGAAGGAGAAGGATATGAACAAGTTTTATAAGGGCTATGACGATATTACGGCGTCTTCCGCATTCAAAAGCCGCATGGTGCAGACGCTGCAAAGCGAAAAAAAGACGGAGACAAAGGCAGCGCGCGAAAGATCGGGCGGATTTGTCATCAAAAAGAGGACGCTTGCGATTCTGATCGCGGCGGCGGTCATGGTGCTTGCGATCGGTACGGCGGTAGCAGTAGGCGTTTCGACCATCGGCAGAATGAAGGAAAACAACGAGCTGCGCATCGAAATGACCGAGGATGAGCGCTATCAGGAAGCACGAGCGGAAGCTATCCGCCGTATGAACAGCGTAGTTTGGGATTATCCGGTTCCGATTGACGAGACCGTTATGCTGGACGATATCACGCTGACCCTCCGGCAAGTCTCGGTCGACGACGCCAACGAGCTGGACCTGTCGTTTGCTGCAGTGAGCGACAAAACGGGCATGATCATCACCTTCGATCCGTCGTTTCTTGACGGGGATCTGCAGACGCAGCGCATCCTGGACACGTATGACACGTTCTGCGCGGTGGGCACGGACGCGGTTGATTTTCGACTGGAAATTGACGGCACAGCGTATGCACCGTATATCTGGGACGACGATCCGGTTGCGGCAGGGTACGATAAAGACGACGCCTTTGCCATGCAGTTCCATGACCTGCCCAAAATCGAAAACGGCACGAAAATGACGCTTTTCGGCACGCTGTACCGCTATGATAAGCAGGGCGGCCGCACCGGTGAGATCGGCTCGTTCCGCATCCCGTTTGTCTATGACTTCACAGATGAAATGCGCGAGGCGGAGATCGACCGACTGACAAGAATGATCATGGAGGAGACGGAGAAATCCGACGCCGTGCAGCAGGCGGCTTTAAGCCCGCTGCCGGAGGAAGCGACGCCGCTTGAAAAGACGGTTGCGTTCACGACGTTCCATGACGTTGCCGCCGACGAAGACGGGATTCTTCTGGGCTTCACCAACAACTGGACGGGCAAGTACGGCGGAGAGGGCTCAAGCGCGTTCCAGTACTTCTGCATCGACGGTTATCTCGTGAAGGAGGAGCGCGTCGCCGTAACGTGGGCGGAGGACTATCATTGTGAAACGAATCTGATGCGCCTGCCGTTTTATGTAAACCGCAAGCATATGAACGACGTTGTGACCGTCGCCTGCGTAGAACTTTCCGGCAGATACACAAAAGCGCCGGATGGCGAGGGCTGGACTGCGCCGGAGGAATACGAAGAGGAGGTCTTTGTCTTCCGCTACGATCTCAACACCGGCGAAGTGACGCTGCCGAAGGACGACGCCGAGCGCGACGCGTGGTATACGCCGATTGCATCGAACCGTACGGAGGAAGCGATTCGCGAGGTCATCAGCCACAGCCGGTATGATGTCATCGACGTCGAAGGCGTCAGCGACGAACAGAACGGCGTGCCGGTCTCGATCCGCCGCATTGCGTTTGGGCAGGACGGCAGTCTTTCGATCTGCTATTGTGCAAAGAACCTTGCATGCGAGGTCATGATTTGGGAAACGTATCCCAAAGAGATCCTGTTAAACGGCGAAAAAGCGGAGCGCACCTTCAATAAGGACTGGAACTGGACCGAGGAGCCGTTCCGCCTCAGCGATGAACAGATCGCGGACATCATCGGCACTTACAGCATGGAAAAGACGCGTCACATCACGCACGATCTGTCGCTCAAAGCGCCCGCACGGCTCGACATGTACGACGGCCCGATCACGGTCGAGATCAAGGACTGGGACGTCTACGATCTCAATAAGCAGGGTGAGCGCGAACTTGTAGGGACCTACAGCTTCATATTCACAGTTGACCCCGCAGACGCATATGCATTTGTCGGCGTTCCATACGAGCATATTCCGTTGGATTGATCCGAAAAACAAACGACCGGAGGGATGTCCCTCCGGTTTTTTGCTTGTTCTTTTAGATATCGCCGCCTTTGCGGTGCATCGAGCGCTCGGCGTCGAAACCTTCCGGGTAGCGCGCTTTGAGCTTGTCGATGTTGTTTTTGAGGATCGTCTCAAGATCGTACCCGATCGCGGTGGCGGTTTCGGCAAGATACCATGCGATGTCGCCGAGCTCCTTTGCAAGGTGCGCCTTGTCGAGCTCGTGCCCCTGCATCATCCACTTTTTGACGAGGTCGATCGCCTCGCCCGATTCGCCGCACAGCCCCATCACGCCGTTTAAGAGCCCCATCACGCCGTTTAAGAGCACTTCCTTTTCGGAAAGCGCGGGGTTCAGCGTGGTCATGGCGAGCTTCTGATACTCGTTAATCGTCATAGTCCCATGTCCTCGTCGATCAGAATGATCCGGAACGCCTGATGGCGGCGCGACGGGTATTCCGTGATGGCGGTCACGTTGCACATGCGCACGGGCGGGCGGCAGTCGCGGCAGACGTTGTCGATCGAGCACGGCGTTTTGAAGCCCTGCCGGCGCGCGTTCGGACCGCAGGCGTCGCGCTTGATCCGCACGATCGCTTCTTCATAGTCCCTGACCAGCTTGTTTCTGCCGACAGCCAGGATGACGGTTTTCGGACCGTAGATGATGCCCGCGAGGCGGTTGCCCGTTCCGTCGATGTTGACGAGACGTCCGTCCTCGGTGATCGCGTTCGATGAGCACAGGTACACGTCCGCGCCGATCGCGTTGATCCGCGTTTGCTCGACCTGCGGCTTCTCGACCTTCCAGTGCCAGTAAACGGTGTTGCCGCGCGCGGTGAGCGCTTCGTAAAGCCCCAGATCGCGTACGGTCGCGGAGCCCGCGATGCCGACGGAACGGTCGCCGATGTAGTTCAAGATCAGTTCTTTCGCCTCTTCGGGCGTTTTGCAGACGTCGGCAAGAAAACCGCGTTCGTTGAGCCGCTTTGCGACGGCGTTGAGATCAAAATTCATGCGCTCACCTCCGAATCGATTGTATCACAATTCTTGCATTTTTGGCAACGGTAATGTATGATATTGTTACCCTTGGAGGTAGTTATGAATTTTGATCCGAACCTGATTCGCAATTTTTCGATCATTGCGCACATCGACCACGGCAAGAGCACGCTCGCGGACCGTATGATGGAGCTGACCGACACCGTCGCCAAGCGCGACATGGAGGAGCAGCTTCTGGATTCCATGGACATCGAGCGCGAGCGCGGCATCACGATCAAGGCGTCCGCCGTGCGCATGTTTTATCACCATACCGACGGCAAGACCTACATGTTCAACCTGATCGACACGCCGGGCCACGTGGACTTCAATTACGAGGTTTCGCGCGCGCTTGCGGCATGCGAAGGCGCGGTGCTGGTCGTCGACGCCACGCAGGGCATCGAAGCGCAGACGCTTGCGAACGTGTACCTTGCGGTGGACAACGGGCTTGAGGTGCTTCCGGTCATCAACAAGGTCGACCTGCCGAGCGCCGAGCCGGAACGCGTGATCCATGAGATCGAGGACGTCATCGGCATTCCCGCCGAGGACGCGCCGTGTATTTCGGCAAAGACGGGGCAGAACGTCGGGGAAGTTCTGGCACGCATCGTGGACGCGGTGCCCGCGCCGACGGGCGATCCGGACGCGCCTTTGAAGGCGCTGATCTTCGATTGCTTCTACGACAATTACAAGGGCGCGCTGTCCTATGTGCGCGTGTTCGACGGCACGGTCAAAGCGGGAACGCGCATCCGTTCGATGGCGACCGGCAACGAGTTCGACGTCACCGAAGTCGGCGTGTTCGCGCCGACGTGGAAGCCGGTCGATTCCCTGACGGCGGGCGAGGTCGGCTATGTCGCCGCCTCGATCAAGAGCGTTGCGGAAACGAAGGTCGGCGACACGATCACCGAAGCAAACCGTCCCGCAAAGGAAGCGCTGCCCGGCTATAAGCAGGCGAACTCGATGGTCTTCTGCGGCGTGTATCCGGCGGACGGCGCGCATTACGACGATCTCAAGGAGGCGCTCGACAAGCTGAAGCTGAACGACGCGTCGTTAAGCTACGAGCACGAGACGTCCGCGGCGTTGGGCTACGGCTTCCGCTGCGGCTTCCTCGGTCTCCTTCATATGGAGATCATCACGGAGCGGCTCGAGCGCGAGTTCGATCTCGATCTCGTCACCACCGCGCCGTCGGTCGTGTATCACGTGTATACGCTGGACGGACGGAAGCTCGTTATCGACAATCCGACGAACCTGCCGAACGCGGCGGAGATCGACTACATGGAGGAGCCGATCGTGAAGGCGACGATCATGACGCCGTCCGAGTACGTCGGCTCGATCATGGAGCTGTGCCAGAACAACCGCGGCACGTTCATCGACATGCAGTACATCGAGGCCGACCGCGTGAATCTGCATTATGTGCTGCCGCTGAACGAGATCATCTACGATTTCTTCGACAGCTTAAAGTCCAGAAGCCGCGGCTACGCGTCGTTCGACTACGAGCTTTCGGGCTACGCAAGAAGCGAGCTCGTGCGGCTCGATTTCCTGCTGAACGGCGAAATGTGCGACGCGCTCAGTACGATCGTGCATAAGGACCGCGCGTATGCAAAAGGACGCGCCGTCGCCGAAAAACTCAAGGACGTCATTCCGCGCCAGCAGTTCGAGATCCCCGTGCAGGCGGCGATCGGCAGCAAGATCATCGCGCGCGAGACGGTGAAAGCCGTGCGCAAGGACGTTCTGGCAAAGTGCTACGGCGGCGATATCACGCGCAAAAAGAAGCTGCTCGAAAAGCAGAAGGAAGGCAAGAAGCGTATGCGGCAGGTCGGCTCCGTCGCCGTGCCGAGCGACGCCTTCATGAGCGTGCTGCGCATCAACGGATGATCGGCGTCTACGTACATATCCCATACTGTCTCAAAAAATGCCGCTACTGCGATTTCTGTTCGATCCCGGTCGACGAAACCGCGGGGCGGTATCGTGCTGCTCTGGAAACGGAGATCGCGCTTTCCGGGGCGAAGCATCCCGGCGAGCGCGTGAAAACCGTGTTCTTCGGCGGCGGCACGCCGACCGTGCTGCCCGCGGAAGACCTTTGCGCGATCCTCGGCGCGATCCGAAACACATTTGCGGTCGAACCGGACGCGGAGATCTCGATCGAGTGCAACCCCAAGACGATCGGCTTCGACGGCTTGAAACGGCTCTTTGACGCGGGCTTCAACCGGCTTTCGATCGGTCTGCAGGCGACGCAGAACGAGCTTCTTTCCCGCATCGGGCGCGTGCACACCTACGAGGAGTTTCTTGTGACCTACGCCGCCGTGCGGGACGCGGGCTTTACAAATATCAACGTCGACCTGATGCACGGACTGCCGGGGCAGGGGCAGGCGGATTATCTTGACGCGATCCGCACCGTCGCTGCTTTGGAGCCCACGCATATCTCCGCCTATTCGCTGATCCTGGAGGAGGAAACGCCGCTTTACGACGACGTGATGCACGGGCGCGAAACGCTGCCGGACGCCGACGCCGTCGCCGACATGGAGGACGCGGGCATGGACCTTTTGGACGCGCTCGGCTACCGGCGCTATGAGGTCAGTAACTTTGCAATGTCGGGCTTCGAGTGTCGCCATAACCTCATTTACTGGCACAACGAACCGTATCTGGGGCTCGGCGTCGCCGCGCATTCGTCGATGGTCGAGGACGGCTTCTGGGTGCGGTTTTCGAATGAAAGAAGCATTCCGGCGTATCTGAAAAAGATCGGAAAGGGAAAGCTGCCCCGCGCGGAGCGCATCATCACAAACACCTTCGAGCAGATGTTCGAGTCCGTGATGCTCGGTCTGCGCCTCGTAAAAGGCATCGACCGCGCGGCGTTTTCCGACCGCTTCGGCTGCGACGTGATCGAGACGTATCGATCCGCCTACGACAAAAACGACCGGTACGGCTTCTGGGACCATTCCGATCCGGACTTTCTGCGGCTCAACAGGATCGGCATGGACCACCTCGATTCCGTCCTGCGCGACTTCCGCGAACGGCGCCTGATCGATTTTTTGAGGTAAGACCAAAGCAAAAGCACCCGGCGACCGTCGGGTGCTTTTTTCGTTTCGTACATCAGATTCAATGCAAAAAACCGAGATAGAAATCGAGGGCGTTGTAGAGCATATCGCCGGAGCAGACCTGTACGGAGGCATCGGTGTGCGGAACGGTCACATCTTCGTAGAGATCGGCTGCTTTTGTCAGCACCAGAACGGGAACGATCTCGTAACTGTCGCCGAAGATCACGTCAAGGTATTCGCAGTATTTGGCGCATTGCGCAACCTCGTCCGCTTCGATGCGGTCCTTCATCTTGAATTCAAGGGAAAAGACATGCCGCCGCGTGATCAGCAGAACGTCGGCATAAATGCGGATATGTTTTCCCTTTTTGATGCGCAGTTCAAAGACGATCTCCCAATCGTCAGAAAGCTCCTTCGGATAACCGAACTCGTTGAGATCGCGAAACAGGTCGCGCATCGTTTTCCGCGTGTCGGTGAACGAATGGAATAAACCGCGCGTGTCGTTCAGATTGCGGCCGACGTTCTCACAGCCGAGTTTTAAGAGCGCGAGCCAACGCGCTTCGTCCATGTCAAGGAATTCGCGCACGGAGGAATAGAAACCGGAAAACTCCGCCAACCCGTAATGCGGGCGCGTCTGCGGGATCTGTCCGTGCCATAGGTACTCGTCGTCCTGCCAGCACAGCTCCTTCATAAACGGCGAACCGTACAGAAAATGATTCACCGTCGTCGCGTCTACGCGCAGCGTGCGGGCGATGTCGCGCGCCTTGATTCCGTCTTCGCTGCCGCAGATGCACGAATAGATGCTTCGTTCGATCGGATCGATCCTTGCCATTTCCGTTTTCCTCCGTTTTCGGTATTGTATCACAGGAACGAATCTGCCGCAAGAAAAGACTGCTTTTTCAGAGTTCACTTTTGTTTCACATTGTTGCCCCGAAGTTCACTTGACTATTGTGCATCATAGTGGTATCTTATGCATAGTGATTAGCACTCGAAGAAACGGAGTGCTAAAAGAAAGGAGGCGATCGCATGGAACTGGATCAAAGAAAGCTGCAGATCCTGCGTGCGATCGTTGACGAGTACATTCTTTCGGCGAGCCCGGTCGGATCGAAGGCGCTTTCGCAGAGCGGCATGAAATGGTCGTCCGCGACGATCCGCAACGAGATGGCGGACCTCGAAACACTCGGCTACCTTGCCCAGCCGCACACCAGCGCGGGGCGCATCCCGTCCGAGAAGGCGTATCGCCTGTACGTCGATCAGATGATGCAGCGCGCGCACCTGAGTGACGAGGAATCGAAGCTCCTGTACGGATACTTCCGCGAGCACGTGCACGGCGTCGACGCGGTGCTGCGCTCCACGGCAAAAGCGCTGTCGGAGATCACGCACTATACGGCGGTTGTGATGATGCCGGACATCGGCGTGAACCGGTTAAAGCATCTGCAGCTCATTCCGCTGATGCCGGGCAAGGCGTTGGCGGTCGTCGTGACCGACGCGGGCGTGTCGCAGAACACGGTCATCGACGTGCCGGAGGACATCGGACCGGAGGAGCTGGACCGCATATCTAAGGCGATCACGGCAAGATTTTCGGACTGCCGCATGTCGACGGTTTCGTCGAAGCTCGTGCGCGAGCTCGGCGGCGAGCTTTCCGCCCGTGCGGATTTCGTGGAATCGCTGCTGCTCACGCTGTGCGAAAACCAGTCGAGCGATCGCCGCATGGTCGAGCTTTCCGGCGCGACGAACATGCTGGAATACCCCGAGTACAGCGACGTCAATAAGGCAAAGACGTTCCTTGCCACGGTCGAGCAGAAGGACAGCATGTACCGGATGCTGAAAAAGGCATCCAACATGGAGTTCACGGTCACGATCGGCAGCGAGAACGAGCAGGAGGGCTTTCAGGACTGCAGCGTGGTCACCGCGAGCTATCGCGTGAACGGAACGCCGGTCGGCAGCTTCGGCGTGATCGGACCGACCAGAATGGACTACGCCCGTGTGCTGAGTATTTTGAAAAATGTGCAGACCAACCTCGGTACGGTGCTGCAATCGTTTTTGAAGGAGGAATAGGAACTTGGCTTCCAAAAAGAACAAACCGCATGAAGCGGTGAAGGAACCCGAAACGGTCGAAACGACCGCGGAGGAGAAGACCGAAGAACAGGCGTCCGACGTCGTCACGATGACGCAGGAAGAGCTTGAAACGGTCAAGAAACACATCGACGAGCTGCAAAAGAAGCTGGACGACACGATCGCGCTTTTACAGCGCAACCAGGCGGATTTCGACAACTTCCGCAAACGGAACGCAACGGTGCGCGCGGACAGCTACGACGAGGGCAAGCGCGACTGTATCAAAGCGATGCTGCCGGTGCTGGACGATTTTGACCGCGTTGCGGAAAGCGACGAAAAAGCGGACGGCTGGGCGGACGGCGTGAAGCTCGTGCACAAGAAGCTTGCCGACATCCTGAAAAAGGAAGGGCTCGAGGAGATCCCGTCGGACGGCGCGTTCGATCCCGAACTGCACAACGCGGTGATGACCGAAGCGGTCGAAGGCATGGAAAGCGGCAACATCGTGCAGACCTTCCAGAAGGGCTACAAAGTGAAGGAAAAAATCATTCGCCACAGCATGGTGAAGGTTTCTGAATAAGGCAAAAACAAGTATTTTCCGCTTGTTTGCATAGAATAAAAAGGTTAATCTCAAAGAATTCGGAGGTATCAGAATATGAGTAAGATCATCGGTATTGACCTGGGCACCACAAACTCCTGCGTCGCCATTCTCGAAGGCGGCGATCCGGTCGTCATCCCCAACGCGGAAGGCGCAAGAACCACTCCGTCCGTCGTTGCGTTCAAGGGCAACGAACGTCTGGTCGGTTCCATTGCAAAGCGTCAGGCGATCACGAACCCGGAAAAGACCGTCTCTTCGATCAAGCGTGAGATGGGTTCTTCCTACAAAGTTCACATCGACGACAAGGACTACACGCCGCAGGAGATCTCGGCAATGATCCTGCAGAAGCTGAAGCAGGACGCGGAAGCGTACCTCGGCGAGACTGTCACCCAGGCGGTCATCACCGTGCCGGCGTACTTCACCGACAGCCAGCGTCAGGCAACGAAGGACGCGGGCCGCATCGCAGGTCTCGAAGTGCTTCGTATCATCAACGAGCCGACGGCTGCATCTTTGGCGTACGGTCTCGATAAGGAAACGAACCAGAAGATCCTGGTCTACGACCTCGGCGGCGGCACGTTCGACGTCTCGATCCTCGAGATCGGCGACGGCGTCTTCGAAGTGCTCGCGACCGCGGGCAACAACCGCCTCGGCGGCGACGACTTCGACCAGCGCCTGATCGACTACATCGCGTCCGACTTCCTGCGCAACAACGGCATCGATCTCCGCAAGGACAAGATGGCGCTGCAGAGATTGAAGGAAGCGGCGGAGAAGGCAAAGATCGAACTTTCCGGCATGACGCAGAGCAACGTGAACATTCCGTTCATCACGCAGGGACCGGCCGGTCCGCTGCACCTCGACTGCACGATCACCCGCGCAAAGTTCAACGAGCTGACCGCGGACCTCGTCGACAAGACGCGCGTCTGCGTCCAGAAGGCGATGTCGGATGCAGGGTTAAGCAACAGCGATATCAACAAGGTCATCCTCGTCGGCGGTTCGTCCCGTATCCCCGCCGTGCAGGAAATGGTCAAGAACATCACCGGCAAAGAGCCGTTCAAGGGCATCAACCCCGATGAATGCGTCGCGATCGGCGCGGCGATCCAGGGCGGCGTGCTCGGCGGCGAGGTCAAGGACATCCTGCTCCTCGACGTCACGCCTCTTTCGCTGGGCATTGAGACCGTCGGCGGCGTGTTCACGCGCCTCATTGAGCGCAACACGACCATCCCGACCAAGAAGAGCCAGATCTTCTCGACCGCGGCGGACGGACAGACCAGCGTCGAAGTCCACGTGCTGCAGGGCGAGCGCGAGATGGCGCAGTACAACAAGAGCTTGGGCAGATTCCAGCTTGCGGGCATCGCGCCGGCGCCCAGAGGCGTACCGCAGATCGAGGTCACGTTTGACATCGACGCGAACGGCATCGTGCACGTCTCCGCAAAGGACCTCGGCACGGGCAACCAGCAGCAGGTAACGATCACCGCGTCCACGAACCTCAACGAGGACGAGATCAAGAAAGCGGTCGCGGAAGCGGAACGCTACGCGGCGGAGGATAAGCAGCGCAAGGAAGCGGCGGAGAACCGCAACCATGCGGACCAGCTGGTCTACACCACCGAAAAGACGCTCCGTGAGCTCGGCGACAAGATCGACGCGGGCGACAAGGCAAAGGTCGAAGCGGCGGTCGCAGACCTGAAGAAGGCGCTCGAAGGCACCGACGACGCGCGCATCAAGGAAGAGACCGAGAAGTGCACGAACGTCAGCTATGAGGTCTTCGGCAAGATCTATCAGCAGCAGGCGCAGCAACAGCCCGATGCGGAGCCGAATCCGAACAGCGCGCAGCAGCCGCCGAAGGACGACGTGGTCGACGCGGACTACACGGTCGTAGACTAAAACCATCAAATAAAATCAGGATCGGATCGGGCAAGTGAACGCTTGCCCGATCGTGAGGTACATCTGTGGAGAGCAAGAGAGATTATTACGAGGTGCTCGGCGTAGAAAAGAACGCCTCGGATGCGGACATCAAAAGCGCGTTCCGCAAAAAAGCAAAGACCTGCCACCCCGATCTGCATCCGGGCGACGCCGCGAAGGAAGCGGAGTTCAAGGAGCTGAACGAGGCGTACGAGGTGCTTTCCGATCCCGAAAAGCGGTCGAAATACGACCAGTTCGGGCACGCTGCGTTCGATCCCACGATGGGCGGCGGCAATCCGTTCACCGGCGCGACGGGGTTTGACGGCTTCGGCGACATTTTCAGCACGATCTTCGGCGGATTCGGACAGCAGACGCAGAGCCGCAACGCACCGATGACCGGCGACGACGTGCGCTACAACCTGACGCTGTCCTTTGAGGAGGCGGCGTTCGGCACCGAAAAGGAGATCAGCGTCACGCGCGAAGAGGTCTGCGACGTTTGCAACGGAACCGGCGCAAAGCCCGGCACGCAGCCGCAGCGCTGTCAGACGTGCAAGGGAACGGGGCAGGTGCGCATGCAGCAGAACACGCTGTTCGGCACAACGACGATCACCCGTCCGTGCTCCGCGTGCCGCGGGACCGGCAAGATCATTTCCGAACCGTGCGCGGAGTGCCGCGGCAAGGGGCGTGTGCGCCGGCTGAAACGGCTTTCGCTGAAGATCCCGGCGGGCATCGACGACGGACAGACGATCAACATGCGCAACGAGGGCGACGCGGGCTACAAGGGCGGTCCGCGCGGAAACCTGTATATCACGATCTCCGTGCGTCCGCATTCGCAGTTCGTGCGCCGCGGCAGCGATCTGCTGCTCACGATGAACATTCCGTACACGACGGCGGTGCTCGGCGGCGAGATCGTCGTGCCGACGCTCACGGGGCAGATCAAGTACAATATCCCCGCGGGCACGCAGATCGGCACCACGTTCCGGCTGAGGGAGCAGGGCGTGCAGCGGCTGCAGCAGCAGGGCAAGGGCGACCTCTTTGTGACGGTCAACGTCGAGGTCCCGCGAAAGGTCACGACGCAGGCGCGCGAGCTATTGGAACAGCTTGCCGCGCTGGACGGTCAGCCGGTCGTGCAGAAAAACAAAAAACGTCCGTTGAAGGACATTTTCAGGTAAACATAAAAGCAGGAGGCGAAAACCTCCTGCTTCTTTTCATGATAAGAATCAAACCGTTTCGGACGGATTGCGGGAACTGATGCCGCAGGCAATGCCGAGCGAGAGGAACATCAAAAAGGGTGCCGGTGAGGCGATGAACGAGGTGACCAAGCTGGTGCCGGATAAAACAGCACTATATGCAGCAGCCTTGCCGGATTGTACGATCAGCATTGAAAACATTGAACTTATGAATGGACTGAGCACAGCGTAACCGATGAAAATAACACCCGTTATGACGGTGATAATAATGGTTGTCCTCCTGTCGGGTTTTCGCAAAAGTACCACCAGCCAGACCAAAGCGAGAGCCAGATGTATCACGCCGCTGATGATCGATGGATAAGGAATCACGCGAATCTCACGCAGGGAGGGATCGAGACCGTAGATTGACTTGATCAGATCCTGTCCCAAGATGCACACGACTAAGAGCACGAGTGCTGCGGCATACAGCGCAACGGCGATGATCTGCAGCTTTTTTGCGGCTTTCATAGGGAAGTATCTCCTTTTCTGTTTATTTGCAAGCGAAGCGGACGCTTGTTATTCCAGTGTGAAGAACGCCTGCTCGCCGTGCACGCCGACGACGTGCAGCACCGGCGTATGCTCCGCGGGAAGCGGCAGAACGATCGGCAGCTTCGGCGCGCAGTTGGTGTGCAGCGCATGGAAGCACGCACCGTCCACGTAGCCGGTCGCAGCGTAGATCGGTGCGGCGTCCTTGCCGGAGAACGTCGTTTTCAAAAGCTGCACGGAGCGTCTTCCGCCTTTTTCGCTGCGTTCCGTCTGAATCTCGCACGGCGTGCGGTCGGCGGGGTAGCGGATCAAAAGCGCGTGCGCCGTGTTCTCGGTCAGCGTCGGTTCGCTCGTGATGCCGAGCTGACGGCGCCGTAAGAGCGCGCAGGCGACGGGGCTTTGATCGACCGCAAGGAAACGGCGGTTGAGCTTGGTCGCCGCCGAGGCGGTCGTGCCGCTGCCGGAGAACAGGTCGAGCACCAGATCGCCCGGATCGGACGACGCGGCGATGATGCGTTTTAAGAGCGCTTCGGGCTTTTGCGTCACAAATCCGGTGCGTTCACGGTCCTTCTGCTGCAGATGTTCGATGTCCGACCATACGTCGCTCGGATAGATCAGGGAGTCCTCATAATAGGTGTAGGTCTTGCCGTTCGAGCGGATCGAGAAGCCGATGCGTCCGTCCTCGTCGATAAACCGCTTCATGTGGTTGCGGCGCTCGGGCCCGCGCGGCGTGCCGACCGCCTTGATGTTGAACAGGACCTTCTTGGACTTGCGGTAGAAGAGGATCGTATCGTGTTTTCTCGGGTAGCAGCGCGTGGCGCGTCCGCCGGAGCGGTACGCCCAGATGATCTCGTTCATGAAGTTTGATTCGCCGAAGATCTCGTCCAGGAGCATGCGCGCCTTGTGCGACATCCGGTAATCGAGATGCAGATAGATCGAACCGCGCGGGTCCAGAAGCTTATGACAGCCGCGCAGGATGCGTTCGAGCCATGCAAGATAGTCCGTTTCGTCGAGCTTGTCCTCATACAGAACGACGGTCTGCGCCTGTCTGCCCTTTCCGATCTTCATCTTGAACGACTCGCCCGTCCGGAACGGCGGATCAAGGTAGATCAGCCGGACGCTGTTTTCATACCGCGAAAGAAGCGAGGAAAGCGCGTCCTCCGCCTTTGCCAAATAAAAGGTTCCGTCGCCGCCCGAGGGATGAAGCTCCTCCGTACAATAAACGCGCATACCCGCCTCCGCTTTTTTCTTTCATTGTACTATATCTTGTATCGAAATACAAGTGAAAATGCCATATCTTGTTAAAGAAATCCGCCGCCGTGCCTGCGGACGGTCACCGGTTGCGGTCGATCAGCGTCTTGTAGTAATCAACGGCGCCGGGCAGACTGCAGGCGTCGAGATACTCGTTGAGCCCGTGCATGCCTTTCATCTGCGCGGGACCGTAGACGACGGGGGAGAAGCGCACGCAGGCGTTGCAGATCTTCTGATAATGCCGCGCGTCCGTGCCGCCGGTCATGACGTACGGAATGCACGGAAGCTGCGGGAAGACCTCGCCGATCACCGCTTCTGTCAGCCGGTACGCGTCGCTTCCGGTGTCGACCGGCTCGCAGAAATCGTATGCGTCGATGACCTTGACCGAAAGATCGTATTTCTTTGCAAGCCGCTCGATCGCCGCATTGCTTTCCGCCATGCCCTGATGCGGGATGTAGCGGAGGTTCAGCGTCAGCGTCGCTTCCTGCGGGAGCACGTTGCAGCCGTCCGAACCGGTCTGCATCGTCGGCGCGACGGTCGTTCGGAGAAGCGCCGCCGCCTGCGGAGAGATGGAGGGCATCAGCAGGACGAGCAGGGGCTTGAAGAGCCACAGGTTGCCGAACAGGAGCCGGAGATAGAACGGACCGTACGGCGCCATTGACGAGAACATCTCCTTCGCCTGACGGTTCATTTCGGATCGCATCGGGCTGTGTTTGGAAAGCGCCGTGACGAACTTCGAGAGCCGCACGATGGGGGAGTTTTTCGGCGGGAAGCTCGAATGTCCGCCGTTCGAACGCGCCGAAATCAACAGATTGCCCTGCCCTTTTTCGAGCACGCCGATCATGGCGTAGTTGCCGACGATGCCCGCCATCGGTTCGGTGACGATCGAGCCGCCCTCGTCGTTGACGAGGAACGGACGGACGCCGCGGCGGATAAGCTCGTCGACCAGTTTCGGACATCCGGGTCCGCCGACCTCCTCCGTATTCGAGGAGGAAAGCCAGACATCCTGCTCCGGCACGAAACCGTCCTTCAAAAGTTCCTCGACCGCCTGGAAGAATGCCATGACCGAGCATTTGTCGTCCGCGCTGCCGCGTCCCCAGATCCGCCCGTTTTCGATATCGCCCGAAAACGGCGGATGCTCCCAGTCGCCCTCGGCGGGAACCACGTCCTGATGTCCCATCAGAACGAGCGGGCGGTCGTCGTGTTTTCCTTTCCAGTGAAAGAGCAGACTGCCGTCGATCTCGATCTTTTCCAGATTTGCGTGCACGAGCGGAAACAGCTCTTCGAGAACCTTGTGGAAGCCGAGAAACTTTTCACGCTGCGTCTCGCCCTTTCGCGATACGGTCTCGTACCGCACCATCTTCGCAAGCTTTTCCGCATACGCCGCCTCGCGTTCGGGATCGCGCTTCGGCTCCCACGCCGAGACCTTTTTCGGCGTCAGCAGCGTGCGGATCACGGCGGCGAGCACCAGCAGGATCAGCACGCCGAGCAGTCCGAGAACGATATACAGCGCGATCATAGATTGCCTCCGTTCGCTTTCTGCTGCCGGCGGAAGCCGAGGTACGCGAGAACGATCGCGAGCGCGCCGCTCGGGATGACCATCATGCTGGTCGAGCCGATCAGCGAGGGCACGAAAATGAACAGCAGGGACATCGCGGCAAGCACGATCAGCGCGACGAGACGGTTCATGCGGTAATACTTGCATGCCATCGCGCCGAACAGCGCGGGCACGACGTTTTCAAACGCCGGCTGCAGCGTCGGAGACTGCAGAACCGGCTGCAGCGGGATCATCAGGATCACGCCCGCCGCAAGCACGAGGATCGTGACGAGCGAGGAGGTTGCGATCGAAAGCGTTGCAATGATCTCGTTTTCCGGCGTGCCGGATTTGACGCCGACGATGTCGCGCGCGTTGATCGCGCAGGGGATTTTCATGTTGATCAGATTGCCCGTCATGAAGGCGAGATAGCTTCCGCCCGCGCCGAGCATCGGAACGTAGATCAGGTATTCCACGATCCCGCTGATGAGGTAGACGAGCCCGACACCCAGAAACGCTTTGGCGGCGGCGCCGAGATTCGGCATTGCGCCGAGAAACAGACCGATCGCAAACGGCGCGGCAAGCAGCAGAACCAG
Organism: uncultured Eubacteriales bacterium; assembly: GCA_902792295.1. Taxonomy (GTDB): domain Bacteria; phylum Bacillota; class Clostridia; order Christensenellales; family CAG-138; genus UBA3792. Next base: position 28,573 of record CADAZC010000006.1, read on the forward strand.
CACAAGGACCGTCAGCCATCTGCCGAGCTTATGTGTGGCGTTCAGATAGGTTTCGTACTGTTCCGTACGTTTGATTTCCTGTTCGTTCATGGTATCGCCTCCTTATCCGAGTCTGCCGAGGAAAATGGCGGCGGTCATGGCGATCAGCATGCTCCCCGCGATCGAGAAGCTGTCGATCCAGTCGGCTTTCGCTTTTTCCTTTATGAGCAGGAAGCCCGCCATCGCAAGAGCGGACACACAGGCGACGGCAAGCGGAAGCCAGTCCCCGGTGAAGGTGAACAATCCGTTCCCGGAAACGATCTGCCCGATATAGCTTGCGATATACGCGGATACGAGTCCGATGAACATCGCGGTCATCGCGATATCGCCGAACGCCTTGAGATCGAGCTTTTTCTTTTTCCCGTTCGGTTCAGCCGTTTCGGGTTTCGGAAGCGTGAGCTTCGAGGAATACGCCTTGCCGTTGAAGATCATCAGCACCATGCCCCAGATGATGCAGAAGCTCATCAGAAGCGCGATCGTGGAGAAGCCGGACGCCGTCATGTTCGCCGCGGACAGCTTTTCCATGCCGACGGATTCCGCCGCCGCTTCCGCGACCTGCGTTTCATAGTGCAGCGCGCCGATGACCGAGAGCCGCAGCCACGGCCACGGTGTGCCGAGACTGCCGGACAGCGCAATGACGCCGAGCAGGATGCCCACGCTCGGCAGAACGGCAAAGGTCGCGCTCGCAATGATGACGCGCTTCATCTTGCCGACGTCGATCCCGATCGCCTTGCCCGCGCGGTAGGCGCGCACGGCGAAAATCATGCAGATGACCGCGACGAGCACCACGATACCGCCGCAGATCAGATACATGACCGGACTGTTCAGTTTTGCCAACACTTCCATATCATTTCCCCCTTCATGATCCCATGCGGGAATTCCGAAAATAGTATATCATATTGCGTGTCAAATGAAAAGAACCCGATCGCATTTTGCGATCGGGTTCTTTCTGTTTCGGGATATTTCGGGCGGAAATGCTCAGATTTCGACGCTGCCGGAGGTGACATAGCGTCCGGACTTGCGGTCGAAGAGCATAATCGAATTGCCCACGAAATGGATGTGCGTTGCGCTGCCGATCGTGTAGAGCGTGTCGCCGAACACGACGCTGGTCAGCAGGAATTCACCGGTGCGGATCTTCAGCGTGGATTCCATACCGGTGGGCATGGCGCCGTAGATCTCGCCGTCGATGCCGTCGTCCGCAAGGCGGATGAATTCGGGACGCACACCGAGCACGTAATCGCCGTCACGGATGACCGGCGCGTCCTCGATGGAGGTGTCGACCTCCTCGACGCGGGAGATGTTGTAGCGGAAGACCTCGTCCTTGTTGCCCTTTTCGACGTAGCCCTTCTGCTTGGCAAGCTCTGCGCGGCGCGCCTTATCGGCTTCGATCGATTCATCGCGCGCACGGTTCCATTCCGCCATCGAGATCGGCTCGTTCGGACGGAAGGTGACCTGATTGTCGCCGAGCAGCTTCAGCGCGATGCTGCCGTCGGGGTTCTGTTCGCCGTGCGTCTCGATAAAGTTGATCGAGGGGTTGCCGACGAAGTCCGCAACGAACAGGTTGTTCGGACGGTTGTAGACGGTGAGCGGCGCGTCGTACTGCTGCAAAACGCCGTTGTTGATCAGGCAGATCGAGGTTGCAAGCGTCATTGCCTCCATCTGGTCATGCGTGACGTAGACGAAGGTGCTGCCCGTTTCCACGTGCAGACGCTGCAGCTCATAGCGCATCTCCAGACGCAGCTTTGCGTCGAGGTTCGAAAGCGGCTCGTCCATGAACAGCACGCTGGGCTCCGGCGCGAGCGTTCTTGCGATTGCAACACGCTGCTGCTGACCGCCGGAAAGCTCGGCGGGGTAGCGGTCCATGAACATGCCGATCTTGACGATGCGGGACACTCTGCGCACCGCGAGGTCGACCTCTTCCCTGGTGAGCTTGCGCTTTGTGACGACGGGCTTGCCGTTCTTCAGCACGCGGTAGTCCTTGTCAAGCTCCTCGCCCTTCGCTTTGTGCGCCGCGATCGCGTCCTGATGTTTGGCTTCCAGCTCCTTGACGAGCGCAGGCGCCTTGGACGTATCGTTCTGCAGGTTGTAGCCGAGCAGCGTCTTTGCGCTCATCATGGAGATCGTATATGCGTCGATCAGCTTGATGTACGCCTTCTTCTTGTCGACCGTGCCGTTCTTGTCGCGGCAGTCGTTGATGACGTCCGCAACACCCTTCGGATCCTTCAGGATCTCGGCAAGACGCGCGTAGTTTTTCGCCTGATAGTCGACGGTCTCCTTCGGCTCGTTGATGTTTTTGAGACCGAACGCGATGTTGTCGTAAACGGTCATGTTGGGCCACAGCGCGTAGTTCTGGAACAGGAAGCCGACCTTGCGCTTGTTGGCGGGGACGTTGATGCCCGCCGCGCTGTCGAACACGACTCTGTCGCCGATCGTGATGCGGCCTTCGGTGGGAGTTTCGAGACCCGCGATCATGCGGAGCGTCGTCGTTTTGCCGCAGCCGGACGGACCGAGCAGCGTGACGAACGCGTTGTCTTCGATAACGAGATTCAGATTTTCGACAGCGTAGAATTTCTTCCAACGCTTCGTGATGTTTTCCAATACGATTTTCGGCATATCATTAACCTCCGATGCCTTCATCCAAGCTTGCGCCGGTGAGTTTGTTGACGACTGTGTTGAAGATCAGGATCGTGACGATCAGGATCAGGTTGATACCGCTGGAGAACGCGTACAGACCCATTTCATCGAAATAGTCCAGCGTCGTGGAGAGGATGTAGCCCTGCGTACACAGAAGCAGGAACAGCGACAGTTCTCTCAGACACGTCATGAACGGCAGCATGAATCCGCTGATGATCGAGGATTTCTGGATCGGCACGATGATGCGGAACATGCGCTTGAACCACGGAATGTCCTGAATGATCGCCGCTTCCTCGATTTCGCCCGAAAGCTGCAGCATGGAGTTCAGCGACGCACGGCTGGCGAACGGGATGTACTTGACGGTACCGACAATGATCAGCAGCCAGTAGGTGTTGAACAGGTTGATGTACTTGTTCGAGAACAGAATGAAGAACGCGACGCCGACCGCGATGGAAGGCATCAGGTACGGCAGGAACGCCATGTTGTTGACGTAGTTCGCCCACTTCGATCTGCGGTTCTTGCTGACCGCATAGCCGATCAGCGTACCGATCGTGCCGGCGGTCAGAGCGCAGACGACGGAAACGAGCAGCGTGCCGCCGTAGGCGTGCCAGATCGTCTTGTTATACAGCATGCCCTGCTGACCGTACATACCGTTCTCGGTGACGTTCTCGGCGGTGATCCACCACTTGGTCGTCAGGTTCGAAACGTTGCCGGTATACAGGAAGCTGTAATCGCCCGGGTTCGGCAGGAACGTTTCAAACGCGAAGGAGATGATGGGGTAGATGCTCGTGAAGAACGTGATCACGATGAAGATCGCGCCGATCACGTACTTGCCCGCCTTGCCGAGATTGAAGCGCGAGATCTGCCCCGATTTGCCCGTGACGGTCGTGTAACTCTTTCGGCTCTTCAGCGTCAGCTGGTTTGCGAGCAGGATCGCGACGCCGAAGACCATCATGACGATGGCGAGAATACTCGCTTCGCCCGTACGCGAGCTGTTCATCGAAATGTATTTCGTGGACAGCGTTTCAAAGTTCAAATAGTGCGGAACCGGGTAGCTTCCCATCGCGGAACCGAAGACCAGCAGAACCGTCGAAAGGATCGCGGGCTTGATCATCGGGAGCGTGATGCGGAACATCGTCTTCCAGCGCGGCGTATCGAGGATTGTCGCCGCTTCTTCCAGGTTTGCGTCCATGTTGCGGAAGATGCCGCCGATCAGGATGTACGCAAACGGCGCATAGTGAAGACCCAGCACCATTGCGGAAGGGAAAAGCCCCTGGCACCACCAGCCGGGCATCGTGATATGGAATACCGAAGCCAAAAGACCGTCCGATGTGTGCGTGACCGCGTTTGAGTTAAAGAGGTTGTTCCATACGACCGCCAGCGTCCACTGCGGCATGATGTACGGAAAGATGAAGATGGAGCTTAAATACTTACGGAACTTGAGATTGGTTCTGGTAACCAAAAACGCAAAGACGCCGCCGAAGAGAATCGATACCACACAGGAGATCGTGGACAGCAACAGCGTATTGAGAAGCGGCGTCCACAGATTGGATTTCGCGGTGCGAGAGGTGAACAGATCGATATAGTTGACGAGCGTGTATCCTTCCGTCTTGCCGGTCAGGTTCGCGTCGATCGTGCCCGGATGGATCGCGATCGTATCCTTCAGGATCGCGATGATCGGCGCGACGGTCGTAAAGGTCAGAACGATGCCCAGTACCAGAAGGATGACGTTTTGCGGTTTTGAGAAAAACGTTTTCAGCTTATTGAGCCGAATGCGCCGTTTCAAGGCACGTGAAGATGCGGCTTGTTGCACGTATTCCTCCTTCTATCCCATCGGAGGCGCCCTAAAATCCATTAAGGCGCCTCCGATCATTTTCGTCAATGTTTAATTAGTCAACCTTATACTTCGTCAGCATCTCGATCCAGGAACCGACGGTGAACGCAACGGATGCGCAGTACTCCGGATCCTCGATAACGAGCTTGCCCTCTTTGACCCACCAGTCATAGCCGCGGTCGTTCTTGCACTCGAACTCAACCTGACCGGCTTCGTTCATACCGCCCTTGCTGTGGCCGTACTTCTCTTCGGTGCCCTTTGCAACCTCGGGGTTGGAGGAGTAGCCGCCCATATCTTTGCCCCATGCGGAGAAGCCGTCAACGTTGCAGGTGATGTACGCGATGAACGCACATGCAGTCCAGGGCAGCGGGCTGTTGTCCGGAACGAACATGTAGTGGCAGTAGCCGTAGCCGCCGATGCCCTCATAGCCGTCCTGATATGCCGCAACCTTGATGTTGTTCTTGGAGACGGTATCGGATTCCTCGACGGAACGGAGCTTGGAGTAAACGAGCAGACCGAACTGATCGGTTGCGGACTTGTCGACCAGCGTGTTGCAGATCGGGCCGTCGTCCGGTTGCGCAGCATAGCTCTCAACCCAGAGCTTGATCCACGCAAGCGCGTATGCGCCGTTCTCACCGAGACCGAGGTCCTTCGCATCCGCTTCGAGACCTTCGATGATGGGCTTGAAGTATGCCTGCTTGTCGGCGGGGAGCTTGTCGAACGCATCCTTCAGATAGCCGGCGTATTCATCCTTCGTGAGCATATAAAGGAAGTTCTTGCCGACGATCTCGGAGTCGATGTCCATGAACAGACCGTGTTCACCTTCCGCAACGAAGTCCCAGCAGTTGGTGAAGGTCTTGGTGCCGGTGCAGTTGTACTCGAAGACCTTGTTCAGGGTCTGCAGCGGCAGATAGCCCTTCCACGCATCCGCGGTGGTGCCGTTTGCCTTTGCCCACTCGAGCGGTACATACGTATCGAGGATGCCGGTCTTGACCATCTTGCTCTCGATCTGGTTGCCGTCCTGGATCAGGGTGACCGCGAAGGTGCCCTTATCCTTCATGGAGTCGGCGGTCAGCTGATCGAAGATCTTGTTGTTCTTCGGCTGCTGCCATTCGAAGTTGAGCGTGTAGTTCGGATCGAGCGTCTGCAGATACTCGATGAACAGCGGGAGAGCGGACTTACCGCGGCTGGAGTTGCCCACGCCGTAGAAGGTCGCGCCGTTGGATTCTTCGATCGCCTTTTTGCAGAGATCCTCAAAGGACATACCCTCTGCTTCTTTGATGATTTTCTGTACTTCGGATTCCGTACCGGTCTTTCCCTGGTTGGAGCCGCTGCACGCAACAAGGCCAAGAACCATCACGAAAGCCAACATCAAAGCAACAAACTTTTTCATGATTTTCCTCCTGATAAATATGGTTGCGGATTTTGATTCCACGCATATATTATAGCAGAGTGCAAACCGGATGAGTGCGAATATTCTGCGTTTCCTATGAATATTCTGCGATTTTTCGACGTTTTTTTTGCGAAAAGAATCCGGGATTGTCATTTCCTGTACCGCATGGTATAATCAATTATCACACGTATCGACGTGCAACGGAGGTTCCCATGCGCCCCGACGAAACGGCAATTTTCTGCGATCTGGACGGCACGCTGTTCGATCATACCGGCGCGGTTTCCGAACGGAACAAACGCGCGATCCGCCGCTATACGGAAGAGGGCGGGCTCTTTGCGATCGCAACCGGCCGCTGCCCCGGCAACATGCTGGAGTTTCTGGAGGGCGTGGCGTTCAATGCGCCGAACATCGTTCTGAACGGCGCGGGCGTGTACGACGATGCGAACAGGCGCTTTCTGTATACGCAGTTTGCGGACGGGGAAGCGATCGCCGCGGTGCTGCGCGAATGCCGCGCGCACCATCCGTCCTTCGATCTGCAGGTCTATACCGAAACGGACATCCTCTATGTTTCGCCGGAAGAGACGGTCAACCGTCCGTTCTGGGAGCTGCACCGTACCAGTCATTTCGTCAGCATCGAGGAGGCGGAGAAGACCCCGTGGTTCAAGTCCCTGCTGTTCGGAAACCGGGACGAGCTCCGCGAGGTGGAAGCATTTATCGCCGAAAACGGTCTTTCCGACCGGTTCGACCGCGTATACGCGACGACCGACATCGTGCCCGGCTCCGAATATCTTGAGCTTCTTCCGAAGGGCGTGAACAAGGGTACGGCGCTGCGTGCCTGCCGCGATCTTGGTTGCTACCGCGATCGCTTGATGATCGGCGTCGGCGATTACAACAACGATCTCGAACTGCTTGCGGAGGCGGACCTTGCCGCCTGTCCCGCCAATGCAAACGATGCAATCCGGGCAATCTCGGATGTCCGTTTGCCCTCCAATGACAATCACGCGATTGCTGCGCTGATCGATCGGCTGCCGACGATCGGAAAGGAGCCGATATGCCGACTGTCCTGATCGTTGAGGACGACGCCGCCGTGCGGGAACACGTTGCGGCGGCCGTCGATTGGAACGCGCTCGGGTTTACGGACATTCTGGAAGCATCCGACGGCGAGGACGGTCTGCAAACCGCCCTGCGGCATGCACCGGATCTCATCGTAACGGATATTCATATGCCGAGGATGGACGGGCTAACGATGCTTCGGAAGCTGCGGTCCGCCGGAGTCAAAAGCGCAGCGATCATTCTGTCTGCATACTGCGAGTTTGCCTATGCCCGGCAGGCGATGCAGCTCGGCGCAGCGGATTATCTCACAAAGCCCTTGCAGCAGGCGGAGCTGATCCGTGCCGTGGAACGAATCTGTTCGACCGGTCCGCAAGCGGATGAACTTCAAAGACGGCTGCCCGCGTTGGATGCAGCCGTCACGAAAAACAAGTATATGATCGAGACGATCGCCTATATCGCCGCGTACCACGGCGATCCGGATCTGACGATCGGTCGGATCGCAGAGCATCTGCATATCAGCGAGGGGCATCTGAGTCACGTATTCAAGCGGGAATCCGGCTATACGCTGGTCGAGTACCTTGCTCAGTACCGCATCCGCGAGGCGGCGCATCTGCTTAACGATGCGCACAAAAAGATCTACGAGGTTGCTCAGACGGTCGGCTATCACGACACGGCTTACTTCTCCGGCACCTTCCGCCGCTATCTCGGACAGACGCCCTCGGAGTATCAGAATTCACATTGAGGGTCACAGGTTGAAGTCCGCCGCGTTGTCGCGCTGATACGAGCACCAGTTTCCGTTTTCGATCAGCTCCTCGCGGGCAAGATGCTTCAGGAGGTCTTCGGTCTGACCGTACCGGTCGATCCGGTCCAGAACGGCGGCATAGAACCGTTCCATGCGATGATGATCCGACGCGACGCGCGAGAGCGACAGACGCCCGTAGTAGTTGGAGATGAACAGCGTCGCCGCGGAAATGCTGCCCAGAAGGAGCTTTGCAAGCGTACGGCAGCGTTCGGCGTTTGCGATGCGACCGGAGAACGGCAGCAGATCGCCCCAGATACATTCGAACACAAGCACGGCAAGATACAGCAGAATACTGAGACACAGAGCGGTTTTGACGATTCTTTCGCTGCCCGAACGGGACCGCTCTGATTTTTTGCCCGCTTTTTGGTGATACAACCGCTGATCGTTCACCCACGGTTCGCGGATGTCGTGCGCCCGGTTCGGCGCGGCGCCGACGGGAACGACCTGCAGCGCGGCGGCGATCCAGCCGGTTTCCGTGCGTTCCGACCACGAAAGAATGTCGGCCACGCTCGTTTTGCTCCCGGCATAGCGCAGAAACGCCTGTACGCGCAGACCTTCCGCAAGCGTGCGGTATTCGAGATAGCGGCGGTGGCAGGCAAGCCGCTTCCCGTAATGCTGGATCGCCCATGCGGCAAGCAGCGCGAGTCCGCAGACAAGGATCATCCAATGCAACTCGGCTTCGTCGTACAGCAGAAACGCGATCGTGATGACGGTGCTGACGATCGCAAGCGCGGCGAGGATGCGTCGGTACTGCTTCGCAAAACGAACGCTCAGCGCGTCCGCCTTCGCATACAGCGTTTCCGTTTGATCCAGAAGCGCGTCCGGTTCGCGGTCGGTCGGCAGCAGGGCGGGGGAGTCGACCGCCGTTTCGACGGCAAGACGGTTGAACTCGTCGGTCCGGGCAAGGACGCCGTCGAACGCCGCACGGTCGCCGAGAAAACGAACCGTTCCCGCATCGGCGGAATCGGACCCTTCACGCGGCGTCTGCACGTGCAGGACGGCGCCGAACCCGCCCAACGGAACGCCGTCGGCCGGCTCGTATGCGCCGTCCAGCGCAAACTTCACCGCTTCCGCGGTGCCGCAGTTCGACGCGGGCGTTTCTTTCCCGTCCCAGAGCGCAAGCAGAACGTGCGCATGCGCCGCAACATAAATGCCCGCCTGCCGGTAGGCAAAGTCGCGGTTAAAGGAATCCGGCGGCGTCTCCGCCGCAGGGACGACAAAGCATTTTTCCGCACCGGCACAAAGCGCCCGGAACGTTTTCAGCGCTTCCCCGGAAAAGTCTTTTTCATATTCGGCGGGTTCCATCGGAAGCGCGGCGATCAGCGGCACGGAAAGCGCGTTTGCCGCCTCGGCGCAGAGCGTGTCCGCACCCTCCGCAAGACTGTTGAGCATCACGATTTCCGAATGCGGACAGCGCGCTTTCAGCGCGGACAGCTCCGAAAGCACGGCGCGGTACAGCGCGTCGCGGTCTCCGCTGCGAATATTCCGGTGTCCCGTGACCCCGACGACGATCGGGATCGAGTTTTGAACGGTCATTTCTGTTTCTCCGAATGTTATTGTTCGATCTCCAGTTCGAACCGTCTTTCGCCGTCGAGCGATTGGATCGCCTCGGGCATGTTGTGCGAAACGCGCACATAGCGAAGGTTCGGAAGCGACAGCAGCGGGGAGATATCGGTCAGGTTTCTCCAGGTCCAGGGGATCACGATCTCTTCAAGCTCCGGGTGCGCTTCGACAAACGCGCGGAAGCTCTCGTTCGTGAAGTTGCAGCTTCCCGCCTGAAGCTCGCGGATCGGTGTTTTCTGCACGGCGTCCGTCCACAGCGCGGCGTTCACGCCCCACACGTTCAGACGGTCAAAGACGGGAACGGCGGAGAGGAAGGCGTACTGGTCGTTCGGGAGCAGTCCCCGCATGTTGTCGATCGAAAGACGAAAATGCGGGATCTGGCCGTCCCAGCGCGGCTGCTCACAGTATGAGAAGTCGATTTCGGAAAGCGGCGAGAGATCGGTGATCAGATTTCCGTTGATGTTCAGTTCAGTCAGCTCTCTGAAATTCTGAATGCCGTCGATCGAAGTAAGTCCGCAGTTGCCGGCAAACAGATGATGCAGATGCATGCAGCCGTACAGCGGCGAGAGGTCGCCGACCGGAAGGCCGTCGATGTTCAGCCATTCCAGATTGTAGAGGTTCTGCACACCCTCGATCGATGTGACGGACGTGCCGTGCAGGTCAAGCCCTTTGAGCTTCTGCAGCGTGAATACGGCGGACGCGTCTCTGACCGTTCTGCTGCCTTTGAGCTCCAGGGATTCCAGCGATTCCAGATACTGAATGCCGTCCAGCGTTTCCGGCGGTTCGCAATAGAGCCGGAGTTCTTTGAGCCCCGTCAGCTTTTTCAGCACGGAGAGGTCGGTGAGCACGGTGCCGTATTCGACGCGTTCGCGCTCATCCGAGCCGTTTTCGCACAGGTACACCGTCAGCCGGTCGTTATCCCAGTCCTCGTCCACCCAGTAATTGTCCGGGTCATAGATTCGGTCGCCTGCCATGCAGAGACGGTCGACGTGCTTTAAGACCGCCTCCGGCAGCGTGTCGAGTTCGTCAAGCGAGAGCAGCGTAACGCGGATATCGGCGGGCTGCCACCATGCGTTCGGATAGACGACCTCATATTGCTTGAAGTTTCCGCTGTCGACCAGCTGCTTCGCCTGTTCGCCGAGATGTGCGGGAACGCGCAGCCGGTCGCCGTTCTTCACACCGTACAGCGGCGTGAGATCGGTCACGTCGTCCAGATGGAACAGCTCGACCGAGCAGTTCCGGCTCGGCGAAAACCCGTCGAAGCAATGCAGGTCGGAAAGATCGACGATGCCTTCCAGACAGACGTTGTGCGCGTCGATGTTCGCAAACGACGGGACCGAGAACGTGCTGTTGAGTTCAATGCGCTCCGGCTTCAGCCCGTCGAGCGCCGACCAGTCGGTAAGACGCGGACAGCCCTCGATATACAGCTGTCCGAGATGCTGTCTGGAAAAAGCGGGAAGGTTCTGAAGTCCTTCGAGTGAGGTCAGGTATTCCGATTCGTCGATATGCACCTTCGATACCGAAAACGCGGGCAGTCCCTCGAGCGACGGCAAGCCGTGCAGGACCAGTTCCTCGGTGACGTTCGGGAACTTGTCGAAATCGATCGGCTGCGTTCCCCATGTGCCGCCGCTGCGGTTCCAGATCTCGAAACGCCATACCGTTTTTCCGGTCACGTACGAAAGCGCGTTTCCGCTGCGGTCGGTGACGTTCAGATACCGGTACGAGGGGATCTCGGCAAGGCCGGACCAGTCGTCCACCTCGGACACGCCGAAGCCGAAATAGTCCTTGTTGACGATCTCCGAAAGATAGTTCACATGGTTCGGACCGGCGCCGTAGAGCTGCAGCATTTCGAGCTTCGGAAGCCGGACCACGGGCATAACGTTGATCAGATTGAAGCATTCGTTAAAGCAGGCGTTTTTCAGCGAGGTGCAGGTTTCGAGCGCGGAGATGTCGGTCAGCGACGTCAGCCCGTGAAGCTGAATTTCCTCAAGGGCGGTGTGCCGTTCGAGCCCTTTGAGGGACCGGATGCTGCGCGCGTTCCAGATCTGCAGGAATTTGAGACCTCTCGCGTTTGCAAGCCACGAAAGATCCCCGTTCATCCGTTCGCAGTGCAGGTCGACTGTGTGAAGAGACGTGTTGTCGGAAAGCGCGGAAAGGTCGCCGAGCCGATCGCATTCGTAGCCGATAAAGATGCGATCCAGATTTTGCTTGTTCTGCAGACCGTTCAGGTTTTCCAGCAGCGGCAGCGTCAGCTCGATTTCGAAGAGTTTCGACGCTTCGGACAGACAGGAAAGATCGCGGAGCGGAATGCCGTCAAAAACCACGAGCTCAAGCTCTTTGCACTGCTTCAGACCGTCGAGATCGATCCGGCTGCCGTCCCATGCGCCCCATACCCGAAGCGCCTTCAACGCGGGCGGCGCAAAGGAGGAAAGGTCCTCCGGCATCGGCGTCTCCAGCTCGAGATGCGCATCGATCAGCTTTTTGCAGTCGTTCAGCGGAGAAAAATCGACCTGCGCGCTGCCGCGGAAGTAGAATTCGGTGATCGTCGAATTGCGCAGCCCTTCGATATTTGTGGTTGCGGATTCGGAGATCTCGAATTTCCGCAGCCGTTCCAGCCCCGAGAGATCGGGCAGATCCACGTCCGCGCAGACGATCGACAGGTACCGGAGATTCTTCATGTACCGCAGGAAGCTGAGGTCGTTCCACGTTCCGTGCGCGATCTCGTGTCCGTCCTCGTTGCTGTACCAATGGACCTCGTTGTTATCCTGCACGCGGTTCGCGTAGTATTCGGCGCCGACGCTCTCGTAACCGAACGTGTGTATCTTGCCGATGCTGACCTCCGGAACGCACAGGCGGTCGCCGAGAATGATCAGTTCATAGATGTTTTCGAGGTCCTCGGGACGGATGCCGGTCTTCGGATCGACGTATGGCAGTTCGGTCGGGGCGGGCGTGGCTTCGGCGTCCGTTTCCTGTGCGGGCTTGCTGCCGAGCACGCGCCACAGCACGATTCCGAGCACGGCGAGCAGAACGACCGCGGCCGCGGCGACGATCCATTTCCGCAGCTTCGAGGCGATCGCAGAGGGCTTTTTCAGCGCGTCGGCGATGCGTCCGGCAAGCTCCTTTTCGGTGTAGCGCTCCGCAAAGATCGTGTTGCGCGCCATGATTGCGTTTCCGATCAGCGCGGGCGGCGTCGATCCGTCCAGATTGACCGGAATGATATCGCGCTTTTCGGCGTCGAACCGCAAAAACGCGTCGATCGCGTTCGAAGCGTCGTTGATCTTGTCCGACAGGAAGAACAGGACGGCGCCGCCTTTTTCCGGCGCGTCCGCCTTTCCGATCGAAAAGCCGGTTTCCTTCAGCGCGTCCAGGATCGGGCGCACGCGCGGTTCGTCTTCCGCCGCATACAGCGGGTACAGAATGCGTTTTGCCATGGGGATCGTCCTTTCTGTTCGGGTGTGTGGGATCAGGGGACCAGAATGACCGTGAACGGTTTGTCCTTCGGCCATTCGAGCGGCAGCATGTCGGCGCTGACCGTCACGGTGCGAAGCGACGGAAGCGCGCCGAGCGGGGTTAAATCACGGACATCCGTGTGTTCGATGTGCAGAACGCGGAGACTCGAAAGCCCGTTGAGCGCGGACAGGTCTCCGACCGTGCTGCCGGAAAGATACAGCTCTTCGAGCAGTACAAGGTTGTTCAGCGGTTCGAGCGAGCCGAGCGGCTGACCGACCAGCGCAAGGCGCCGGAGATAGACCGAAAGCCCGATCACGGAAAGATCGGAGATCTTCCCGGAAAGAAGGATCTTCGAGGTGCCGGAAACGATGGTTCCGTCCGCCGCGAGGGAGACGCCGTCCATTGAGCGCATGACCTGATTGCCGCAGAAGTACAGCTCCGTAAGATCCGCAAGCTCCGGCCGCAGGATATCGCCCTCGGACTTTCCGAGCATGAGCCGGACGCCGTCCTCCTGCTGGGAGTCGGGGAACGACACGGGGAAGAGACTCGGATCGATCGACGGCTGGGGAACCGGCTCCGGCGTCGCCTCGGAAACGTCCGGCGTCGCCGTCACGGTCGGCTGCGGCGGTTCCGGCGGGTCAAAGCGTCCCGAGATCAGCAGGAACAGACCGAAAGAAGCGGCGCCGAACAGAAGCAGCGCGGCGAACAGCCCGATCCATTCCGCACGGAAGGAGTCGGTCCATCTGCGGTAGAACGAACGGCGCAGCACGCGCCACGCGCGGATCGCTTCCGAAGGATGTTCGGCGTCCGAAACCGTTTCGGCGCGGGCAAGCAGCTCCCGCCAACGGTTGTCCGGTTCCGTCGGCTCGAGCGGGATGAGCAGGATCGGCTTTTTCAGCGCGACCGCGGTGCGGATCTCGGAATAGCAGTTCGGCGAAGCAAGGGCGGTGTTTGAGAGGAAGAACAGGACCGCCGCGCATCCGCGCATATGCAGTTCGATGTTCTTCGGCCAGTCGCTGCCCGCAGGGATGCCTTCGTCGTACCAGAGCCGGAGTTTCCGGTCGTTCAGTTCGGAGATGATGCGTAAAACCGCGTCCGAATCGCGGTGCGAATAACTGATGAATACATAGGGACGCCTGCCCTCGTACGGCTGAAAGAACACGCTCATTCGTCCGCACCTCCGATCAGCACAACGGTGTACGCCGAAAGCTCCGGGTGCAGGGAAAACGCATCCTTCGCCGCGTTTTGCGTGATCTCGACCGTCTCCAAAGCGGGCAGCAGCGAAAGATCGGAAAGATCGTCGGGCAGCGTGCCGCCGAACCGCAGGACGGTGATTTCGGAGAGCCGGTCCTCGGTCAGAATCCCGCCGCCGAGCGTGCGGCGCACCGTCTCGCGGACCGTTTTGTCCGCAAAGGTTACGGTATCCGACTGCGAAAGGATTTCGTCCTGTCTCTCCGGACGGAGCAGGAAGAACCACAGCGCGCCCGCGGCAACGAGCAGGACCGTCGCTGCGATCAGAATGCGTGTGAGGACGCCGAACCGTGTGTTTTTCGGTTTTACGGGATCGCCGATCAGCTTTTGCGAAAACCCCTCCGCATGCAGCAGCGCGCGTTCCGTATCCTTCACGGAATCGATGGGATTCAGTTTGATCTCCGCTGCGGTCGCATGCAGACCGATGGACAGACCGCTGTCGCCGCCGTCCGTATTCAGGCATACGATGGGCTGACCGGCGCGCTGACACGCCAGAAGCCGGCTCTTTGCGGTCGCGTCGTTGCGAAACGCGTCGTCCAGATACACGACCGTCAGGTCGGCGGAAAGCATGTGCCGTTCCCGCTGCTCATGTGTTTTCCGGTCCGTCGCCGTTCCCGCCGCATACCAGACGCGCACGCCGCGCAGCATGAGCCGGCGCAGCAAAGCACGCACCTTTTTCCCGCTCGCTTTCGCGAAGCAGAGATGCAGGTACGGCTCGGTTCCGGCATATGGGGGATACAGCGTTTCAAGAGAGGCCATGATGCTTGTTCTCCGTTTGTTCGGACTTGCACATATCCAATATATTATATCAAATATGGAGGAAAAAGCAAGAAAAAGAGAATGCGGACCCGCTTATTCGGTCAATCCGCATTTGCTGCCGCCGGGACAGGCGCCGGACCGGTACGTCTCCGCCGCACGGACGGTTTTCACAAGGTACCGGATCGCGGAGACCGGGTATTCGCCTGCGGCGGTTTCGCCGGTCAGCATCACGGACGATGCGCCGTCGAGCACCGCGTTGAAAATGTCGGAAACCTCCGCGCGCGTCGGGACAGGGCGGTGCGTCATGGAATCCAGCATCTGCGTCACCACCATGAAATCCCGTCCCGCCGTTCGGCATGCCGCCGCAATGCGCTTCTGCACCGCGGGAAGCTCCCAGAGCGGTACGGCATTGCCGAGGTCGCCGCGCGCAATCACGATTTCATCGCAGCAGGGGAGCAGCTCCGCAAGATGCGCGACTCCTTCCGCGTTTTCGACCTTTGCAAGCAGCCGCAGATCTGCGCAGCCCGCTTCGCGCAGCGCCGCGCGGACGGCGAGAAGGTCGTCTTTGCCGCGCACAAACGGCTGCATCACCGCTGTTACGCCGTATGCTTTTGCAAGCCGGATGTGCCGGAGATCGTCCTCCGTCATGGCGGGGGTGTGAACGGAAATGCCCGGAAGGGCGATGCTTTTCCGGCTTTTCAACACGCCGCCGCGAATCACGCAGAGCCGGTTTTCGGGTTCCGTTTTCAGCAGGATCCTTCCGTCGTCCAGAAGAATGTCCTGCCCGGGGTCGGCATTCTTCAGCAGGGGGATCGTCTCATCCGGAAACGGGATCGCATCCATGCCGATCCGTTCGTTCTCCGTCAGCCGGACCGGCTCGTCCAGCTTTCCGATGCGCAGTTCCGGTCCCTGCATGTCGATCAGAAGCGCAGCCGGTTTGCCGCACCGTTCGGCGGCTTTCCGATACGCTTCGATCAGGTCGGCGGATTCTTCGAGCGCGGTATGCGACAGATTCAGCCGCATGCCGTCCATTCCCTCGGAAAGCATTTTTCCGAGGGTCTCCGGGTCCGCGCATGCGGGACCGAGCGTCCCGTAGATCATAACGTGTTTCGCTTGCATCATGGATGTCCGTATTCCTTCCGTTCAATCGAATTCATTATACCATATCTGCGGCTTCCTGCAACCGGAAACATGCGGGCGGACCGGGGGGTCCGTTGAAAACGGAGGGAAGAACCGATATAATAAATATAGAAAAAACACAGCCCGCCGTCCGGCGGGCTGCGTTTTACTTTGTGTGTCCGGCAAGATACGCCTGTTTATCGCGTTCGTCGGCAGCTTCCAGAGAGCCGGCGTCGTGAACGCCGCCCAGGAACTCCAGATGATGCCGGAACTCGTGACGCAGGATCCCGCGCAAAAGCCGCTTCGCCTCCGCCGCGTCCGCATTCGGGTAGGCGCGGTCAAAGGAGCCCTTGTAAAGAACGATCTGCCGCATGCCGGAAAACGTCTTGTATACGCCCATGGTAAAGAGATCGTTCCCGCGGGCGTAATCCGGAACGACGACAGCTTCCGACACGATCACGCCGCCGGAAAGCTCCCGGAAAAACTCCTTCGGCAGCTCGTCCAAAAGCTCCGAAACGATGCCCCTGTATTCGTCAATGGTGATCATAAGATTTCCTTTTCGGTCGATACGTTTTGATGATCCCGATTATTATATCCTGTTTTTCGGATGGACGCAACGGGTGCGTCCGGGAAATTGTTTCGATTGAATTTGCCGCAGGATATGGACAGCGTTGCGATTTTGTGATAAAAATATATTATGCTGTTTTACGGCGCAGAATGTGATCCCGAAAAGGGAAAGGGGGATTCTCATGAAAGCACTCAAACCGATCCTGTCCGTACTGCTCGCGCTCTGTCTCGTTGTGACCGCAGTACCCGCGGCAGCCGCGGAAACCGCCCCGGAACCCGGCAATCAGCGCGGCGTCAATAACACGATCATCATCGACACCGATCCGACCGGCGGCTACGAGGGCGACTATGTCGTCATCTATAATCCGTCCACGTCCTCGTCCGCGTCCTATTCCACCGGCACGATGACCGGTCTTATTGAGACCAGCGTTACGCCGGTCGTGCGTCCCTCCGCGGGAACGCAGGCGGTGAATGAGGATCGACCGTATAAGATCGACGTCGACGCATACCTCAAAGAGAAAGCGGAGACGGCTTCGGTCGATCCTGCGCCGGGCATTGTCAAGGCGTCTTACAACGTCGGCGACACCAAGACCTTC
>CADAZC010000007.1 GCA_902792295.1 uncultured Eubacteriales bacterium
AGAAAGCCTGATGGTGCTGTCGTTCATTTTGATCTCCGTAAAAACGAAAAAAGGACCTCAGTTATGAGATCCTTTGGGAATATACAAATATATTCTATTGCCACGTTACAATGTTAGATGGGTCTTTAGGAAAACCAGTGTTGATAATACTTTCCACATTATCATCAAATTCTTTGTAGATTGTGTCCATAATTTGTTTATATCTAACTGCATCGTACAATTCCGGATATAGTTCTGATAATTCCTTGAAATTGAGCTCTTTTTTGAAATTTGGCAAATATCTACCCCAAACGTACCAATTCTTCCATGCATGACTGCTAATTCTATTTGTCCAATAAGGATTATTAAAAGCAGTTTTTAAAGTGTTTTTTTGTTCTTCAAAAATCATCGAATCCCAAGAATTATTTGTAAAGAATACGCAATAATAAAGATACCAAGTAATTTCCACGCATAAAAATATTCTTAAATCACCAATTCTTTTAATTTCAAAACACAGTTTAGGTGTTCGTAGCAATTCGCTCTTTTTTCGTGAATAGTAATTGTCTATGTTTTGGTCAAGGTATAGATACTCTTTGGGTAGATTCTTTATTAGAGTGTTGCTTTCCAAGTGGTTCTTAATATCATTAAATACTTGCCTCATTTTGATTGTTCGTGCAACATCTAACTTTTTTGACAGGATAGAAGCACACTCGTAGTTTTCTTTTGAATTTCCAATTAAATCAACTATTGCATCCATGAATACATCGTCCTGTTGCTCGTTAGTAAGTTTTTCAATTAAGGATAGATACTGAGTAATAACTGCCACGACATCTGGTTTTTCTTTTGCTTTCATGGAACAGTTTGTCAGCCAAGTATGAATTTCATTTGCAAAAGAAATACAAATAATATTTTCACTATTACATTTTCCTTGACTTGTGGGTTCATGACCATCCAGCGTCAAGTAGTAAACTTTAGGATATTTACTTTTCTTTCTTGCAAATTCGAAATAACGTTCGATCTGTCTAGGTTGATCCGGTGCGTAGATTTTTACCTCAATAGGGAATCTGTCAGTTGTTGTTTCTATACATAGATCTGGTCTGCCGTAATTGTCATCATTTGAGTCTATATGGCATTCCTGAACAATTATTGCACCTGGTTGATAATCTTCTCCAAGAACAATTTTAAAAAATTCACTAAGAAATTCATCACCCATTCCGTGTTGACCATCAGGTCTAAGCATTTCATAAAGAAAAGTAGTATGCGTTTTTTCTTCATCCGTTTCATTTCTTAATGCTGTAAATACAGTAAAATTGCTACTTCTTGATACATTAGTTTTGCGCCGTAAATTCAACAGCATTTTGGCATGGTAAAAAAGTTCATTTAGAGATTTAAGATCATCCATCTAATATGCTCCGAAATTATCTTTTTCATTCGGCTCACTCCTCTTTGCGCTTGCGGAAGAGGTATTTGTCGAGATCGTCCTTCACCGAATCGGGAATGTCGCGCCCGACCGGGCAGACACAGGACATTGCCATGCGGCGTACAAACTCCGCGATAAACGCGATATCCGCCTGCATGCGGTCCATCGAAAGCACGTCGGGACGATCGAAGCGGCAATGGATCGGCGCAACGGATCCGTTCGCGATACGCGCGAACGACAGCGCAGGCACGCCCTTGTCGGCAAACGGCGTGGAGTCGCTGGAATACACGCCGGTCTTCGCGCCCACCGGGAAGCCGAGCTCCGCCGCCATGTAGGTGATGTAATTCGCAAGCTTTTCCTCGGCGGACACGCACGCAATGAACTTGCCCATGATCGTGCCGATCATGTCGAGGTTGACGTTCAGCGCGATCTTGTCAAGCTCCGCTTCGTGGTCTCTGACGTACGCCTTTGAACCCAGAAGCCCGCGTTCCTCGCTGCCGCAGAAAACGAGCCGCAGTCCGTAGTTCAGCGGTTTGTTTTTCAGCGCGTCCAGTACGCCGAGCATGCCGACGCAGCCGGTCATGTTGTCATAGGAGCCGTGCGAAAGCGCGGTGGAATCGTAATGCGCGCTCATCGTGATCCATTCGCCGTTTTTGCCGGGAACCTCGGCGATGACATTGTGCGATTCGCCCTCGTATTCGCGCTGTCTGATCGAAATACGCACGCGCTTCGTCTTGTTTCTGACCAGCGCGACCGCCGCGGAAACATGCAGCATGGCGCAGAGCACCTTTCGTTCCTCGCCGACGACCGCCGCCCGCAGATCGCGCTCGTCGATGTCGCGATTGCCGTTGTGCAGATCGCCGTACTGGAACAGAATGCCCTTCGCGCCCGCTTTCATGAGATCCTGATAGCCGAAAAATCCGATCCCCGCCGTATCCATCAGCACGATCTTGTCCTTTGCGCCCGCAACGGAGACCTTATCCTGCGCGGGCATATAATAGAGCTCGCCCTCGACTTCGCCGCTTCCGCAGCAGAAAAAGCCCTTCGCGGGAATCTCTTTGCCGTCGGCGTATACATGCGCTTCCTCGATCTCCGCCATCGGAACGGCGAACGGCTCGATCCACGCCTTTGCGCCGCGTTTTTCACACTGCGCCTTCAGGTATTCCGCAACGCGCAGCTCCTCCGGCGTTCCGCTGCGATGCACAAAATCGGTGTCCGTAAAGATTTGCTTCATTTCCTTGTTGTTCATACGCGTTTCCTTTCTGTTATTGCTCCGGTACAAAGGGTTTCGAAACCGTGATCTCGAAGGGCATCTGCTGCACGTCGACCTCCGTGAGCACGTCGGCATAGACGCGGTTTTCGCCGGGGAACAGCACGAGATCGCCGCTCGCCGTATAGAAATCGCCGTATCCGAACTTCATGTTATCCCGGGTGAACGTGATGCAGAGCCCGCCGGTAAGCTTATTCGGGTAGTTGTTCGTGATGATCGCGTCGATCAGCGTTTCGCCGTTTTCCTCATAGATGCGCAGATTGCGGATCGTCAGGTAGTATTCGAAATAGTGCGTCTTTTCGTTCAGAATCGGAATGCCGTTTGCGTCGGTATGAAACCCCTCGCCCTGCACCGGAGCCACCTCGATGGGCACCGGTTCGGGCGGCGGCGTCGGTGTAAACAGCGGTTCCGCCGTCGGCGTCGATTCCGGCAGATAGATGAGCTTCGCTTCCTGCGAACTGCATGCAAGCATCAGCAGCGCAAGCAGCAAAAACAGCAGCCGTTTCATTCCGTATCCCCTTCCTCCGACGCTTCCGCGGGTTCCTCCGGCTCTGCCGGTTTATCCTCGGATTCCGGTTCTTCCGGTCTATCTTCAGGTTCCGGCTCTGCCGGATTTTCCTCCGGTACGGGCGCTTCGGCGCGTTTTGCAAGATACAGCGAAAGTCCCACAAAGAACAGCAGCATCGCCATCAGCACGATCTGATTGAAGCGGACCTCGCCGAACACGATCTGCCTTGTCGATCCGTCGCGCAGCCATTCGAGGACGAACTCCGCAAACAGATACAGCACGATCGTAACGCGGGAAGCGGTCCCCGCTTTGCGGTTTTTCAAAAGCAGCGCGGCAACGCCGAGCCCGGCGCAGACAAGAAAATCGAGGAAGAACACCGCGAACGCGACGGTCTTTCCGTCAGCGAAATACTGCGGCGTAAAAGTGACGAGCGGAAAAAACTTCGGTACATTCGCGCCCGCGACCGGTCCGAGTCCGTCGCACAGGAAGAAATCCGACCATCGGCCGACGGCAAGCCCGAAGAACGCACCGGGTGCGAGAACATCGAACACCTCCGCAACGGACAGCTTTTTGATCCTTGCGTATACTGCGATTCCGACGCCCGCAAAAAGCAGCGCGCCCGGAAGGTTCAGCCCCGCCTTTGTAAGATCGAAAAACGATGCAAACGCAACCTTGGACGAAATCGCGGCAAAAAGACGCGCGCCGATAAGTCCCGCGGGGATCCCGATGATGCAGGCGTCGAGCGCAAGGTCTTTGTACGCGCCGCGTTTTTTGACGAGAATGCCGGAAACGACGACGGCGACGAGGATCGAAACGGCAAGGATGATGCCGTTCCATGCCAGCGACGCGCCGCCGATCGAAAATGCCGTGTTGAACGCTTCCATAGCAATACCTCCGTATTGAATACAGTATAGCAAACAATCCGGAAAATAGATAGTATCTTTGAAAAAAGTTTACGGAATCGCTTGCTTCGGCGCGCGTAAAATCGCACTTGACAAGCACGGAGCGGTTTTGTATAATAATCGGGCACGGGGATGTAGCTCAGCTGGTCAGAGCGCTGTGTTCACATCGCAGAGGTCTAGGGTTCGAGCCCCTACATCCCCACCACGTCGCCGCAGATTCTGCGGCGACATTTTCAATATTCTGATTGATGAGGGAAAACGTATGAAAAAAGCGATTGTATGGACCTTGACGATCCTCATGGTCCTCTCCCTGTTCGGCGGATGCACCGGTGAGCTGCCCGTGCCCGACGCCGACGCTGCGCCGGAAGCGACGGTTGATCCCGCGTCCGATGCGCAGTCCGAAGAGGATGAGATCGAGTACGACACCGGCGACATCGTCCCGTCCGAATGGGAAACCGCCGAGGAACCCGCGCTGAACGAAGAGACGCTCGCCGTCTTCCAAAAGGCGTTCGGCTTTATGCTCGGCGCGAGCTACGAACCGCTTCTCTACCTCGGAAAACAGGTCATCACCGGAACCGTGCACACCTACCTCGCGCGGTCGAAGATCATCTACCCCGGCGAGCGCGAAACGTACACGCTGGTTTTCCTGTATGAGGAACGCGACGGTGAAGTGCGCATCATCGATATCTGCCGCTCCGCCGTGCAGACGCACATGGACGATCCCTCCGAAGGATATGAACCGGCGGATGATCCGGTTTTGACCAAGGAGCTTGAAGCGGGATTCCGTGAAGCGATCTCGGAGATCGTCGGCGTCGAATACACGCCCGTCGCGCTGTGCAGCACGAAGGTCGCCTCCGGGCTCTCGTTTGTGATTATTGCCGAGGCAACGCCGGTCGTGCCGAATGCGGAAACCGGATATGCCTTCGTCACCCTCGATATGACCGCGCAGGGCAAGTTCACGCTCGGTTCGATCGAGGAGTTTGAAGCCGAGCAAACACCGCCTTCCGAGCCCGAGCCGGAGGAAACGCCGGAACCGACGCCTGCGACGACGACCGAACCAACGGCTGCGCCGAGTCCGACGGATACACCGAAACCCACGGATACACCGAAACCCACGGATACACCGAAACCCACGGATACACCGAAACCCACGGACACACCGAAACCCACGGACACACCGACGCCGAAGCCCACCGAAGCGCCGACGCCGGAACCCACCGAAGCGCCGACGCCGGAACCCACCGAAGCGCCGACGCCGGAGCCCACCGAAGCGCCGACGCCGAAGCCCGAACCGACGCCGCTGCCCACCGAAGAAGCGCCGGGTGCATGGGTAAAGCCCAAATCCCCCGCGATCGACAGCAGTCTCAAAAAGCTCTTCCAAAAGATCTCGGATTCGACGATCGGAGTGAAATACACGCCCGTTGCCTACATCGGCAGTCAGCAGGTCAACGGCACGAACCACGCGTTCCTGTGTGAAACGTCGATTGCCGCGCCCGACTCGCAGAATCTATACGCGATCGTATGCCTCTATGAGGACCGCAGCAAGAACGTGACGATCACCGATGTGCTTATGTCCGGCGTCCGCACCTATACCGATTCGCCGATGGGCGGCTGGACGCGCGTCGACGATCCTGCCGTGTCAAAGGACCTCGCCTCGCTGCTCAAGAGCGCGCTGAAATCGCTTCTCGGCGCGAGCTATTCGCCGGTCGCGCTTTTAAGCACGCAGTCCGGCTCCGGCACGAATTACTGCATCTTCTGTGAGAGCGGATCCGTCACGGCCGACCCGCACGCCGGATACGCGTTCGTCTATTTGTTCGTCGATGAAAGCGGCAGCGCCCGCATCGGCGACATCATCGGATTCGACGGAAACTGATCCTTTATACGCAAAAACAATCGCCCCGAAAAGGGCGATTGTTTTTTTGTACCGATCAAAAGACGGGTTCGGATTTTACCGTCAGCACTTTGACGCCGTCCGGCGCGGAGAATTCCCTGCCGTCCTTCGTCGTGAAAACGCATTTCACGAGCTCAAAATCCTTGGAATACGGATGGATGAACGCTTCACGCGCCGCGTCTTTGTGCTTCGAACCGGAGAGCAGCCCGGAAAGCTCTTCGAGCGGGCGTTCCGGATAGAACCGCGTGGAATCATCCGCAAAGGTTCCGACGTCCGCGCCGCGAAGCGTAAGCTGCCCCCGCTCCATGGCAAGCGGACCGTTGTCGAACGCCGCCGAGAATCCGAACGCGCAGTTCATTTTCTTCACCGGGTCATAAACCGTGTTGACGAAGTACGGGTCGTACCCCGCCGTCTGCCAGAGGATCTCGCCGTCCTTATAGAGGAACAGCTCCGGTCCGGTCTCGCCGTCGAATTCGTACAGGCAGAGCAGATACGCCTCGTCGGTCGGGTACTGCTCGGGGAACGCGAACCGCACCGCGGCGCAGAGCCAGAGCTCCTCCGGCTCCTTCCCGCCCCGATTGAGCCAGTCGAGAACCGCATCCGCATACGCCTTTGACGAATCAGCGTCGACGTTCGTCAGATTGAATACGTCCGTTTCGCCGCTCCGATCCAGATGAGTCCTGAGATTGTTATTGTTCTCGTGAATCAGCTCCACATCCGCTCGTGTCAGAACGTGCAGCTCCGGCACATTGTCGCGGATCGGATACGCATAGTTCGACTGTTCGGTGACGAGAAGCAGCGAGCGGTTCAAAAGATGAGTCGTGTCGGCCATTCCGTCCGTTACGAGATAATACTCAAAAAGGCGGTCAAAGTATTTGCTGTTTCGGAACGGTTCACGATTGGCGTCGGTCGAGAGAAATGCCGAAAACTCGACGTCCGTACCAGGCTCGCCCCCGGTGAGGTAGCCGCCTTTGATATGCCCGAGCGACGTGCCGAAGGCGTCGGAATTGCTTCCGAAGACCCACCATCTCTGCTGCCCGTAAACGGTGCCGAGCACGCGGTGCGCCCCGCTCGAACCGTCCTGCGTGCCCCAAAGCACCTCGCCGTCCGCGTGTGTTTGAATGCAGTACAGGTCGGGACCGTCCCCCGCTTCAAAACGGCTCTGCGCAAGCACGAGCACGCAGGACATGTAGCTGCCGGTGTCGTTTTCGGGAAGGAGCCCCAGCGTCGAACGCACAATCAGAATCCAAAGCTCCTCCGGCTCGCTTTCGCCGCAGTCACGCAAAAACGAAAGAATGATTTTGCCGTACCGATCGGTATCCTCCTCTGTGAAACGCCCCTCCTGCGAGACGGCGGAAAAGATCCTTGTGCTTCCGGTCCAGCCCGGTTCCATCGATGCAAGGGGTAGGGAACCGCTCACCGGAGGCGTAGGCGGCAGATCCGTTCCGACGCTGCTGCCCGGACGAACGTCGGGCGCGCCCTTGCGCAATGCGGCGCCCAGAAGAATCACCGCAAGCGACGCGGCGACCGCGGCGGCGGCGATCGCAATATGCGCGACGGAGAACCGGCGTTTCGGCTTGATCTGCGCGCCGGTCATGTTCAGCGCGTTCTGCACGCAGGCGGCGTAGGAAGCGGGCGGCTCGGGAAAGAGCCCTGTTTTCATGCGAATATCAAAAGCGTTCATTGTCATTGCTCCTTTTCCGTCAGAATGGATTTCATCGACGCACGGGCACGGCTTAACCTGCTTCGCACCGTTCCCTCGGACACGTCCGTAAGCTTCGCAATCTCCGCGGTCTTATAGCCCTCAAAGTAGAACAGCGTTACCGTCAGACGTTCCTCCGGGCTCAGCGTGTCGAACGCGCGGTTCAGATCGAGGTCGGGAACCTGCATCTCATAGCCGGGATCGCAGTCGTCAAGGGCTATGATCGGGCGGCGGCTTCGAAGGATGTCGAAGCACTCGTTCTTGAGAATCCGGATCAGCCATGTGCGGAAGATCTTTCGGTCGGCAAGCGTGCCGAGGCGGTCGTATGCCTTCAGAATCGCGCTCTGCGTCGCGTCTTCAACGTCCGTACGATTCCGAAGGATCGCAAACGCCACGCGGAACATTGAGGCCTCTGCCGCTTCAATCTCTCTTGCAAACCATGCGTCGGTTCGGGTTTTGTTCATTTCGGAATATTCCTTTCAAAATGATCATCTGTCCATTAGACGGATCATCCTGCAAAATTGTTGCAATGTTTTTCATTTTTCGCGGAAAACACTTCGTCGCCGAGCAAATCTCCTTTATCATAGGCCAAAACAAAATCGCCCGCAAGGGGCGATTCATTTTTGGTGCGAGTGTTGATAACGGATTTGCCCGCAAAAGGTTGGTAGCGACAGCGAGCCGTTGTGAGCGCGCTTGCAAGCGAACAGGCGAGCCGAGCGTGACCTTTTGCGGAGAGGAGCCGCAGCGGAGAGGGTGAGCGGTGACATTTTCTCTAAAAAAGAAATGTCGCCGCGAACGATTCGACGTTCGCGGCGACGTGGTGCGATTGGCGGGATTTCTTTGCGGCGGTGGATATCGGGCTGTCATGCTTGCGCTCCGCCCTGCGCATTCCGCCCTGCCGCAAAGCCGCCTCGCTGCAAAACGACGCACTGTGTCGTTTTGCGGGCGCTCGGTCAAATCCCCTCTGATTGCTACATACCAAAAATAAATCGCCCGCAAGGGGCGATTCATTTTTGGTGCGATTGGCGGGATTTGAACCCGCAAGGTTTCCCCGACGGATTTTAAGTCCGTTGTGTATGCCGTTCCACCACAATCGCATCGTTATTATTTTACACGCAAATCGGCGTTTGTCAACCGTCAAAGCGACAGGATCGCACCGATCGCGCCGCCGGTCAGAATGTAGAAAAACGGGTGAATCTTTGCGGTTTTCTTCCAGAATGCAAAGAACACGAACACGCCGTAGATGCCGAGCTTCAAAAGCGAATACCAGTCCGCCGAGAATGTGAACCGAAGGAAGTTCGCCTTCACGCCGAGCGAGGTCAGAAGCAGCGAGAAGCCCGCCGCGGTGATGAGTCCGATCGCCGCGGGGCGCAGGGCTTTGAACAAGCTCTGCACAAGGTAGGAATTATAGTACTTTTTGATCGCCTTTGCGATCAGCACGATGATGATGACGGACGGCGTGACGAGTCCGATCGTGGCGACGACCGCGCCGGGGATACCGCAAACGAGATAGCCGACGTAGGTTGCGGCGTTGACGCCGATCGGTCCGGGCGTGGACTCGGCGATCGCAATGATGTTGGCAAGCTCCGCTTCGGAGAGCCACCCGTACGCCGCGCCCATATCGCGCAGAAACGGAACCGTGGCGAGTCCGCCGCCGACGGCGAACAGTCCGGTCTTGAAAAACTCGAAGAACAGAATCGAAAGTTTTGAAAGGAAGGTCAGCATTTCTTCAGCCCTCCCCAAGCCAGCCCCACGATCGCCGCGCCGAGCACGATGAACACGGGCGAAACGCCGCAGACCGCCACAAACACGAACGCGAGCAAAAACAGCGCGAACGTGGTGACGTTGGTGACGGATTTCTTAAACAGCTTATATACGGACGCGGTGATCAGCGCGCACACGGCAAGGCGGATGCCGGCAAAGATATGCCCGACGATCGGGTACTGTGCAAGCCCTTTGAGAACCGCGGCGATCAGAATGATCAGGATCAGCGGAACGGTGATGACGCCGAGCGAGGCGACGATCGCGCCGATGACGCGGCGGACCTTGTAGCCCACGAACGTAGCGGTGTTGATCGCAATGACGCCGGGCGTACACTGCGCGACCGCCATGTAATCGGTCAGCTCGTCCTCGGTGATGATCTTGTTCCGTTCGACAAGTTCACGAATCAGCAGGGGCAGCATGGAATAGCCGCCGCCGATCATCAGCGAACCGATCTTCAAAAACATGAGATAGAGTTTCCAGAGCCCCATACATTACCCCGTAAATCCCGCGATAAACGCGAAAAAGTATGCGATCCACCCGGCAAGCAGCAGGACCGTGACGACCGCGTCCGCCCAGCGATTTTTGACCTTTGCCGCGAACGTGATGACGAACGGCGCGGTGATCGTAATGAACCCCGCAGTATCCTGCATGCGCCCCGTCACCGACGTGATCGGGATCGTAACAGCCATCAAAAGCGCAAATGCGCTCGGCACCGTATCGGCGGACAGCAGCAGCATCAGGAGTGCGAACAGCAGATAGATAAACTGCGAAAGATACGTGCCGAACAGCACCGCAGGCGCGTTGCCGCCGACGATGCGCGTTTCGAGGAACGCGGCGTCGGTGAAGCGGAACAGCCCCGAAATCCCCACGCCGTCCGCGCGGAACACGTCGGTATACAGCGAAAGCGCGTCGCCGAAGCGCAGACTGCTGTATAGCATGACAAGCCCGACGCCCACCGGAATGAGCAGGAACGAAAGGACCGTCAGAATCTGTTTTACGATATACCCCTTCTCCGTCCCCCTGTTTGCACGGATGTTGCCGATCAAAAACGATACGTAACCGAACAGCAGCGGCACGAACAGCAGCACGCCGAGCGCATGCGTCAGCACCGCAAGCATGGCAAAGAGGTTTGAAAGCGGGAAGAGCTTTTTGCGCAGGAACAGCAGCGATAGGATCGAAAGCAGCAGGAACAGCCCGTCCGGCACGGTTCCCATCAACGTCAGCGAGAACGGCAGCAGCAGGCAATACCGGACGGCGCGCCGCGCGATTTTGCGGTCAAAATCGAGCTGCACCAGATAATACAGCGCGACGACCGCGAGCGACGTGAACAGATACGATCCGATGAACCGCGCATGATTGAAGTTGACCGTGAAGATCCAGAAAACGTCGGACAGGTACCCGTAGAGCGGGAACGCCGTTTCGGGATGATATAGATCGAGCCAAAGCCGCTGGACCTCGAAAAACGTCCCCGTATAGCCGAACATCGCATAATGGACGATATAGGTCAGCGGAAACTCCAGAAGGCGGACAAGCACGACGATCAGGAACAGCTTGAAAAGCTCGCGCGTGCCGCAGCGGCGGAAGGTGCGATCGCCTTCGCGGCGGAGATGCGGTTCCTCGCCCAAAATCGCAGAGGACGCCGCCGGAACGAGGCGCACAAGCCCCGCGCCGTACAGCGCCAAAAGCACCGCCGAAGCCGCAACGGTTCCCCAGTACTTCGGCGGGGCTTCAACGAGCGAAAGACCGTACAGGAAAGCGAGCACGGTCAATACGCTGATTTGTATGCAAAGATGAAAGATATTTCTTCTGCGCACGGGTTATCGCAATGCTTTCGGTTTTCCGAAGACCTCGGAAAAGATGACGCCGTTCAGGATGGCGTCCGGTGCAAGGTTCAGAGGCATTCCGCCGCCTTGCGCCGCGGACGCTCCCTCCGGTATTTCCTGCACGATCTCCTCGGGATCCAGCGAGCAGAGTTCGTGATCCGGATGCTGATCCGGATCATCCGCCTTCGGATCGTCGGGACGCAGCGCACAGTAGTCATGTCCGGGGTGCATCGACTGCGCGGGCTTCGACGGTTTCGTAAGAGGCGACTGGTTTGTCTTCTGTGCGGCCGTCGCGGCCGCCTCCCGTTTAGATCCGGGGATCTGAACGGAAGGACGGACCGGAGTATACGACGTCTGCCCCTCCTGCACAGGCGCTTCCGCCTGCATTTGGGCTGCACGGCGCGCTTGTTCCGCACGTTTTTTCTGTTCCGCCGCACTTCTCGAAACCGCAATTACGATTCCGATGACAATGATCGGCAAGAGGGCGAAAACCGGCATGGCTCAGTTTCCTTTCTTTTCGGGAGCGGGTGCTGCAGACTTGCCGATTGCGTTGCGCATCTCGGTGTCGGACATAATGTTCTTCATGTTATAGTAATCGAGTACGCCGAGCTTGCCTTCGCGAAGCGCTGCGGAGATCGCCTGCGGGACCTCTGCCTCTGCCTCGATCACGCGGGCACGCATGCGCTGTACTTCCGCGACGTTCTCCTGCTGCTGTGCAACAGCCATCGCGCGACGCTCTTCCGCCTTTGCCTGTGCAATGCGCTTGTCGGCTTCCGCCTGGTCGATCTGCAGCTGTGCGCCGACGTTTCTGCCGACGTCCACGTCCGCAATGTCGATGGAAAGGATCTCGAACGCGGTGCCTGCGTCAAGGCCCTTATTGAGGACGGTACGGGAAATGGTGTCCGGGTTCTCGAGAACTTCCTTGTGGCTCTTTGCGGAACCGACGGTGGTGACGATGCCTTCACCGACACGCGCGATGATCGTTTCCTCGCCCGCGCCGCCGACGAGGCGGTCGATGTTCGCACGGACCGTAACCTTCGCCTTTGCGCGAAGCTCAATACCGTCCATGGCGACTGCGGCGATGATCGGGGTTTCGATGACCTTCGGGTTGACGCTCATCTGAACGGCGTTCAGAACATCGCGGCCCGCAAGGTCGATCGCGCAGGAGCGCTCAAAGTCCAGAGGAATGCCTGCGCGCTGCGCGGCGATCAGGGAATCGACCACGCGGTTTACGCTGACCTTGCCGTTGGTTCTGCCGCCCTTTGCGAGGTAGTGCGCCTCGAGCTTGTTCATCGGGATCTTGAGACCGGCTTTGGTCGCCTTGATCATCGGATAAACGATATCCGCGGGAACGACCTTACGGATGCGCATGCCGACGAGCTGGAACAGACCGATCCTGACGCCGCTCGCCGCCGCGGAAATCCACAGTCCGAGGGGGACGAACGAGAAGAAGATGATCAGAAATACGACGACTGCCGCACCGATGATCCAGGGAATGAATACTTGCATAGTGACCTCCTTTTGATTAGTGAATGCATTTCAGTAAGTATAAAACGCCCATGATGAGCAGAATTGCCGCCGGGATCGCAATGACCAGCGCGATCCACTGTTTTTTGACGGTCTTTGCGTCCGCCTTTTCGGCAGGCGGTTGGTTGTCCGGTACGACGACGCCGCACTTCGGACAGACGTCCGTGGTATACAGCACGCCGCACTTTTTACAGTACTTCATCTGACGGTGATCTTGGTCCCGTCCACGGCCAGAACGGTGATTTCGCTGTCCTTGTCGATGAACGTCGCCTGCGATTCCACCGAATACCGCTGTCCGTCGATGAGCGCGATCCCGCTCGGACGGAGCGGCGTAATCGCCGTGCCGGTCTTGCCCAAGAGATGCTCAAGCGTTCCCGTGGACGGCTTGACGGCGTCCGCCTCGATCCGCTCCTTCAATACGATCGGCGAACGGAACAGTACACCGTTTTTCATCGAACGCATGAAGATGATGAGCATCGCGATGAGAATCAATCCGAGCACCGCCGTTACAAGGATCGCCGCCAAAGGTTTTGCGGTCAGAAACTGTATCACGCAGACGGCAATCAGGCAAAGCACGCCGCAGATGCCCGAGACGCCGAATCCCGGCAAAAAGAGCTCCGCGATCAGGAATGCGATCCCCAGAATGCTCAGGACGAGGCACGGCACCCACAGGGTTCCGAATACTGCTGCCATATCCACACCTCCTTGTTTTCTGCGTTTAGTATACCATAGTACCGACATGATGAAAAGTGCTTTTTTGCATTTGTTTTTCCGTGCTATCTATGCTATAATAGCAAAATAAGGAGCTCTAAATGATTCGATTGCTTGCAAAATGGTTCATACGCGGAAAGAATGCCGAGTCGCCGGAGCGCGTCAGAAGCGCGTACGGCGTGCTTTCGGGCTGTTTCGGAATCTTTCTGAACCTCGTTCTGTTCACGGTCAAGCTCGTGTTCGGTCTTTTGGCGCACGCCGTCTCGCTGCAGGCGGATGCATTCAACAACCTCGGCGACGCCGGGTCCTCCGTCATTTCGCTGTTCGGGTTCCGGCTCGCTTCGAAGAAGCCGGACCGCGACCATCCCTACGGGCACGGGCGGTTCGAGTATATCTCGGGCATGTTCGTTTCGATCGCGATCATCCTGATGGGCTGGTCGCTGTTCCGCAACGCTCTCGGCATCGTGCTGCACGGCGGAGAGCCCGCGTACGCGTCGCACTTCATTCCCTCCGTCTGCGTGATGGCGGCGGCGATCGCAGTCAAGCTCTACATGTTTCTCTATAATCGCGCGCTCGCGAAGCGGTTTGATTCGCCTACGCTCAGGGCCGTGGCGTTCGACAGTCTTTCCGATACCGTTGCGACGGGCGCGGTTCTGGTCTCGGCGCTGATCACGCACTATGTTAAAATGCCCGAATGGGTGCGTCCCGATGCATGGAGCGGGCTGCTTGTTTCGTTGTTTATCCTTTATACCGGGCTCAAATCCGTAAAGGAAACGACCGCGCCGCTTTTGGGCAAGTGCCCCGATCCCGAGTTCGTTTCCGCAATCGAGGAAGCGACGCTGTCCTTTGAGGGCATCGGCGGCGTGCATGATGTGATCGTGCACGACTACGGTCCCGGGCGCGTGTTCGTGTCTCTGCATGCCGAAGTGCCTGCCGACGCCGACGTGCGCGACATTCACGAGGTCATCGACAACGCCGAAAAATACCTATCCGACCGGTTCCGCTGCGTTGCAACGATCCACATGGACCCGATCATCACCGACGATCCCGAAACCGCGCGGCTCCGTACGCTCGCAGTCGACGCGCTCCTCGCGATCGGACCGGAGCTTTCGATCCACGATTTCCGCGCCGTACAGGGACCGCAGAACAAGACGCTGCTGTTCGACGTATCCGTGCCGTACACATACACGGAAAGCGACGAGGCGCTGCGGGAGCGCATCGAAAACGCGGTTGCGGAGCGCATCCCCGGCTGCCTTGCGGATGTGACGATCGACCGTGCCGACAGCTGACACGATCTATGGACAATCGTGTCGAACCGTGATATAATAATTGTCGATCTTTTTTGAAACAAGGCAGACTGTATGATGAAGAAACCGATCTTGATAGGGATATTGCTGATCGCAGCGCTCGCATTGAGCGCTGTTTCCTGTTCGGAACCCGCATCTGTACCCGCGAATCCCGAAACCGTCGTCACGTCCGAACCGGTCTCCGAAGCGGATGTGATCTCCTTTTCGACGCCTGAGCCGACCGAGCTTGTAACGCTCGCTCCGGTCCCGACGCCTACGCCCGTGCCGACGCCCGCGCCGACACCGGAACCCACCCCCACGCCGGAACCGACGCCCACGCCGGTCCCCGAAAAGCTCGGCATCATCCGCAGCGAGTTTCTGGACAAGTTCTCCGACGAAGTGATCGACACCGAGGACACCTACCGCGACAAAACAATCAGCATTACCTGGCAGCGGTTTGAAGATTCCACCCGCACGGGTCGCACGCTGGTATACTTTGTGGCGGACATCTACGTACAGAATGTGGAAAGCATCCGCCGCGCGCTGTCCGGCACGCGCTACAACGCGCTCGACGTGGTCCCGATGGAAAAGTTCGCGGGGCAGTATCACACGATCCTCGCCATGTCCGGCGACCATGCCACGGCACAGAACAAGTGCTACACGGTCGTCAACGGCGAAGTGATCCACGACTCCAAGAAGTACCGGCGCGACCTGTGCGTGCTGTTCAGGGACGGCGAAATGAAGACCTACGCGCCCGACAAGATCCCGATCGTGTACCTCGAAGCCCGCGGCGTCTGGCAGACATGGAACTTCGGTCCCATGCTGCTCGACGAAGAAGGCAAGACCATGACAAAGTTCAACCTGCCCGACAGCATCGCCGACCGCAACCCGCGCGCAGCGATCGGGTACTATGAACCCGGGCACTACTGCTTTGTGCTGGTCGACGGGCGACAGAACGGCTATTCGGTCGGTCTCGATCTCAACGAGTTGTCCGTGCTGATGAAGGAACTCGGCTGCACCGCCGCATACAACCTGGACGGCGGCATTTCCGCGCAGATCACCTGGCACGACAAGCGCATCAACCATCCCGGCTATAACCGTTCCATTATCGACATCGTATACATCCCGTATCCGGAGGAAAGCGCAGAACCGTGAAGCCCGTTCTTTGTCTCGGCGACATCTGCGCCGATCTGATCATTCCGTACGCCGCCGCATTGAAAGCGAGGACCGGCGATCCCGCGTCGTACCTCGATACGGACGTCCGCCCTGCGGAGGGCGGCAGCGCCGCGAATACCGCCTGCGCGATGGCGCGGCTCGGCATGCCCGTGCTGTTCTGCGGGACCTGCGGGTTTGACGCATACGGGCAGATGCTGAAGAACGGACTGGAAAAGGAAGGCGTCGACACCTCCCTTCTCCGGATGGACGAGGGGCGTCCGACGCAGCTGGTGCTTCTGGTGCTCAACGAACAGGGCGACCGCACGGCGTTCGCCTGCCCCGCGCATCTCGGCTCGCAGCATGCGATCGTGCCGGATCAGATTCCCGACGATATCCCGGACCGCATCTGCTGGCTGCACGTGAACGGCATGATGCTGCGCGAGGAGCCCGCGGCGTCGACGCAGCTCAATCTGATGAAACGGTGCAAAGACGCGGGGATTCCCGTGTCGTTCGACATCAACGTGCGTGTGGAGGCGATGAAAAACCCCGCCTTCTTTGAGAACGTACAGAAGGCGAAGAACCTTGCGGATTACATTCTCGGCTCGGCGATCGACGAGATCCCGATGCTCGCGAATGAGCACGACGCGGAGCTTGCATCCATAAAGCTTTCGGAAAGCGGCGCCGCGGTTATTGCCAGAAGCGGCGAGCAGGGCGCGGACCTTTACAAAAACGGCGTCCGGCTGCATTCCCCTGCCTTCCCCGTGACCGTCGCCGATACGGTCGGCGCGGGCGATACCTTCGACGGCGCGTTTATCGCAGCGATCCTTTCCGGGCTTTCCGACGCGGAGGCGCTGAAAGAAGCGAACGCCGCCGCGGCGATCTGCGTCTCGAAAACGAGCGGCCGCGCATCGCCGACAAGAGCCGAGCTCGACGCGTTTCTCGCAGAAAACAGGTAAAACAAAAGAGCTTCCGAAGTTCGGAAGCTCTTATTATTATTTGATTTATCATGCTTTGCGCTTGCCGGTGAACGCAAGGAACATCAGATATGCGCCTGCAAGCAGCAGAATGCCCGCAACGATATAGTAGTACGTGGACGATACCTTCGGCGCGGGATCGATCAGCTCGGACACGTCGGTCAACCCCAGATACCGGTCCTGAAACACGGCTTCATATCTGCCGTCCTTCGGATAGACGTAGACGAAGCGCTTGATCACCGACTTGCGCGTGACCTCGGTTTCCTCGCTCGGAACCTCGCTCATTTCCGCTTCCTGCGCACGCATTTCATCGTACTTATAGGAGAAATAATCCTCCGCGTCGACCGCGTTCGAAAAAACGATTTCACCGTATTTCGGGTCAATGTAGCGATAGAAAACCGTGTACTGTCCGTCGCCGCTGTCGTCCGGCTGCGCGTCGTACGCCTCAAGCGGGAGTTCGCCGAGGGAAACGAGTCCCGGGATCACCGCCGGATGCGACGTCGCACGGATGCCGATCACAACCAGCGCGGCAGCGCCCAGAAAGCACAGAATCGAAATGATGATAAAAAAAGTTTTCCGTTTCATACGCCTGTCCTCCATGCGGTATCATACCGCATTCGACCGGATCCGTCAACCGTTCAGCTTTTCAGCGTAACGACCGTTACGCCTGCGTCGCCTTCGCCGTACGCGCCGATGCGGAAGCTCTTTACGCGCGGATGGGTTTTCAGGTAGTTCTGTACGCCCGCGCGCAGCGCGCCGGTGCCCTTGCCGTGGATGATGTTGAACTCCGTGCGTCCCGTGCGAATGCAGTCGTCGATGAACGCGTCGATTTCGAGGATCGCATCGTCCACAAGGAACCCGCGCAGATCGAGCTCGTACTTGACCGTTTTGATATCGGTCATGATCTCTCTCGGACGCGTTTTTTCGCGCGGCTTCTCCTGCTTCCGCTCGATCGTGCGGAGATCGGAAAGCGGTACGAACACCTTGATAAGCCCCGCCTGTACCTGCACCTGTCCCTTTGCGTCCTGCGGCTTCAGAACCGTTGCGGTGTTGTTCAAGCTCACCACCCGGACGGTCTGTCCGCGAACGACGGATTTCGGGGTCTCGCCCTCGGCGGATGCGGCCTCAACCGTGTCCGAAAGGCGATTCGAGGATTCGCGCAGCTTGTCCCGCGAGGTCTGGATCGCGCGTTCGAGCGCTTTCGTGTCGATGTTTTTGACCTGGCGGAGTTCCGCGATCAACGCGTCCATCTCGTGCTTGGTGGCGGCGACGAACGAGCGTGCCTCCTCCCTTGCCTTCTCACGGATCGCCGCGCGGTCCTCCTTGAGCTTATTGCGCTCGGTTTCCAGCGCGATGCGCTCCCGCCTTGCTTTTTCGAGCTCTTCGGTCAGTTCGCTCGCCTGCTGTTCGGCGAGCTTTCTTTGCGCTTCCGCACCGGACAGAACGTCCTCGAATGCAACATCCTCGTGCTTCAGATATTCCTTTGCCTGCTCGATGATCGAATCGTCGAGACCGAGCCGTCTGCTGATCTCGAACGCGTTGGATTTGCCGGGAATGCCGATATAGAGCTTGTAGGTCGGGCAAAGCCGGTCGACGTCAAACTCCATCGACGCGTTCTGCATGCCCTCGTGCGTCAGCGCGAACGCCTTGATCTCGCTGTAATGCGTGGTTGCGAACGTCGTTGCGCCCGCCTCCTGCAGGTGTTTCAGAATCGCCTGCGCCAGCGCGGCGCCCTCGTTCGGGTCGGTGCCCGCGCCGAGCTCGTCCAAAAGAACAAGCGTATCGCTGCCCGCTTCCTTCAGGATGCCGACCAGGTTTGTCATATGCGCGGAGAACGTGGACAGCGACTGTTCGATCGACTGCTCGTCGCCGATATCCGCAAACACCTCGCGGAAAACCGCGATCTCGCTGCTTTCGTCCGCAGGCAGGAACATGCCGGAGCTTGCCATCAGCGTAAAGAGACCGACGGTCTTCAGCGTAACCGTTTTGCCGCCGGTGTTCGGTCCGGTTACGATCAGCGTGTCGTAGCCGTCGCCGATCCAGACCGAGATCGGTACGACCGTCTTCGGATCGATCAGCGGATGGCGTCCGTTCTTGATATGAATGAGACTTTTGTCGTTCAGCTTCGGGCAGTAGGCGCGCATGTCGCGCGCAAGGATCGCGCGGGCAAAGATGCAGTCGAGATTGCCCAGGAGCATCAAGCTTTGATACAATTCGTCCGCGTACGGCGCGATCAGCGCGGTAAGTCCCGCAAGGATGCGTTCGATCTCGCGCTTTTCCTCCGCCTGCAGCTGCTTATATGCGTTGCCGAGCTCGACGACCGCGGCGGGCTCGATGAAGACCGTCTGTCCGCTGCCGCTCTGATCGTGGATGAGACCGCCGATCTGCGCGCGGTGCTCGGCTTTCACGGGAATCGCATAGCGTCCGTTGCGCACGGTGACGATCGGCTCCTGCAGGTATTTCTGGTAGGTCGGGCTCTTGATGATGTTGTTGAGCTTTTCCTTGACGCGCTCGGCGGTGATGCGCATCTGACGGCGGATGCGGGAAAGCTCCGGCGAAGCGTTGTCGGAGATCTCGTCCTCGGTCAGGATGCAGCGCCCGATCTCGTTTTCGATCTCGGCATGCGAGCTCAGCGGATTCGCCAGCCGGTGCAGTTCGGATTCCTCCTCGCCCGCAAGCAGACGTTCCCTTGCCCTGCGGCTCGCTTTGAGGCACGCAGCAAGGTTCAGCAGCTCCAGCGGCGACAGCGCGTATGCCGCGCGGACCCGCTGCAGCGTGATGCGCGCATCGGGGAACGTGTCGATCGGGGACCCGCCGATCCGACGGCAGATGCCGTCCGCTTCCCACGTCTGACGCAGCAGCATTTCGGCGCGTTCGAGATCGTCGGTCGGCACGAGGGCGTCAACAAATTCGCGCCCGATGTCGGACGCCGTATGGGTCGCACATTGGGCGCGAATCTTATCGAATTCTAAGCTTTTGAGAGCGCGTTCGTTCATTTGTGGATCTGATTCATGTCTCCGACGATGACGGAGATTTCAAGTGTTTCTTCCCCGCGTTCCACGGTCATGACAGCGGTGTCGCCGACCTTCTTTGCGCGGATCACTTCGACGAACTCCTCCTGCGTGAGTTCCTTGCCGTCGAGCTTCACCAGCCGGTCGCCGGGCTTCAGCCCCGCCTGATCCGCCGGACCGCCCTTGGTGACGTCACGCACATAGACGCCGGGCTTTTTGACGGAACCCTCCGCTTCGAAATAGGTGACGATCGTCACGCCGATGCCGGGACGGACCTTTGATCCCTCGCGGATCAGCGACTGCGCCATCTCGATGACGTTGTTGATCGGCAAAGCAAAGCCGATGCCCTCGGAAGAAATGCTCTGTCCGGTCTCGTCAACGCCCGCAGAGGTGTATTTCGCGCTCGTCACGCCGATGACCTCGCCGCGCATGTTGATGAGCGGGCCGCCGCTGTTGCCGGGGTTGACCGCCGCGTCGGTCTGCAGGTATTCGTTGACGAACCCTTCGATGTTGATCTGGCGGGACAGCGCCGAGAGAATGCCGAACGTGACGGAACCGGAAAGCTCGTCTGCGCTGATCGGATCGCCGATCGCAAGCACAAACTCGCCGACGCGAACCTTCGAGGAATCGCCGATCGGCAGCGCGGTAAGACCGTCGGCTTCGATCTTGAGCACGGCGACGTCGGTAAAGATATCCGAACCGACGAGCGTCGCTTCATAGGTCCTGCCGTCGTGCAGAGAGACCATGATCTTCGCCGCGCCTTCGGTAACGTGCTGATTGGTGATGATGTAGCCGTTGTCGGTATAGACGAAGCCGGAGCCGCTGCCGACGAGCACGGGCTCCGCGCCCGGAGTCTTGACCTGATAGTTCAGCACGCCGATCACACCCGGATAGACCGCTTCGACCACATCGGGAATGCTTGTGAGCGCCGTCGGGTCAAACGGCTGCGCAAGGTGCTCTTCCACGTTCGGATCGGGTACGGGCGCGGGAACCGGCTGCGAAGCGGGCTGCTTTTCCGGCGCCTTCTGATCCGGATCCGGAAGCGCCGCGTTCGGCTGCGAGGGCTGTGCGGGATACGCCGGGCAGGCGCGCGAGACATAGTGAACAAAGTTCTCCCAGCCCCTGCCGCCGTCGGAAAGCGCGAAAAACGCGCCGGTGCCGAGCAGAACGGCGATGATGCAGCAGAGCACGATGACAAAGGCGTTGCCGGCTTTGCGCGCGCGTCTCAGCGACGTTGTGTTTTTGTAATCGGTCGGGTACGGATAAATTTTACGAGACATTTCGTTTACCTCCGTCGGATACTCGTTTCGCAGCGCTTGCGCGCTCCAGGGTGAATGTGAACTGTGTGCCGCGTCCGCGGGCGCTGCGCACGGTGATCGATTGTCCGTGCTGTTCGATGATGCGCTTGACGATCGAAAGCCCGAGGCCGGATCCCATCTGCGGCGTGGGCGTATGTGCCTTTTCGACCTTATAGAAGCGGTCGAACACGTGCGGGACGTCCTCCTGCGGAATGCCGATGCCGTTGTCGCGCACGGTGACGTACACGGTCTTGCGCATCGAATAGGTGGAGACGAACAGCGAGCGGCCTTTGGGCGAATACTTGATCGCGTTGTCGATGAGGTTTCTCAAAACCTGACCGATCTGAGCCGGATCCGCAAAAACGGTGCACTGCTCCTGCGCAAAGCGCACTTCCATCTCCATTTCGTTCTCGTTGAGCCGCGCTTCGAACGTCAGAAGCGTTCGGCGAATCAGCTCGTTGATATCGAAAACCTCAAAGTTCAGCTGGATCGTGCCGGATTCGATGCGGGCAAGGTCCAATAGGTCGTTGACCAGCGTGACCATGCGCCGCGTTTCGTTCAGAACGATCTCGATGTACTCGGGAAAGTTCTCCGGCGGGATCGTGCCGTCCTGCATCGCCTCGAGAAAGCCCTTCATCGAGGTCAGCGGCGAGCGGAGCTCGTGGCTGACGTTTGCGACGAAGCTTCGGCGCGTGTCCTCGAGCCCGCGGAGCTGCTCCGCCATCTCGTTCAAGCTCTTGCCGAACTGCGCCGCCTCGTCCCTTCCCTCCACGGGGATGCGGGTCGAGAAATCGCCGCGCGAATAGCATTGCACTGCGTGGTTCATCTCGACGAACGGATTGATGACGCGGTACGCGGTATAGTACGATACGATCCCCGCGCCGATCAGCGTGAACGCGCTGACGAGAACGGTCCAGAGGATCATGCTGCCGAGCCCTTCGCGGACGGGCGAAAGATCGCCGACGACCAGAAGGATGCCGTCGGACGGCTCGTTCAATACCGTGGTATAGACCGTCAGCACCGGAAACGACGGATTTTTGAAATAGGTGCGCGTCGTCGTGCCGACCGGATCCGCCGCCTGCGCGATATTTGCATAAGCGGTATCGGAAAGCTGCCGGGCGGCATAATCCTCCCAGCGGACATCGTTAAAATAGGCGGTGACGTCATTGTGCGTGCCGATGCGTTCGATAAGCAGATCGTTGTCGGCAGCAAGATAACGAAGATGCGTTTCCGTATCGCCCGCGCCCGATGCGATTGCGGCGCGCGCGTTTTGCGCGTATCGATTCAACTGTGTTCCGTACTCCCCGATCCTTCCGGCATACACGATGACCGCAAGCACGACGCCGATCACCAGAACTGCGACCGCGACCGTTGTGCACTGCATGAACATCATGCGGGAAAAGATGGTACGGAACCATCTCTTATGCATGCGGTTCCTCAGCTGCGGACGTCGAACTTATACCCCACGCCCCAGACCGTGCGAAGCTGCCAGTTCTCGCGCTCGCCGAGCTTTTCGCGGATGCGCTTGACATGGACGTCGACCGTACGGGAATCGCCGAAGAAGTCGAATCCCCAGACCTGCTCCAGAAGCTGCTCGCGCGTGAATACGCGGCCGCTGTGTGAAGCAAGGAAGTACAAAAGCTCGATCTCCTTCGGCGGCATTTCGAGCTGTTCGCCGTCGAGTGTGACCGAATAGTTTTCCAGCGAGATCGTAAGGTCCGGCAGAACGATCGTACGTTCGCTCTCCGCAGCGGGAGCAAAGCGGCGAAGCACCGCCTTGATGCGGGCAACGAGCTCGTTGGAATCGAACGGCTTTGCAATATAGTCGTCCGCGCCGAGTTCCAGTCCGCGCACACGTTCGCCCGTGTCGCCCTTTGCCGTCAGCATGATGACCGGCGTTGCGCTTTCCTGGCGGATCTCGTGCAGGATCGTCCAGCCGTCCTTGCCGGGCAGCATGACGTCGAGCACCACAAGCGTCGGCTTCGTGTTGCGGAACGCCTGCATCGCTTCATAGCCGGTCGTGCACGTCGCGACCGAAAAGCCCGCCTTTTTAAGATATAACTCGATGATCGCCAGAATGTTCCTGTCGTCGTCGATGACCAGAATCGTATTGTTGTCCATGCGTACCTCCGTCAATCTTTCACTTCTACCGCAATGCCGTTTTCCGCGAGAAGCTGCGCCGTAACGCCGACGCCGTCTTTCAACGTTCCGGAAAACGTCCCGTCATAGATTTGCCCGTACCCGCAGGACGGGCTGCGCGCCTTTAATATCGCCTTTTCACAGCCGTAAAGCCGCGCAAGGCGAAGCGTCTCCTTTGCTCCGAGCCGATATGCTTCGGTCACGTCGACGCCTTCGCGCGTAAGAACATGCGTACCGTCCGCCGTGCGCTCCGCAGGGATGCGCGGACACGGCAGCCCGCCGAGCATTTCCGGACATACGGGAATCGCTTTGCCGCTCTTCACAAGGGCGACGACGTCCGCATCCGGAACGGTTTTGCCGTCGTAACGGCACCGGAATCCTGCAAGGCAGGCACTGACGATAATCATCACATGATACCTTTCTATAGGTAAGTATATATTAACACAAGATTTGATTTTTGTCTATACTCTGTTCACAAAAAACGGACCGGCAAATGCTTCCGGTCCGTTCCGATCTGTTTCATTTTCGGCGGTTTTCATGTTTTTTGCGCTCAATCAGAGCGGTATACCGGTCGAGCACGTCCTTTGCGATCCTGTGCCACGGGATCGGGATCGTTTCCCGCGCCTTTGCGCCGACCGCCTTTGCCGTCGGAACCGCGCGTTCCATGCAGGCGGCAATGTCCTCCGGCGTATTCTCGCAGAGAAAGCCGTTTACGCCGTCCTCGACGCCTTCCGCCGCGCAGGAGCCCTTGATCAGCAGACTCGGCGTGCCCGCCGCCGCCGCTTCGCGCACGACCATCGGCGCGTTGTCATACAGCGACGGAAACACAAACAGATCGGCGCGGGCGTAAAGCCCCTTCAGAATCTCGCGATCGGCGATGTGACCGGTGAACACGGCGACGTCGGAAAGCCCGAGTTCATCCGCAAGCGCTTGCATCTTTTCGGCGTCCGGTCCCTGTCCCGCAAAAACGATGCGGAAGTCCCTTCCCGTCCGTTTATACATCGCGGCGGCTTTCAGAATGCTGTCGGTGTTCTTTTTGAAGTTCTGCTGTCCGACGAACAAAAATACGTTTCCCCTGCCGAGATCATACCGGAGCTCCGCTTTTTTCGCATCCTCCGCGGTCGGATACCAGAGGTCGGTTCCGTTCTGCATGATCACGATATCGCCTTTGAAGCCGTACCCGCGCAAGACCTCTGCCGTAGCGTCGTTGACCGTCCATACCTCGTCGCATTTCTCGTAGAACTGCACGATGCGCTGTACCACTGCTGCGGCGATCACGTCGCTGTGCGTCTTGCCGTAGACGTCGTCGTAATACTTGGAATGGAAGGTTGCGACCAGCGGAATCTTTCTGAGCCGTGCAACGCGCGTCGCCTCGATCGCGGAAACGAACGGCGTATGCGCATGCACGATATCGAACGGAATATAGCCGAGGTCGAGCTGGTACGAAAGGTCCAGCGTCGGAAGCCCGACGCTGTACGCTTCCTTCGGGATCGGAACGCTCGCGTACTTGATGACGGGATACGTCTCCGGCGCGGCGTCCCTATACTGTTTCGCGGCATTCCGCGGCGCGATATAATAACAGGTCTCCCCTGCTTTGGACAATTCTTCGCAGTAGGAGCCCACAACCATGCCGACGCCGTCGACGTGCGGCGGATAGCATTCGCTGAACTCTCCGATGATCATGGCGTATCCTTTCTCGCGTCAGTTTCTGACCGCCTGGAACAGGTAAAACTTCAGATAATCCGTCTCCGGAACGTTCCGGAGGATCGGGTGGTCGGGCGCCTGCTGGCGCTGTTCGATCTGCTTAAGCTGCACGCCGGCGTCGAACGCCGCGCGGTCGAGCATGCGTTCAAAGAGCTCGGTCGGCATGAAATGACTGCACGACGCCGTGGCAAAATATCCGCCGGGCGGCAGCAGTTTCAGCGCCGCGGAGTTGATCTCGCGGTAGCCGCGCTCGGCGCTCTGTACCGTCTTGCGCGATTTGGTGAACGCGGGCGGATCGAGGATGATCAGATCGTACGGTTTCTTTCCCTCCCGAAGAAGCTCTGCGAGAAGGTCGAACACGTCCGCAACGACAAAATCCATGCGATCGGCAAGCCCGTTCCGTTCGGCGTTCGCCTTCGCCATTTCGACGGCGCTCTCGGAAATGTCGACCGCCGTGACGTGCGCCGCGCCGCCCGCCGCAGCGTTCAGCGCGAACGAGCCGGTATGCGTGAAGCAGTCGAGCACCTTGCGGTCCTTCGCGATGCGGCGCACCGCGAGACGGTTATATTTCTGATCAAGGAAGAAGCCGGTCTTCTGCCCGTTCTCGACGTCGACAAGGTATTCGATGCCGTTTTCCGTGATCGTCGTCACCGTGCTTTCCGGCGTCGGCAGTCCGGGAATGTCAAACCACCCCTTGCCCTGCTCCATGCCCTCAAGCGCGCGGATCGCAACGTCGTTTCGCTCATAGAGACCTTTGATCCCTTCGCCGTCCTCGTTCAGCACCCGTACGATCAGCGGGAACAGCATCGGCTTGATGCGCTCGATCCCGATCGACAGCGTCTGCGCGACAAGAATGTCACCGAACCGGTCCACCGTAAGCCCCGGAAACGCGTCCGCCTCGCCGAAGATCACGCGGCAGCAGGTCTTGTCGTCCCCCATGACGGTTTTGCGGTAGTCCCACGCATAGCGGATGCGGCGCGCCCAGAAGTTCTCGTCGAACCGGTCGTTCGCATTGCGCGAGACGAGCCGGATGCGGATCTTGGAATTGCGGCTCAGAAAGCCGGTGCCGAGATACTTGCCCTTTTCGGACACCGCGTCGACGAGCGCGCCGTTTTCGGCGTTTCCTTCCTCGGAAAGCACTTCGGCTTCATAGATCCACGGATGCCCGCCCTCGACCCAGCGCGTTCCCTTCTGTGTGATGATGCATTTCGGAAAGTCCCGTTGTGTTTTCATGCCCCGTTCCCGCCTTCTCTGTTCTGTCGTGAGTATATCACACCGGAGAACGTTTCTCAATCGCTATTTTTGTCGACATGAAAATATAAAAACGATCTCCCCCCGTCCGGGAGGGAGACCGTTTCGTTGATAAGCGATTACTTGGATAAGCGATTACTTGAACGCGATCATGGTGTTCGCGATCGTCATGGTGGTCATCAGCAGCGCGTTCAGGAAGGCGGGCGTCCAGATGTTACCGGTCTTCTTATACAGGTTGCGGGAGATGATCGCCGCGATCGACAGCGTCGGGATCATCGCGACGAGCACGATGCCGGACAGCGCCGAGCCGGGATGCGCAGCAACGCCGGTGATGAACAGCTTGCCGTACTGATGGACAAGCCACAGGAAGCCGCCGCCCGCATTCAATGCGATTGCAAGCAGATAGCCCTTGATGCCCTGCAGTTTCTCGGTGTTCGTATTGATCGTGATCGACGCGGTCGAAACGATGTAGAATACCAGGAACGTCGGCAGGTATTTGAGGATCGTCGGGATGATGTTGAAGTCGAAGGTCTTGAACGCGAAGGTCCAGATACGGAAGTC
This sequence comes from uncultured Eubacteriales bacterium, assembly GCA_902792295.1. GTDB lineage: Bacteria > Bacillota > Clostridia > Christensenellales > CAG-138 > UBA3792. Next base: position 26,877 of record CADAZC010000007.1, read on the forward strand.
CGCCTTGAACAGCAGATCCATGAGGAACAGGACCGCGTACGCAACGACGAACGTGATCACCGCGATCAGCAGCGAAACGAGGATCTTGACCGGGTTGAACGTGACGCCGTAATCCTTGAACGTGACGCCCTTGTTTGCCTTCGAAACGACATAGACGACGGTCATGCCGAGCAGCGCAATCGCCGCGCAGCCGATGGTCCAGTATGCGATGCTGTTGATGCCGAGCGCGTTCCAGAACTTGCCGGTCTCATACATCGGCGTGCGCGCAATAACGGCAAGCGCAGCGCCCGCGATCGTGACACAGATGCTGCCGACGAGAAGCTTTCCGCGGTTCTCCTTGCTGAAGATGCTCAGGATGATGCCCACGATGCCCGCGACGCCGAACGCGCAGCCCGCATACATCAGGACGTTCATCATGTCGGATTTCGGACCGTCGTCCATCAGCGCCGAGAAGAAGACGCCGGGCAGAAGGATCAGGCAGAACAACAGCGCGAACGTGCCGATCTTGGAGCCCGTTCCCGTGACGGACGGAAGCGGCTTGAGCTCGCTCTTCGCCAGTCTGAAGAACGGAAGCTCGATGAGCAGCGATGCAACGCCGATGATCAGGAACACAAAGCCGACGAGCGCGACGCACTCAAAGAGCTCCTTGAGCTGCCAGACCTGATTCGTCGCGGCGACGTCCTTGATGTCCGCATTGTAATCCTTGAACGCTTCGGTGTAGAACTCGACCGCGTTCGCCGTGGTGTTCTTGGAGAAGTGGTTCCACGGATGCGTCTGCGCGGGCTCGTAGATGATGCGCTTGCCGCCGTCCGAGGTTTCGTACCAGGTGTTCGCCTGCGCGGATTCGGTCTGCTGCAGGAACGTGAGACCGTCCGGCGTGGAGACGTAATCCTTATGACGGACCGTGCCCGCGGGCGCGTCCGGCGCGTTGAAGAAGAACTCGTCGTACTGTGCCGCAACCTTGCCCATCGTACGGCCGCCGCCCAAAGCATCCGCCGTCGCGGCGTCAATGCCCATGAAGCCGGTGTACGAGAAGTCGGAACCCTCGGTGAGACCGCAGTAGATCTTGCGGACGCCGGTCACCGCGAATTCCTGTTCGTCCATCGCAAGCGCCATCGTGCTGCCGAAGCCGCCCATCGAGTGACCGGTTACACCGATGATGCCGTTGCCCGCCGAATCCTTGAGGACGTAGGGCTGTTCATACATGTACGCGACCGCATCGTGCATGGAGTTCACCCAGAACGGGAACCACATGCCGGTGAAGGTCTCGCCGCCGAACGCGGCGTACACTTCATCGTTCAGGTCGGAATGACCGTGATCGTACTGGTCAAGCGCCAGAACGACGTATCCGCGGCGCGAAAGCTCAATGGCGTTCGCATCCTGCATTTCCGCGGAGTTCAGGTAACCGTGGGTGACGATTACCGTCGGACGCGGATTGTCCGCCCCCGCTCCTTTCGGCATATACAGGAGACCGCTCAGCTTGCCCAGACTCGTTTCGAACGAGATCCGCTTGACGCTTGTCCTGAACACGCCCCTGTTGAACAGGAATGCAAAGAAGCTTCCCAGCAGAATCAGGGCGAGACCGATGCAAATTGCGATCAATGCACGTTTTTTCATTCTCTTTCCTCCCTCTGTTTGTTATACTGTTTCCATCGGAAACATTACGAATATATTATAACGTATAAACATTCAAAAAGCAAGCATTATTATTTCCTTTGAGAAATCATGAAAAACGTTCCGTTCCGGTTGAAATGAACGCAATTTTCTGGTATACTGCAGAAAGAGAACGAAGGGAGACATCGCCGTGAAGCTTTCATGGATGGGCAAAAACCGCGAGGTAGTCGAAGCGCTGATCCACTACTGCAACATCTACGCCGGCGTGTACCGCACGGAAAAGATGAGCTTTCGGGGAATCACGTATTCCTATGCGCAGATTCAGGTGCTGGAATACCTCCTTGAGAACGAAGAACGCGGCGAAAACATGTCCTGCATCGCGCACCGTCTCGGTATCACGCGAAGCAACTTCACGAAAATCATCAACCGTCTTTCGCAAAAGGGTCTCGTTGAAAAGACACGCATGCCCGGCAGCCGCCGCGACATCAACGTATGCGTCAACGAGCTCGGCCGGGTGCTGTATGAGGATTACACGAAAGGAATCCTGAAACGCCACTTTGAGCCGATGTTTCAAAGTCTCGACAAGCTCTCCCCCGAGGACCGCGCCTATGTACGCGACGCGCTGAACGACGCCATGCGCGGCAGAGCAAAGCCGCCGGAAAGCGAATGAGATTTCAACAGGGTCGGTCATACCGCCCTTTTTTATTTCTTGAAAATTTGGGGTTGACTTTTTGATAACTGCATCGTATAATACACGATGCGCGGCAGTGCTGGAATTGGCAGACAGGCACGTTTGAGGTGCGTGTGCGCAGGCGTATGGGTTCAAGTCCCATCTGCCGCACCAAAAATACAGAACCACCCCCTGCGGGTGGTTCTGTATTTTTGGTTATTGATTTGTTTTTTTGAATTCATGTGTTATAATCCGATTATGCAGCGAACGGAAATCATCCATCCCATCCCGCCGTTTTACCGGCCGGATTCGCATATTCTGATCCTCGGCAGCTTTCCCTCGGTGAAATCGCGGGAACAGATGTTCTTTTACGGGCACCCGCAAAACCGCTTCTGGCGCGTCGTCGCCGCCGTGTTCGGAGAGGAAGCGCCGAAAAGCATCCCCGAAAAATGCGCGTTCCTGGAACGGAACAAAATCGCGCTCTGGGACAGCATCGGTCGCTGCACCATCGAAGGAAGCTCGGACAGCTCGATCCGCGACGTTGTTCCGAACGACCTTTCGATCATTCTCGACGCCGCGCCGATCGCCGCGATATTCTGCAACGGAAAGCAATCGTTCGAGTGCTATAACCGCTTCATTCTGCCCGTTCTTTCGCGCAATGCTTCCGTCCTGCCCTCTACCAGTCCTGCGAATGCGGCATGGTCTTTTGACCGGCTCGTCGATGCGGCATGGTCTTTTGACCGGCTCGTCGACGCTTGGCGCATGATTCTCAACGTTTGACCGTTCATTTCGCAAAAAGATATATTTCCTGCCGTTTCGATGCCAAAACCCGTTTTTCGGGTTGTTTTTTCTTTTTTTCATGTTATAATGGTGACATTGTGTGGCTATGAGGGGTAGATTTGTATGAACATTACCGTTGTGTGTGACGTGCTTGGGGAAGCAAATAACGGCACGACGATCGCAGCGCTGAACCTGATCCGGGCAATGAAGGAACGTGGGCACAACGTCCGCGTCGTCTGTTCCGATCAGAACCGAAAAGCCGAAGAGGGCTTCTACATCGTTCCGACCTTAAATCTGGGACCGTT
>CADAZC010000008.1 GCA_902792295.1 uncultured Eubacteriales bacterium
AAACCGATACCGTTCCGGGACCTCCGGCGGCGTATACGCTGCTTCCGGCGCCAGCGTCGCCGAGCCCTGCTGAATCATCAAATCCTGATCCTTCTGGAAAACGACCGGCTCGTCCGGCGTCGGCACACAGGCGACGAGAAGCAGCAGCCCCGCAAGCAGCAGTACGGAGACGTGTTTCTTCATAAGATCGCTCCTTTCCGTTATTGTTTTTATCATAGCGAAACGCATCCGAAAAAACTATCACGAAACTGTAATGAATTTGTAATGAAAATGCGTCATACCCGTTTTATATGTTTTGCGCATCAAAAAAGGACGCCGTAAAGCGTCCTTATGGTGACGGTTCTTTATGCTTCGACGACGGCGGTGATCAAATCGAGCGTCGCTTTCAAAGCGTCCTCGTGCGTGCGCTCGTAGCCGTGCGTTTCGCGAACGCCCGGTCCGATCAATGCGTGGCGCACGTCGTAGCCCGCGCGCAAAGATACGTCCGCGTCCGAGCCGTAGCTCGGGACCATCATGTCGAGCGCATACGGAATGCCGTTCTTTTCGCAGAGCTTCACAAGCTCGTCGGTCAGCACGGTGTGATACGGGAACGCCGCGTCCTTTGTGGCGATCGTGACCTTGTGCTCGTTGCTGTCGTGGTCGAGCCCGATGCAGCCGATGTCGACCGCGATGAGATCTTTGGTGTCCGCGGGAATGCCGCAGGCGCCGCCGTGACCGATCTCCTCGTACTCGGTGAAGAGTAAGCTGACCTTGCGGTTGAGCTTCACCCTGCCGTCCGCAACACGCTGCGCGAGCGCCAGAAGCGTCGCGGCGCTTGCCTTGTCGTCGAGGTAACGGCTCTTGATGAAGCCGTTTTCGGTCTCCAGATAGCGCGTTTCGATCGCGACCTGATCGCCGCAGGTGATGCCCAAAGCTTCGACGTCCGCGCGGGAATACGCGTCCTCGTCGAGCAAAAGCACGAGGTTCGTGTCGAGGTCCATCGGCGTTTCCTTTTCGGACGGGCTCATCAGATGCACGCTCGGGTTCTTGCGGCGGACCGTGCCGGTGTAGACCTTGCCGCTCCTCGCATGCACGCGGCAGTTCCAGTCGAGCGCGTAATACGGATGCACACCGCCGACCTTGATGACGGAAAGCGTTCCGTCCGCGTTGATTTGCCGGACCATGAGCCCGATCGCGTCGACGTGCGCGGCGATCGTCACGGGGTTGCCCTCGCCGCCGAGATCGAACCGCACGCCGCCCTTATTGAGCTGCACGGCGGGGATGCCCATGCGCTTCGCTTCCGCAAGCAGATATTCGTCCATTTCGACGAAGAAGCCGGTCGTGCTGTCGATCGCCATGAGCTCCCGCAGCGTTTTCTTTAACTGCTCCATAGGTCCTCCTCAGTTCGAAGACTTGATTTTGCTCCATGCCGCGTTGAACACTTCGACAAATTCGCCGAGATCGTGGAACACCTCGCAGCGGGCAAGCACTTCCTCCGAAGGATTGTAGGTCTCGTCCTCGGTGAATTCCTCACCGAGACGGTCCATCGCCGCCTTGTTCGGCGTCGAATAGCAGATATATTCGGTGTTCTTCGCCGCAACGTTGCCGTCGTTCAGGAAGTTGATAAACGCAAGCGCGGCTTCGACGTTCTTCGCGGTCTTCGGAATGACGACGTTGTCGTACCAGACGTTGCTGCCCTCTTTCGGCACGATGTATGCAAGATCCTCGTTCTCGTCGATCGCGGCGAACGCATCGCCGGAATAGATCAGCGCGAGCGCCGCCTTGCCGTTGATCATGGAGGTGCGCATATTATCGGTGCCGAAGCCCTTTCTCAAGGGCGCCTGCTCGATCAGCTTGTCGCGCGCGGCGGCGACTTCCGCTTCGTTGCGGGTGTTGAGGTCATAGCCGAGGTACTTCAGCGTGATGCCGATCGTGTCGCGGACGCTGTCGTACATCCAGATGTTGCCGGCATACTTCTCGTCCCAGAGAATGCCCCAGCTGTCCACCGGCTCCTCGACCATCGTGGTATTATAGAGAATGCCGACCGTGCCCCACATATACGGCAGGGAGTATTTTGCGCCCGGATCGAACACATTCGTAAACTCGTTCATCTTCGGGTCGATGTTCTTCGCATTCGGGATCTTGGAATAATCCAGCGGCAGAAGCATATCCTCACGGATCATCTGCTCGATGATATAGTCCGACGGGAAGCAGAGATCGTACGGGCTGTCCGAGGAACGCAGCTTGATCAGCATTTCCTCGTTGCTGGTCATCTCAACGTAGTTGACCTTGACGCCGGTCTCGTTTTCAAAAATCTCGATCAGCTCGGGATCGATGTATTCGCCCCAGTTCAGAACGTTCAGCTCGCCGCCGATCTCAGAATACTGATCGCCGTCCGCAAACTCGATCGTCGCGGTGCTCTTGCACGCCGCAAAGGTGAGCAGCATCACCGCAATCAATACCGCGCAAAGAATCTTTTTCATGTTCTCTCTTCTCCTTATTTCTTCATTTTGACTTTCTTGTTCTGGATCTCATATTCGCGCTCTTTCGCAAGCCGCCGGAGGTTCACAACGAGCAGCATCGTCACGAGCGGAATAAAGATGATCGTCGCGAGCGCCGGATTGACGCCCTTTGTGCCGTGCGCCGCACGGGAATAAATATAGATCGAAAGCGTCGAGCGCAGGTCGGATACGAAGTAGCTGACGACAAAATCGTCCAGCGACATGGTCAGCGCCATGATAAAGCCCGAACTGATGCCCGGCATGATGTCCGGAATGACCGCCTTGATGAGCGCCTGGAACGGCGAGCAGCCGAGATCGAGCGCCGCTTCGTAGAGCATGTCGGAGCTTTGCTTCAAACGCGGCAGCACCGAGAAAATCACGTACGGAATGCTGAACGAGATGTGCGCGATCAAAAGCTTTCCGAAATCGCTGATCTTGATGTTCACGTTCGCAAGCAGCGAGTTGACGAACGCGAACAGCATCATGAACGTGATGCCGGTAACGAGGTCCGGGTTCACCATCGGCAGCTGCGACACGGACAGCACGGCGGAACGCGAACGCTTCTTCATGCTGTTGATGCCGATCGCCGCGGCGGTGCCGATGACTGTGGCGACCACGCTGGAGATCAGCGCGATCTCGAGCGTTAAGAGAAGCGCCTTGCCCGCCTCGCCCGTGAAGACGTCGGCGTAGTTTGACAGCGTAAAGCCGGTGCATTTGCCGATGTTCGTGTAGTCAACGTTGCCTCTGTTGACGTGGAAGCTGTTGAACGAGAACACGATCAGATATACGATCGGCAGATACAGGAACAGCAGCATGACGCCGAGGTAGACGTATTTGAGGGAACGGCCGAATCGCTTCACAGGATGCTCCCTCCTTCCTTATCGGTGTCAAAGTGGTTCATGATCAGCGTGCTGATCAGGACGAACACCAGCAGAATGATGGACAGCGTGGAACCGATGGAATACTCCGGATTGATCTTGAACGCGTCGTCGATCACGTTGCCGTACAGCGAGTAGTTGCCGTTGCCGATCAGCGCCGGAACCGTGAACGCCGTGATGGCGGGCACGAATACCATCGTGATGCCGGAAACGATGCCCGGGATCGACAGCGGCAGCACCACGCGGAAGAACGTCGTTTTGCCGTTTGCGCCGAGATCGCGCGACGCCTCCAATAAGCTCTTGTCGAGCTTGCTGAGCGTATTGTAAAGCGGCAGCACCATGAACGGCAGGAAGTCGTAGACGAGCACGAGCAGCACCGCGATCGTGCGCCCCGTCGACGTCGCCGTCATCGATCGCGTCATATTGAACAGGTCCGGAATCGCGTACTCGATGATCGCGCTCCACGCATAGGTGCGCAGCACGAAGTTCATCCACATCGGCACGAAGAACAGCGCCGAGATGAATCCCGCGACCGACTTTTTCATGTTCGATAGGATGTACGCGATCGGATAGCCCAGCAGCAGGCAGATCGCCGTCGTGCCGAGCGCGATCTCCACGCTTACAAGCAGAACGCGCCATTTCTGAACATCCGTCAGCGTTTCCCAGCACTTTCGGAACGTCCATGTCCCGTTCACATTGAACGCGTAATAGAAGATGAAGATCATCGGCACAACGATGAACAGGATCATCCATACGATATACGGATAAGCAAAGTATTTTCGCTTCATGCCCCTGTCCTCTTACTCTTCACGCGTAACGGTCTCGGTCGTTTCGGCTTCTTCTTCGGAATCCTCGGCTTCCTTTTTGGTCAGCTCCATCTTGTCGCGATCGACCAGGATACCGACCTCCTCGCCGTCCTCCATGAAATCGTCGGAGTGCGCGATCCAGTCGTTTTCCTCGCAGGAGATCGTGATCTCGTAGTGCGTGCCGAGGAACATGCACGCCTTGACCGAGCCGGTGAGCTTCGCGTCCTGCGGCGCAACGAGCCGCACATTTTCGGGCGCGATGCGCACGATGGCGATCTCTTTGTTTTCGTAATCGTCCAGTCCCTCGCACGGGAATGCCACGTCGTCGATATAGATTGCGCCGTCGCTCGGCCAGACCTCGGCGTCGAAGATGTTGTTCGCGCGCGTTTTCTTCATGATGTGGATCGCATCCGGCAGGATCTGGATGCCGACGCGGCTTCCGACCGGCGCAAAGTCCGTGGTGTGAACGATCCATTCGTACCCGCCGCAGTCCACGCAGATCTCATAGTGCACGCCCATGAACACGACCGAGGCGACCGTGCCGATCACGCGCGCCTTTTCGATCGGAATGATGTCGATGTCTTCGGGACGCACGACCGCGTCGACCTCAACGTTCCTGCCGAAGCCCGCGTCCACGCAGCGGTAAACCACGCCGTTCATGCGGACCTTGTAGTCCTCGAGCATGAGACCCGGGACGATGTTGCTCTCGCCGATGAAGTCCGCGACGAACGGGTTTTTCGGCTCGTTATAGATGTCGGTCGGCTTGCCGATCTGCTGAATCACGCCGTCCTTCATGACGACGATCGTGTCGGACATGGTCAGCGCCTCTTCCTGGTCGTGCGTGACGTAGATGAACGTGATGCCGAGCTGCCGCTGCATGCGCTTCAATTCCACCTGCATCTCCTGCCGGAGCTTCAGATCCAGCGCGCCCAGCGGTTCGTCCAGAAGAAGCACCTTCGGCTCGTTGACGAGCGCACGTGCGATCGCGACGCGCTGCTGCTGACCGCCGGAAAGCTGGTCGATCCAGCGTCTGCCGTAGCCCTCGAGATTGACGAGCTTCAGCATCTTCTCGACCTTCTCCTCGATGACGGGCTTCGGCGTCTTTTTGATTTTCAGACCGAACGCGATGTTGTCGTGCACGTTCAGGTGCGGGAACAGAGCGTACTTCTGGAAGACCGTGTTGATCTCGCGCTTGTGCGGCGGGACCTTCGCGATGTCGACGCCGTTCATTTTGATCATGCCGGAGGACGGCGTAATGAACCCCGCAATGCAGCGAAGCAGCGTCGTCTTGCCGCAGCCGGACGGTCCCAGAAGCGTTAAAAACTCGCCGTCGTTGATATACAGATTGACGTGCTCGAGCGCCACATCTCCGTTGTAATCCTTGCTGACGTCGACCAGTTCGATCAAATGCTTGCTTTCCATGTGCCCCCCTTAAAATGACGGCGGCGTGCTGATCCAGAGCACCTTCGCCGGTGTTTTTCCGTTGTTGAAAAGATAGTGTACGCCCTGCGGATGCAGATAAAAGCTGTCGCCTTTCTTCACGCGATACTTTGCATCGCCGTCCACGAGCGTGACCGTGCCGGAAAGAACGTGCCCGAACTCCTCGCCCTCATGCGGATCGAGCTCCTCCGTCTTTCCGCCCGGACGGATCGTGACGAGGATCGGCTCCAGCGCGTTTTTCTGCGCGTTCGGCACGAGCCAGCGAATCATGTTGCCTTTCTCCTCGTCCTCCTTCTCAAACGTGTCGTCCGGCGTGAACACCACGCGCGCGTCCGAACGGTCGTTGAAGAACGCGGAAATGTCGGTCCCGAGCGCTTCGAGAATATCGATGAGCGTCGCGATCGAAGGCGAGGTGATATCGTTTTCCAGCTGGGAGATAAACCCCTTGGTCAGCTCGGTACGCGCCGCAAGCTCCTCCTGCGTCAGTCCGAGCTTCACGCGAAGCCGTCTCAGCTTTCGTCCGATCTCCGGTCTGCCCGTTTCCATCGTGTCTATCCTTTCTAAACTTTTAGTTTACGATCACTAAACTTTTCTCTCCATATAGTGCCATATTCCCCCTGTTTTGTCAACACGCAATTTGCCGATTTCCCCCGTTTTTTCAAATATATAAAAAGCCGGGGGACCTGCCCCCGGCGCTTTTGCTTTTCTTATCGGACAAATGAGTCGTAAAACGCGCCGACCGCGCGGTTGAACGCATCCGGCGATTCCAGCAGCAGACCGTGCGTGCCGGGCAGAATGCGGAGCTTTGCACCCGGGATGCTGTTTGCAATCAGCCGCGTATGCTCCGGTCGGATCATATCGCGGTCGCCGGCGATAACGAGCGTCGGAACGGCGATCTTCGACAGTTCTTCCGGTCGGATCTGCGGTTCAAAAAGCATCAGTTCGAGCAGCGCGGCTTCATGCCGTTCCTCCTCCGTCCTGCCGTTCTTTGCCGCTTCGTAATCGATGCGCATTTCGTCGAGGATATCCTGCGCCAATCCCTCGGGATACAGGTTCCCGCTGTTCAGAACGAGCGACAAAAGCCGTTCGGGGTATCTGAGCGCAAACAGCATCGCGATGTTCGCGCCGTCCGAAAAGCCGAGCAGATGCGCGCGTCCGATCCCCTGCGCGTCCATAAAGTCCTTAAGGTCGTCCGCAAACTGCGAAAGCGTAAACGGTTTCGTTCCCGCAGGGCTTTTGCCGTGTCCGCGCGTATCGACCGCGTAAACAGCGAATCGCTCTGCAAGGTACGGAATCTGCCCCTCAAAATCCGTGCGGTCCTCTCCGTTTCCGTGCAGTAGGATCAGCGGCTCGCCCGCCCCGCTTGTTTCAAAATACAGATCTGTATCCGTCATGCGTCCTCCGTATAAAACGGAGACGGATCGCTCCGTCTCCGCAAAGATCAGTCTTCTCTTTCGGACTCCTCCGCCGCGGGCTTCGGCTTGCCCGATTCCTTCTCGAATCGCTCGGCGAGCACTTTGGTCGTCAGATACGCCGAGATGCAGTCGATCGCCATCTTGTTCTTGCCGCCGCGCATGATCGCAAAGTCGGCGTCGTTGATGTAGTTCACGATATACTTCTCGAACATCGGCTTGACCGTTTCCACGTACTGCTCGGCGATGTTGTCGATCGCTCTGCCGCGGCTCTTGATGTCGCGCTTGATGCGGCGAAGAAGGCAGATGTCGATATCGACGTACATGTAAACCTTCAGCACCATGCGCTCGAGGAGACGCGGATCGTGGAACACGTGGATGCCCTCCATGATGAGCACCTCGGGCGGATAGATCAGCTCGTCCGAATCGGCGCGCAGATGCTTTGCGTAGTCGTACCCTTTTTTCGTGATGGGTTTCCCGCTTTCGAGCGCGTCGAGATCGCGCAGGATCTCGTCGTAGTCGAAGATGGTCGGTTCATCGTAATTGATGTGCACGCGCTCCTCGAACGGCAGCTCCGGAAAGCTCTTGTAGTAGCAGTCCTGTCCGATGATCACGCAGCTGCACGAAAGACTGTCCTGAATCCGTTTTGCCAGCGTGCTTTTCCCGCTGCCCGATGCGCCGCAGATACCCACAATGATCATAAATGCGTCCCCCTCCGAACTCTGTTTGTTTTATTGTACCCCAAACGCCGCACGCTTGCAAGTGTCTTTCCCGATCCCGCGCCGATTTGTGTCGATCCGATTGACATTTCGTTCGGATTGTACTATATTTTTTATATACGATCCGTGCGGCGTTCCGGGTTCGGAACGTTTCGGAAAGGAGCAGGCATGAATATCATCACCGTAAGCCGTGAATTCGGTTCCGGCGGGCGCGAACTCGGAAAGCGCATCGCCGATCTTCTGGGATACGACTACTACGACAGCGAGATCATCTCCGCCATCGCCGACAAGAGCGGACTGGACGCGAACTACGTCGAGACCGCGCTCGACAATCACGGCTGGCAGGACTTCCCCGTGACCTTCGGCGGCACGATGCATTCGGTCGCGTACATAAACGCAAGCAAGATCGACCTCCTTGTGCAGCAGAAAAAGGTCATCGAGGGGATCGCCGCGCTCGGCAAGGACTGCGTGATCATCGGACGCAATGCGGACGCGATCCTCAAGGATCTGCATCCGTTCAGCATCTTTGTGTGCGCCGACCGCGAGGCAAAGATCCGCCGCTGCCGCGCCCGCGCGCGGGAGGACGAACGGCTGACCGACCGCGAGCTTGTCCGCAAGATGAAGGAGATCGACAAAGCGCGCGCCCGCACCCGCGAGTTTCTGACCGGCAGCGAATGGGGACGCTGCGAAAGCTATCATCTCACCGTCAATACCGGCGAATGGGATCTGAAGGCGCTTGCCTCCGCCGTCGCCGCCTTTGCGCAAACGTGGTTCGAAAGCAAGAAATGAGCATTCGCCTTTCCGATCACTTCACATACCGGAAGCTGCTTCGATTTACCCTGCCGTCCATCGCCATGATGATCTTTACCTCGATCTACGGCGTGGTCGACGGGTATTTTGTTTCGAACTTCGCGGGCAAGGAACCGTTTGCGGCGGTCAATCTCATCATGCCGTTCATCATGGTCGTCTCGACCGTCGGCTTCATGTTCGGCACCGGCGGCACCGCGCTGGTTTCCAAGACCTTCGGCGAGGGCGATCCCGAACGCGCGAACCGGTATTTCTCGCTGTTCGTCTATGCGTCGTTCCTGCTCGGCATCGTCTTCGCGATCCTCGGAATCGTTTTTCTGCGCCCGATCGCGGCATTTCTGGGCGCAACCGGCACGCTGCTGGATAACTGCGTGGTATACGGCAGGATCGTCATCGCGGCGATGCCGTTCTTCGTTCTGCAGCTTCTGTTCCAGAGCTTCTTTGTCGCCGCGGAAAAGCCGCAGCTCGGCTTCTGGGTGATCGTTGCGGGCGGCGTGACCAACATGATCGGCGACGCAGTCCTCGTAACGCTGCTTCCGCAGGAACTGAAGATCGTCGGCGCGGCGATCGCAACCGCGCTCGGGCAGGTTGTGGGCGGCGGCGTTCCGCTGATCTATTTCTTCCGCAAAAACAGCAGCATCCTGCGCCTCGGCAAAACGCGGTTCGACGGAAAGGCGCTCATAAAAGCCACGACCAACGGTGTTTCGGAGCTCGTCAACAGCGCATCCATGAGCATTGTCGGCATGGTGATGAACGTACAGCTTTTGAAATACGCGGGCGAAGACGGCGTTGCGGCGTACGGCGTGATGATGTACGTCAACATGATCTTCGCCGCGATCTTCATCGGCTACTCCATCGGCACCGCGCCGGTCTTCGGCTTTCATTACGGCGCGAAAAACGGCGGCGAGCTCAAAAACCTGCTGCGAAAGAGTCTTCTGCTTCTGCTGATCGGCGGCGTTCTGATGGTCGCCGCCGCCGAAGCGCTGACAAGACCGCTGGCGCTGCTGTTCGTGGGCTATGACGAAGGTCTGATGCAGTTGACCGAATCCGGCTTCCGCATCTTCGGACTGTCCTTCTTCTTTATCGGGTTCGCGATCTTCGGCTCCGGTTTCTTCACCGCGCTGAACGACGGCGTGACCTCCGCAATTATTTCGTTCCTGCGCACGCTTGTTTTCGAACTCGGCGCGATCCTCATCCTTCCGCTGTTCTTCGGCGTAAACGGGCTTTGGTTCTCGGTCGTCGTCGCCGAGCTGATGGCGACCGTCCTTTCGTTCATCTTCATGGCGGTCAAACGCAAAAAGTTCGGGTATTGAAACCGGCATCAAAAAAGGAGGGGTTCTTCCCCTCCTTTTCATGTTGCCTGTTTATTTCAGCTTGACCGATGCGATCTTCTCCATCGTCTCGAACGAGAGGATCACGACCTCGCTCTGGTTGATCACATAGAACGCGTCATCCACGAACAGCCCGCGCGCGTTTCCGTCGAACCAGTCGACGATTTCGGTCTCGATCCGTCCGACCTCGGTAAAGCCCTTCTCGTCCGCGCGGAACACCAGATATATGTTGTCCGCAAGGAACGCAACCGTGCCGCTGTTCACGTCGACGAATACGGTCTTGTGGTTCGACTGCACCGATGTGAAGTGCGCATCCTTCACGGAGAGCTTGAACGCTTCCTTCACGTTCGCCGGGTCGGAAATGTCGAACATCGAGAGCTTGACGTTCTCCGTCCAGCCATGCTCCTCGTCCGCGTCGTAGCCGATGCCGAGCAGCTTTCCTTCGCCGAACGGATGCAGGTACGCCGAGAATCCGGGGATCTTCAGCGCGGAGAGCACCTTCGGGTTCGCGGGATCCGAAAGGTCCGCCGCAAACAGCGGATCGACCTGACGGAACGTCACGAAGTACGCCGTGTCGCCCATAAACCGCACGGACTGCACGCGTTCGTCCTTTGCAAGCTCCTCGATGCTGCCGACCGTATTGAGATTGCCGTCGAGCACATACAGCGCGCAGTCGCTGGTGTTGTTCCACTCATAGGTGTCGACGCCGTCCGTCCAGATGATCTCTTCGCTGTCGCTGCGCGTCACGACGAGACGGTAATACCCGTTGTACGCGTCCATGCTGAACTGATTTAAGAGCGAGCCCGGAAGCTTCGTGCTTGCGGCGGCTTCGATCTTTCCGTCACGGATCGAGAACCGGAACAGATTGGTCTTTGAACCGGACACGATCTTTACAAAATGCTTGCCGTTTTCGGCGGTCTGCTCGTCGCTCTTGTCGCTCGTATACTCGTCGGACGCGATCAGAAGGTCCGTACCGTTGCAGTAGACGTTGGTGCAACCGCCGAGCACCGCCTTGTGTGAATCGAACACCTTGCCGTCGCCGGCACGGAGCGTCGTCACGACGGTGAAGCCGTTTTCGCCCGAATCCGGATTGACGTAGATCTCGTCCGGCGCAAGCGGGATCGATTCGCTGTTTGTCGCCACCTTCGGTCCGATCTCGTTGGTCGGAACCGTATCGTCGAAGAAGATCGGATAGATACGGTAGTTCGAAACGATCAGCAGAAGATCGTCGATGAGCCGCGCCGTGCGGTAGCCGCCCTGCTGCTTATGCGTTGCGATCAGCGCGGGCTTTGCGGGATCGGAAATATCGTAGACCTCCGCAAAGGTCTGAACGCGATCCTGCTCCTTGACGTTGTTTCCCCAGTCGCTGTGCGTGCCGAGCAGATACAGCCGGTCGCCGTACAGCATCATTTCGCCGTAATACCGCGAGCTGTCCGATTTCCCGGAGGGCTCGTTCAGCTTGATCGAGGAAACGATCTTGGTATCCTTGCCCTCTGCGGAAAGGATGAAGACTTTTCCTTTCCCCTGATTCAGCGCGTAGATATGCATGCCGTCGGTCTTGACGATATCCGCTTCGTCGATATTCTCGACCTGATTGTTTGTGCCGGAGTAATTCCTGCCCGATCCGTCGACGGAATCGGCGTCCTTTACCTTGTTGATTTCCAATGCGGGCGACGTCGGCTGCGGTGCGGGAACCTCAATCGGCTCCGCCGCCGCGGGCTCTTCGGCAACCTCCGCAACCGCTTCGTCGGGAATGCCGTAATAACCGGACGTGCTGCTTCTGCGCTGTTCGTAACGCTCCTGCATGATCCTGCCGAGCTCCTCATAGGAGCCGACGGTTGTCGGCGCGTTCCATGCGGCGTCCGCGTACTCGGCGACGGAGTCGCCGTATCCCTGCGCAGCCGCGATCTCTGCGGACAATTCGCCTGCCATAGGTGCTGCGGCGCTCTTTCCGCTGACGGCACGGATGCCGATAACCACCGCGACGCAGGCGGCTGCCGCTGCGGCAACCGCGGGGATCGCGATCAGCCACTGTCTGCGATGTTCCTTCTTTTTCTGCTCCTCGCGCACTCTCTGCACGCGTTCCGCTTTGATATCATCCAGCAGGCCTTCCCGCACATGGATGGTGTCGTTCTTCTTTCGATACGCATCCTTAAACATCGAATTCTCCTCCAAGCGTCTCTTTCAGCATTCCTCTTGCACGGTGCAGCCACGATTTCACCGTCGATTCCGTCGTCCGCATTGCGTCCGCGATCTCTTTGACGGAGTAATCTTCATAGTAGTACAAATGGATCGCCGTTCGGTATTTCTCCGGGAGCTGCATGACTGCGTCGTACACGGTCGAATCCGGTGTCTCATCCTCCGACGCCAATTCTCCCATCGCGTCCTCCGGCACGCTGTGCCGCCGGAACGCGCTTCCCAGAAGCGATTTCGAGCAGTTGACGGCGACCTTAATGAGCCACGCCTTCTGATGCTCGGCGCTTTTGAAATCGGGATTGTTTTTCAGGCATCGCAAAAAGACCTCCTGAACGACGTCTTCCGCGTCGGCGGTGCTTCTTGTGCGTACCAGCGCCAGGCGGTAAACCATGTCGCCGTACGTTTGAAACAACGCGTCAAGGTTGTTGTTGACGGGATCATTCCGTTCGTAAAGCATGCTTTGTTCCAACGTTTTTTCGCTCCTCACTGATAATACCCGAAAGAGACGGATTCGGTTGCGCCGAAACGGCGCTTTTTTTCAAAATCTCTTTGGCATTTTTCGGAAAAAACGGCGCGCGATCCGATTCCCGTCCGCGCACCGTTTCGATTCCGGAGTGTTATTTTTTCAGCTGTCCCAGCAGCGTTTCGTAGATCGACTGCATCATCTTCTGACGCGTCGCGCTGTCACGCAGATTCTCGCGCTCGGTCTTGTTGTCCCAGTTGCCCATGATGAGCAGTACGCACGGACAGCCGCAGCCGGACGCCACCTCGTCGTTCTTCTGCTCAACGCCGTTCTTCTTGCCGGACTGAATCTTGATGCCGGTCGCCTCCGAGTACGCGTCGATCAGCGCCTTTCCGTAGGTCTTGTTCTTCTTCGGCGCCTGCACGTAGCAGCCGGACGTCTTCGAGGAAATATGGTTGCACATCAGCCGCAGCGCGATGTCGCAGTTCGCATTCTTGATGATCTTCGCACGCTGGCTGTTTCCGACTTCTTTCTTGGTGTCTTCGCGGGTGATGATCACCTTCGCGCCCTTGGATTCGAGGAACGCGGCAAGCTCCTTCGCGAACTCGAGGTTATACTCGCCCTCCTCCTTGTACTTCGATCCGCCGTCGCGCGTCGGGTCCAGACCGATCGTGAATCCGGCAAGCGGCGAGGTCGGGTCCTTCGTGGGACCGGCAGCCGCGTCGGGATCGGGCGTTTCCGGCTCGATGGGCGGCGGCGTCGGCGTTTCGGGCGCAGGCGTGCCGATTGCGGGCGTTTCAAGCGAAGTATCCGTCGGTTTCAGCGAGGGTGCGGGCGTTTCGGGCGTTTCCGAAACCGCCGCAACCTGCGTCGGCGTTCCGCGTCCGCCGTTCAATTCGGACTTTGCGCAGTTCAGCATGTCCTTAAGATACCCGCCGCGGACGAGAAAAACCATGCCGACGATCAGCCCGATCGCGAGAATGATCATCGCGCAGAACAGCGAAAAGCCGAGCGGATTGGTGATCCGGAAGTGTTTTCTTCTGTTTTTGATGCGTTTCATGGATAACCCCACCTCCGCATGATCTGATATGTTCCCATTTTAGCACGCATTTCGCAAATCGGAAGAGATTTTGCATTTCGTTTACAAAAAAGATAAAAAACACGCGCAAAACGGGTACAAAATCCGGAAAATATGGTATCATATTCCTATGCCGAACATCTGCACGCATCTTATCTTCGGCACGCGTGTCGCCGAGGCGGTCCGTAAGCCAGTCGAAACGCTCGGGGAACTTTATTTTCTCGGGTGTCTCGGACCGGATTACTATTTCTACGACCGTCTGCCGCCGACGCCGTTTGTGCCGCATCAGAAAAAACACGGCAACGTCCTGCACGGGCTGGACTGCGGCGTGCTCTTTTCCGCGCTCGAAAAGCACGCGGACGCTTCCCTGCGCCCGTATCTGTACGGATTTTTGACGCACATCGCGCTGGACAGCACGCTGCATCCCTATGTGGATTCGTCGCATCCGGGCAGCGCACATTCGCGTTTCGAGGGTGTGATCGACTCCGTCGTCTATGCGCAGACGAAGGACGCGTTCCCCTTCCGTTCCGTCCTTTTGGCGCGTGTCGTCGCCGACCGGGTCGACGCGCTCCTTTCCGACGTCTCAAAGGAGCTTTGCGGCGCATCCGTTTCGGGCGCGTACGCCCGCGGCGTCCGCAAGTATCGGCGGCTTGCCCCGCTGATGTTCGATCCGAAAAACCGCCGCTACCGCTTTGTGCGGTTTGTTGAACGGCTGTTCAAAAAGCCGGGCGTCGTTTCCGATCTGCTGATCGGTCCGGACCATGAGGACTGCGACGACTGTATGAACCTGTCCCGCAAAAGCTGGGCGTCCCCGTGGGAGCCGGACCGTGTCCGGAACGAAAGCGTCCCGGAGCTCTTTGATGAGGCGGAGCGTCTCGCCGTCGAGCTGATCCGTGCATTTGACGAAAACGATCAGAAAGCGCTGCACCGGCTGCTCTCGAACCGCACGATGCGGAAAGGAGCGCTCCCATGAACGCAACCTGCTGCTTCACCGGGCATCGCGAACTGCCGAAACCGGATTCACCCGCTTACGCGTCCCTGCTGTCCTCGCTGGAATCGGCGGTTTCGGACGCGGTCAAAGAGGGCTGCCGTCACTTTGTGATCGGCGGCGCAAAGGGGTTCGATCTTCTGGCGGGCGAATGGATCCTTGCGCTCAAAAAGATCGACCCTTCGATCACGCTTTCGGTCTATGTGCCGCACCGCGGACAGGCGCATTCCTATACGTCCGCCGACAAGCTGCGGTACCGGACGATCCTTCAGGAAGCGGACGCGGTTCTGTACCTGTCCGAAACGTATCACCCCGGCTGTATGCGCGAACGGAACGCGCGTATGGTCAACGATTCACAGTTCTGCATCGCCTATGTGCGAAAAGCCCCCAGCGGCTCTGCGCAGACGATGCGGATGGCGGAGGCGAAAGGCCTGACGGTCTTTCGGATTTAAGTATGGCATTCGAACGTCAACCATCCCCGATACGGCTTGTTCCGATGTGCGCCCTTCTCGCGCTTCTGCTGCTCTGCGCGGCGGAGCTCACGGGCTGGTTTGCGCCGCTCTTTTTCCTGCCGCTTGCCGTATGCATGCAGCCGCTTTGCGAGGAGCGCCTCACGCGGTACGCGATCCTCTGCGATCTTGTGATCGCCGCGATCGTGCTTGCGCTGCCCGTTCCGCATTATGCATGGCTCGCATTTGTCTGTGTCCTTGCGCCGTACGTTCCGCTGCGGCACGCGTTCCGCGGTCTCAAAAATCCGCGTCTTGCAACGCTTGTGCCGATCGGCATCGTGCTCCTGTGGACGGCGCTCGTCGCGGTCGGGCTGTACTTCCTTGACGTGCATCTTCTCACCGTCCTCCCGCCGCTCGTCACCGCGCTTTTTGCGCTCGGCGTTCTGTTTTTCCTGTTTTTGCTCGATATCGCGTATCAGCTGTTTTCAAAAGCGTATCAAAAGCGTCTGCGCCGCTTTCTGCTCCCGCGCGCATAGGGTAAGCGCCCGCGCGGCATACTGTGTGTATGCGCGGGCAAGAAGCCATCCGAACCTATCAAAGCTTATACCGCCGACGCCGCCGTCGGCGTTTTTTGCGCGTCGTTTTGCTGCTCGTGCTCGTTCCGCTGTTCTGCGGCGCGGTCTGGCTGTTTTCGCAGGACGCGTGGCAGATGCTGGACCTTGAAAAGATCTATGCGTCCGAGGAAACCCTCCTGATCAAGGACCGCGACGGCACAATCGTTTCGCGGCTGTACCGCAGGGAAAACCGTGTTTCGATCGGGATCGACACGCTGCCGGACTATGTGAAGAACGCGTTTCTCGCCGCGGAGGACGCGCGGTTTTATTCGCATCCGGGATTCGACCTCATCCGCATCGCGGGCGCGGCGCTGCACGACCTGCGCGCCGGTTCCTATGTGGAGGGCGCGAGCACCGTGACGCAGCAGCTCATCAAGCTCACGCACCTTTCCGCCGAAAAGACGCTGAACCGCAAAGTCGACGAGGCGATCCTCTCCTATCAGCTCGAACAGCTTTTGACCAAGGACGAGATCCTCTCCTGCTATCTGAACCGCGTTTATTTCGGCGGCGGCTATTACGGCATCGAAGCGGCGGCGGAGGGATATTTCGGCGTGCACGCGAACGAACTGAGCGTTGCTCAAAGCGCGCTTCTGGCAGGCGTACTGAAATCGCCCGCAACCTATGCGCCGCACCTCCGTCCCGAAGCGTCTCTCGGCCGCCGCGGCGTCATTCTCGATCTGATGGTCGAGTACGGCATGATCGACGCCGAGACTGCGCGGCAGGCGAAGGCGGAACCGCTCAACCTGGTTTCCGACGAACAGAAGCAGAAGCACAACTCCTATATCGACCTTGCGATCACCGAGGCGTGTTCCATTCTCGGCTGCGATCTCGACACGCTGCTTTCCGGCGGATTCACCGTGGAAACCGCCATGGACCCGGACGCGCAGCGCATCGCGGAGACCGCGTTCGAAAACGACGCATATTTTCCGATGTACGGAAACGAATCCTCCGAGGGCGCGTTTGTTCTGATCGACGCAAAGACCGGCGGCGTTTCGGCGATCGTCGGCGGACGCGGCAGCGAAACCGCGCTCGGATTCAACCGCGCCGTGCGCATCCGGCGACAGCCGGGCAGCGCGATCAAGCCGATCCTCGTTTATGCGCCCGCGCTCGAAGCGGGCTATACCGCCGCGTCCATGCTGCTCGACGACGCGATCGACTTCGGCGATTACACGCCGAAGAACGCCAACGGCCGCTATGCGGGATGGATCACCATGCGCGAAGCGGTCACGCGGTCGCTGAATCTGCCCGCCGTTTCGCTGTTTAAAGAGCTCGGCGTGGAACGCTGCAAAGCGTTTGCCGCGCGGCTCGGCATCCCGTTCGACGTGCGCGACGATTCTCTGACGCTCGCGCTCGGCGGTTTTACCTACGGCGTATCCCCCTACCGGCTGTGCGGCGCGTATGCGGCGATCGCGGCGGGCGGCGTCTATCGCGCGCCGTATGTGGTGACGCGCATCACCGATCGCGCGGGAACGGAGCTTTATCGGCATGTTGCGGAAGAGACGCGCGTCCTCTCCGAGGGCAATGCGTTTATCCTGACTTCGCTTCTGAAAAGCGTCGCCGAAAGCGGCACGGCAAGTCTTCTCTCCGCGCTGAATATTCCGCTTGCCGCAAAGACCGGAACCGTCGGCGACGAGAGCGGCAACCGCGATATCTGGCTTGCCGCGTTCAATCCCGATTACGCCGCAGTCGTCTGGATGGGCTTTGACGATGCGACCGGCGGACGCTGTCTTCCGAAGGACAGCGGCGGCGGAACGTACCCGGCCATGCTGCTCTCCGGCGTGTTTTCCGCGCTCTACCCGGACGGCGGCGCGCCGGACTTTGCCGTCCCGGACAGCGTAACTTCCGTTGCGCTTGACGCCGTTACGCTGAAAAAC
Organism: uncultured Eubacteriales bacterium; assembly: GCA_902792295.1. GTDB lineage: Bacteria > Bacillota > Clostridia > Christensenellales > CAG-138 > UBA3792. The sequence continues at coordinate 17,536 of CADAZC010000008.1, forward strand.
GAGCATATTGCCGTCCTGGCGGGCAGTCTGACGCCGCCCCGGCAGACCGTGAACGAATACTTCGTACGCGGCACCGAGCCGAAGGTTGTCACGGACTACTGGCAGATTCCCGACCCGCCGACCGATCTTACCGTTACGCTGATCGACGACGTCGCCGAGATCACGTTTACCCCGCCCTCGCGCTATATGCACTACCGGCTCTACCGCGAGGATGCATCCGGCTTTGCCATTCTGCTCACGACCGCGGAGGACGCCGCCTATACCGTGCATTTTTCCGATCCGGTCGAATCGCTCGACGGGGATTACGCTTACTTCGTCGTGCCCGTTCATCCGGCGCTTTCCGTGAACGGCGCGCCGGTCTGCGGCCGTCCGAGCGGCAAGCGGCGAATCTGCGTTCGTCACGGCTTCCCGTATTTTCATTAAATTTCCATATCTTTGCAAAACAACGGTTGACGAATTGACGATTTTATATTATATTGTTATTGGGTAATACAATATATTGCCGGAATATATAGTATGGAGAGTGAGAATAATGGATTATAAGGCACTTGCAGCCAATGTAGAAAACCGTGAAGGGTTCGGCACGCAGGAATGGGTCTATCGCGTCCTGCGCGCAGGTATTGTGAACGGTGCTCTGCCCGGCGGAATGCAGCTGAAGCAGGATGAGATCTCCGCTGCATTGAACGTCAGTCACATCCCGGTTCGCGAGGCGCTCCGTCAGCTCGAAGCACAGCATCTCGTTACGATTCATGCCAATCGCGGCGCAACCGTAACCGAGCTGTCCCGTGAAATGCTGATCAATACCATGCAGGTCCGTGCCGCGATCTCCGTGGCGATGCTTGCCGTCGCCGTGCCGCGCATGACCGAAGAAGACTTTGCCGCGCTCGACGCAATTCTCGAAGGACAGCGCGAGGCGAACGACGTGATTCAGACCGAGAACCTTAACATCCGGTTCCACGAAGTCCTGACCGCCAAAGCGAACAATCCCGTTGCGGATATGCTGATGGAGATCATCCACGCGAACATCGACCGCTACCTCCGCAGCGGCTTTTACAGCGACGCGGCAGACCGTGAAAACTCCGTCGCCGAGCATGAAAAGATCCTTGCCGCCTGCAAGGCGGGCAACGTCGACGAAGCCGTGAAGCTCCTGCAGGCGCACATCATGGACGCGGCAGCCCTGATTCCCGAGACCGTTCAATAACAGATTCATCAAAAGAGACCGTCCAAAAGGACGGTCTTTTTTTACGGTACGGACAAAAACTCCCAGAGCAGCAGTCCGAGCGCCGCGCAGTGCAGCAGCAGCAGCGCGCCGATCGCGATCCCCTGCCCCCGCCGCCGGTTTCTGAAGCTGTGCACGAGATACGCCGCGCCGTAAAGAAGCGGCGCAAGCTGAACGCCGAAAAACAGGATCATTCCCTCACTCCGTTTCCGAGCCGCGGCGCTCGTGCGAAAGCATGACCGTCACCGAGAATGTGACGTTCAGCGCGCGGTATTCCGATTTCCAGTCGCATGCCTCCCACGCTTTGACGTCGCGGAACTGCTCTGCACGGAACCGCCCGAATCCCATGGCATCGCTGTTTGCGCGCTGCAGCGCCGCAAAGACTGCGGAAAACTCTGTTTCGAGCCGTTCCTCTATCAGCGCTTTCAGCGCGTCCTGCTCCATGGAAACCGTCTCCGGGTCGAACACGTCCGCCTTGAGATGCAGTTCCACGCTCGCTTCACCGTTATGAAGCCGGATCTTCGGCGCGCGCATGCGATAAAGCGCCGCACGCATCGCGGAACCGTCCGGAAGCGTAAAGTGCATCTCGCCCTTTTGAAACGCGCCGGTCACCATCAGCACCTCCATCGTATGCCTGCCGTCCAGAATCCCGACCATCCGGCTGCCGTCGAACACCGCGCTGCCCGCCGTCGACGTTTTCAGCGCGCTCTCCGTAAGCAGCGATCCGCCGGTGTACGGGTACGCTTCTCCCCCGACCATGTCCGGCTGCAATCCGTATTCGTTTTCGCCCGCATACGCGAGCATCACGTCGAACCGCTTGTCGCCGATCGCTTCGAGGTATGTGCTGTACCCCGTGTCCGCGGTCATGCCGGAAACGCCGGACAGATCCCCGACCGCCGTTTTGATCTTCCGGAGCGACGGATCGGCTTCGCTGATCCAGCCCTCGAACACGTCCCTGATCGGCGGCTTTGCGACGACGACACGCAGATTCGGCCACAGATCCGGCTTCCCGAACGCGAAGTTCAGAAACGCATCCTGCTCTCCGCTTTGCGCAAGATCCTCGCCGATCGCAAGCAGCGATGCGCGGGAAAAACTCAGCCGGCTCGGATAGATCGCGTTCAGCGTTTCGTACGCCTCCGAGAACGTCCGCGCCTCCGCCGTGATCACCGTGTTCGTAACCTTCGTGTCCTCCGTGCCGCCCGGCACCGAAACAAGCGCCGTCACAAGATACGGCATCGTCGTGCCGCGTTCGACGCCCACGTTCAGCACGTACGCATACTCGTCGATGTTTTTCGACTGCATGCAGCCGAAAAGCATCAGCGGCAGAAAAAGAATCAGACCGATGCGGCGCATTTTGGTTTCCTCCTTCGCGGTTTCAAAAGGATCAGCGGGAACGGCAGCCCGATCAGCATCCATGCATCGCGGTACAGATGTTCGAGGATCTTCGCGGTCGTCTCCGTTTCATAAAACAGCACGAGGATCAGCGTCGCCGCGACCCCCGAAAAGCACAGCGCGACGGGACGCGAATCCCGCACGCGAAAGGTTTTGCAAAACAGAACGCAGGCGGCGTACAGATAGAACGCCGACGTCAGCACCGCCCCGCCGAGCCAGAGAAACAGCACCGCACGGTCGAGCCGCAGCGTCGGGTTCTCGGCGCGCACCTCCACGAGCATCCGATAAAACGGCGCGGGCATGTCCTTTAACTGCGTATAGGTGAACGTCATCGAAAGTGCGAACAGCGCAAGCGCGGCAAGCGCCCCGCCCGCGATCGCGCCGATGCGTCCTGCGCTTCGCATCGCCATCCGGTCCTGCGTGCCCTCGCCGATGCACAGGAGCGCCAGCAGCGGCGGCGCCGCGCGGATCTGCGCACCGCCCGCCAACGTAAAGAGGTTCGCCGGCTCCGCAAACGGAATCGGATGAATGCGGTACAGGTGATACTGCCCGATTCCCGAAAGCAGCGCAGCAGCGATCGAGACCAGCAGGATCGGCAGAAGGATCCGCGCCGTGCGCACCAGCGTTTCCGCACCGAGCGCCGTCAGAAGGAACAGGCACGGCAGCAGATACAGGCACGCGGTCACATGTTTGGACTCGACGAACACGTACTGCGTCATCGTCAGAAGAAACCGCTGAAGCGGCTGCATGGCGGCGAGCAGCAGCGCAAGCATCAGAAAAACGGCAAGCGCACGCTTGACGTGCGAATCGCCGATCAGCGCGGAAAGGTCGTTTCCGCCGCGCACGCGCAGCGCCCAGACCGTCGCCTCAAACAGCAGAAGCGCCTGGATCGTCGAAATGATCTCGATGATCCACGATGCGTTTCCGTTCTCAAAAAGCAGGCGGCTGTCCGCGGCAAAGCATCCGCCGAAAAACGCTGCGATCAGCACCATTGCCGCGCTCTCCTGCTTCCCGAACGCGCCGATGCGAAGATTCATGCGCGCCTCCTTTTTGCGTTCCACCGGTCGGACGCGCCCGCGCGGTTTTTTAGACGCGTTCGGAACAGCAGATGTTCCGCATGCCTCGTGACCGGCGAAAACGGCGCGAAGAACGGCACGCCGAACGATTTGGCGGAGCACATCACCGCCGTGGCGCAAAGTCCCGTGACCGTGATACCCAAAAGTCCCGCAAACGTTGCCGCAATGCACAGAAGCACGCGGTAATACGCCGCGGCGATCTGTGCGCTGTAATCGGGGATCGCAAAGTTCCCGAGTCCCGTCAGCGCCACGATGATCAGCACGACGGTCGAAACGATATTCGCGGAAACCGCCGCCTGCCCGAGAAGCAGTCCTCCGATGATGCCGATCGCATGACCGATCGAGCCGGGCACACGCAGTCCCGCCTCACGGACGAGCTGAAAGACCAGCAGCAGAAAGATCATTTCCATCCACAGCGGCAGAAACACCATCGCGCGGGAGGCGATCACCGTTTCGAGGATCTCGCCCGAGAGCTGCCCCGGATGATGCAGCGCGAGCGCAAGGAAATACGCGGGAAGATAGGTCGAAAGGAGCGCGCCGATCATGCGGATCGCCTGCACGATGGTGCCGACCGGCTGACGCATATCCATGTCCTCGCCGCTTGCAAGAAGGGTGCCGATCGTGATCGGCAGCACGCCTGCCTGCGGACATCCCTCCACGAGCAGCGCGATCCGTCCGTCGAGCACCGCGGACGCCGCACGGTCCGGGCGTTCCGTTTTCAGCATCTGCGGCAGCGGCAGATAGGTATAATCCTCGATCAGCTGTTCCACGCGCCCGACGGTGAGCCGCATATCCGTCGAGATCGCATCCAGCCGCCGTTTGACTTCGGAGAGCAGCGCCGGATTGACCGTACCGTCGAGGTACGCAAGCACGAGCTTTGTGCGGTTCGTGCCGCCCGAATCGCGAAATTCGCAGACGAAGTCGGGGCGCTTCAGGATGCGCCGCAGAAGCGTGACGTTCGTGCGGATGTTTTCCGTGAACGCCTCCTTCGGTCCCATGATCGTCATCTCGTTCTGCGGCTCCGAAACCGGTCGCGAAACGAACCCGCGCGTGTCGCAGAGGATCGCCTGCTTTGCGCCGTCGAACAGGATCGCCGTCCGTCCTTCCGCGATCGCCTGTACGATCGCGTCGCGGCTGTCGCTCAACTCGGTCTCGTGCATGGAGAGCGCGTGTTCGCAAAAGTACGTCGGAAGATCGGTCCGGGAAACGCCGTCGACGCGTACGGCGAACGCCGGGCGCAGGATGAAATCGGCGATCTGTTTGTCGTCCGCCATACCGTTCATGCTTGCCGCAAGCGCTCTTGCCGTTCCGCCGAGCAGAAAAGGCCGCAGGATCAGGTCCGTATTGACCTTTGCCGAAAAGCGTGCGGCAAGCCATTTCCGGTTCGCGTCGAGGTTCTTTTCGATCCGTCCCTGCGCCTCGCGGACCTTTGCGCGCTTCTCTTTTCTGCGCGCGAAAAAAGACGGCGTCCCTTCGGACTCCGTCTCCTTAAGCTCAAATTGCCGGTACGGCGCGTCAAATTGAAACAGGTTCCGGATCGCATTTCTCATGCTGAAAGCATGCGCATTTTTTGCGTCCGTTATTCCTCCTCCGGCGCGTCCTCCGTTTTGCCGGTCAGTTTTTGATACAGTTCCGGCAGATCGTAATGCACATGAAAGCGCAGCGGATGCAGAAGCCGGAAGAGCGTGCGTTTGAGGTCCGTCCCCACGTCGACGCGGCGGATCATGGTAAACCCGCGGAACGGCGGCATATAGGTGATCAGATCGTTCACGTCGGCGAAGTTCTCGCAATCGGTGCAGAGCGTTGCAAGATAGCGGTGCATCCGCTCCTTGTTGAGGATCGTGCATTTGAACGGCCGCACGCTGCCGAACGTGTAAAGGTACGGCTTCACGCCGAAGTTGTAGTTCAGGTCCTGACAGCACAGACATGCGATGCCGGAGCCCAGCGACCAGCCGAGGATCTCCGTCGCGGCGGTCGGATGCATCTCGTGAAGCTCGGACCACTTTTCACGCACCTCGCGCTTGATCGCAAGATACATATTCCCCCATCCGTGATGGACGCGCAGCTGCAGCGGTTCGCCCTCGAATTCGATCGCGCGGTAGTAGCGGCTCGAAAACTCAAAGATGTTCGCCACCCAGTCGATCGCGCCGAGCGTGCGCTGAAAATGCATCTGGATCACGTCGCGGTCCGGCTCGTAGTGAATCTCGTAGTTGACCTCGTGCGCAAGCCCGAAAAACTTGAAAAACTTCGTGGTGTTGTATTTGACCGCAATATACTTCACCGGATAGGTCACCTTCCCGGTGTGCGTATAATCCTCGCTCGTATTGATGAAGTATTCCTCATACGGAAGCCGCCGATACGTCATGCCTCTGCCTCCTGTTTTCATGCTCCCCGCCCGTCTCAAAAGACCAGCGTCAGATTGTTCCAGCCCAGCGAATTCAGATAGTTCGCTTCCCTCGCGGTCTTCATGACCATGCGGATGCCGATGTGCGCGGTCGGATCGTCCGACTCGTGCAGCTTGAGATAATGCACCGGATCGAAGTTCACGCAATCGTCGCGGATGCGGATCACACGGACGTCGCCTTCCAGCACCAGCCGGACGTCGATGTGATGCTTTTTCCGGTCCGCGCCGAAGCCGTGCCTTACGATATTGACCGTCATCTCCTCGATGCACAGCCCGATCAGCATGCTCTCCCGCGACGCAAGCCCGTGTTCTCTGCAGAACATCACGGCTTCCTCCGAAACGGCGATCGCATCCCCTTCGCTCTGCACCGAACGTTCAAGGCAGTTTTCCTCCGATGTGCCGAACCCCGGCTCAAGCATGCTGTAGGCGTCCGCAGACAGCGAAATGCGTCCGCGATGCTTCCAGACGACGACGGAGAACGTGATCAGCGCCGCCGTTTCGCCGCAAAGATACCCGAGCCAGATACCCGTGACGCCGAGGAACCGGCTCAGCACGAACGCAAACAGCGCGGGAAACACAAAGTTCTGCAGCGCGGAGATCACCTCGGCGAACCCGATGCGGTTGACCCCCTGATAATAATTTTTGAACGCGGAGTTCAACGACGACGGTACGATCGAGAGCACGACCAGCCGAAGCCCGAACGCGGCGATCCGGACGGCTTCCGCGTCGTCGCCCAGGAACAGCGTCACAAGCGGGACGGCGACGAGCAGTTCGATCGCCATGACGGCAACGTCAAGCAGGATCGCATAGATCGTCATCAGCCGCACCAGTTCGTGAATGGATCTGCGGTCGCGGTCGGTATAGAAGACGGACGCCAGCATCATCGCCACGGAGCCAATGCCTGTGCCGAAGCAATAACAGATATTGGTCAACGTGGAGATTACCGAATATGCGGCAACGGCAACCGTGCCCTGCGCCGCCTCAAGCAACCGGTTCAGCAGCAGAACGAGCAGCACCGTGCTGATCTGGTTGATGACCGTTGGGATTCCGTAGGCCACGAGATCTTTGAACACGCGCAGGCGCATCAGACGAAAGCGGAACCGGAACATGCAGTCCTTTCCGAAAAAATACAGGAGTCCGATCGCGAGAGCGATATAATAGCTCAGCGTAGAGGCAAGTCCCATTCCGAAGGTGCCGCCGTGAAATACAAATACGTTCAGAAGATCAAATACGATATCCGATACGGTCATTGCAACGACGGCAATCACAAGCCGCGTCCGCTTGCCGGACAACTGTAAAAACGGGACCATGACCTGCGCGCAGAGAAACGCCGGCGCGCCGAGAATAAAGCCCTTGATGTAATCCTTTGTCAGTCCGAATACCGCGTTGTCCGGTGACGCCGCGCCCGCGCCAAGAAGACGCGTAAGCGGGTTCAGAAGCGCAAAGACCAGCGCGATCCCGACCGTCGAGATCGCGACGGAAAGAAACATGGCGGCGGAATAGCACGCATCGGTCCCCTCGCGGTCGCCGCTGCCGATCGTCTTGCCGCAAACCACCTGCACGCCGGCGGAGATCATGCTTCCGAGCGCTGCGAACACCAGAAGCAGCGGCGTCGCAAAGCCGTACGCGCTCATGGAATCCACGCCCAGAAACCGCCCGATCATGATGCTGTCGATCAGCATGCACAGCATCACGGTCATCGCCGAAACGATCTGCGTGACCAGCATTTCCCGAAACAGTTTTTTGATCATCGTCCCCTGCCCTCACAGCATCCGATTTGTTTAGAGTTTATCACAGTTATGCGCCGGAATCAATTCTTTCCGCCCGTCATGCGGAAACTCGTTTCGACAAGCGCCGCGACCGCGTCGTCGGAAAGCGTTTCGTCGAGCGCGACCGTGATCCAGCTTTTATGGTTCATATGATACGCCGGATACACGCCGTCGCAAAGCGGGCTCGGCGCGTTCGGGTCGATCTTGAGATTCATCACGTCGATCGTCGTCCCGTCCGCGTCCTTTGTGAGAAGCCCTTTTCGGATATGCATGATCAGCGCGAACCACTTGCCGCTGTCCGCATGGCGAAACGTGCCCGAATGCTCGTGCGGGCTCCGTCCCCACGGAAAATCCGGCTTTACACCGTATTCGGTGAAGATCCGGTCCGTCATGCGGTTCGCCTGATCCGAAACAAAGAGCACGTCCGTACAGCATTGTTCCGCGATCGTGTTCAGCAGTTCTTCATACGCCGACCGTACCGTATTCACATACGCGCCGTCGAAACGTTCCGCGCGCAGCGGCGTATAGACCTCGCCGTTCATGTTGTCGTAAACCGTCCCCGCCGCCCCGTGTTCATCCGCCGTGAAGATCACGGAAAAATCGCCGTTCATGAAGTCGGTCTTATACACATATCCCGCGTCCGTTTGGATAAACCCGTATGCAAGCATGGCTTCCGGCACGAAGCGCTTGCGCAAGAATACCTTTTCCTCGATCGTCATACGGTTATCCTTCCGGTCGGTCGATCCGATAGTACTTGAATTTCTCATCCTCGCCGGTCAGCGTAAACCCGACCTTTTCCAGAACGTGCTGGCTGCGCGTGTTCGGCCGGATCGAATCGGCATAAAGCGTCGGAATGTCCAGTTCATAAAACACATACTGCACCGCCAGCCGCTCCGCCTGCGTCCCGATCCCGCGATCCTTGTACGCAGCGCCTTTCAGGCAAAGCCCCATCGTCGCGCATTTTTTGTCCTCAATATTTTTGATGACGATCTCGCCGACGATCTCGTCCCCGAGCATGATCGCAAGCGGTACTCGCCGGAGGTCGATCTGACGCTGCACATAGCGGTCGACCGCATCCCGATCATAGACATACGGAACGCATTTCGACGGATCGAAAAACAATTCCGGACTGTTCTCGTATTCTTTGAAATAGCGGTGATGCATCTCCCGCGTCATGGGTTTCAGCGTGATTTCCATACGAATCTCCAACGTTTATGATGCTTCATTATACCCGAAAGCCCGACGGTTTTCAACCATTCTGCGCCGCAGGCGCAATCCCCGCAAGCGATTGATAGCGCAGCGATGACTTGTTTGAGAAACAAAAAAGTCGTCGCAAGCCAAGTGAAGCTTGCGGCGACGTGGCAGGGGCAGAAGGACTCGCCTGCTCCGCTTGTTCAGACTCGTCTGCTCGCGCTCCGCGCTTCGCAGTCGGTCTTGCGCTGCGCAGCCGTCCGCTAAAAACACCGCACTGCGGTGTTTTTGCGCCGACCGAGTCGTCGCCGCGTCGTTCGAGTCCTCTATCATAACGCCAAACAAATAACCACCCATTCGGGTGGTTATTTGTTTGGCAGGGGCAGAAGGACTCGAACCCTCAAGAACGGTTTTGGAGACCGCTATGTTACCATTACATCATGCCCCTATTCGGTTTGCAAGCGGTATCATAACACAGACGCCGGTAAAATGCAAGTGTTTTTTGTGCGCTCACAGGAATTGCACGATATAGTCGCGCAGGTTTTTGTAGGCGATACGCTCGACCTCGGCGGGGGTAAATCCCTCCGAAAGGAGCGCGTCGAACAGCGCAGGAAGGTCGGCCGGATTTTTGAGGTCCTTCGGATAGCGCTGCATGCCGTCAAAGTCCGAGCCGATGCAGACGTGACCGACGCCCGCGACCGAAACTGCGTGCGCGATGTGCCGTACGATGTCCCTGATCACGGCATGCCCGGATTCCGTTAGCTGCGGACCGTAGAAATTGATCCCGACGACGCCGCCTTTTTCGGCGATCGCGCGGATGTATTCGTCCGGGAGGCAGCGCGGCGCGTTCTGAAGCTTTCGGCAGTTCGAATGCGATGCGAAGATCGGCTGCGAGCTGTACGCCAGCGCGTCCTCGATGCCTTCGTCCGAAAGATGCGACACGTCGAACGCGATGCCGAGGCGGTTCATCTCATGAAGAATCTCGCGCCCCGCGGCGGACAGTCCGCGGCGCTTTTTCCCCTGCCCAGCGCCCGCAAGCTCGTTGTCCGAATTCCATGTAAATGTCATGGCGCGCACACCGAGTCGGTACAGATCGCGCAGGATGGAAGGCGACGCCCCGAGGCACTCCGCGCCCTCGACCGCAAGCACCGTGGCGATCTTTCCGGAAGCGGGATCGAACTCTTTTGTGAGCCGCACCAGCTCCGGATGCGTTTCGAGCATGGTATGGTACCGGTCGATCATGATCAGCACCTGCTCGAGCGGCGGGACCTTGAGCGTCGTATCCGACCACGCCGCAAGGAACTGCAGCGCAACGCCGCCCTTTTTGAGGTTCTCCAGCGTGATCGTCTGGTTCCGCTTCTGCGTGTCGATCGTCCAGCCGTATTCCATCGCGCCGAACAGATAGTCGCAATGTGCGTCTGCCGCGTAAAACTTCATTGATCTCCCTCCAAAAGAAAGGGGCAGATCGCTCTGCCCCGTGCTTTTTATTTTGCGTAATCGACCGTGCGGGTCTCGCGGATGACGTTGACCTTGATCTGGCCCGGATACTCCAGCTCGCTTTCGATACGCTTTGCGATATCCTTCGCCATGATGACGGTCTCGGTGTCGCTGACGCGCTCGGGCTTGACGATGATGCGAACCTCGCGGCCTGCCTGGATCGCGTAG
>CADAZC010000009.1 GCA_902792295.1 uncultured Eubacteriales bacterium
CGTCACGGTGTCGCCGCGCCACGAGACCGTCACCTCGAACGTCTCGGGCAGCGTACGGTATGCCGGGCAATAGAGCCAGAACCCGTTCAGCTTGCCGCCATTCTTGGAGCCGCCGCAAAAATCATTCGGATCCTGTATATAGGTTATTTCGTTCTCCAGCGTCACGCCGTTCACAGTCACGACCGGCTGCCTGTCCCGTCCGTGCAGCGCGTCCTTGACGGGCTCGTCGGTTTCGAGAATCACCGCAAGCTGTCCCTCCGCGCTCTTGTTCAGATAGATCATCTCTTTCACCTTGAACGAATCGCAGGCAATTTCCGGCTTCGCAAGGAAATCGGTCCCGTAGTCCTTTGCGGAGAGTTCCGCGCTTTCCTTTCTCCACGCGTCGTATTCCGCGTCGTCTTTCGGCGCCGTTACGGTTTTGTTTTTCCAGTTGACGCGGAAGATCGATCTGCCGAAGCCGATCAGCGACTCGTCGGGCATAGCGCCGTCATACGGGAAATATGCGCGATGAATCTGATGATTTTCGCCGTCCTCCCCTTTTGTGGAGCTGATGAAATCGTTAAAGGAAAGCATTCCGTCTACAGTCGTATGGATGCCCTTGTCATATTCCGTATAGGTCGCTTGGAGACGGTCGCTGTTGTTCGGATCGGTTCTGTACTCTCTGTCATGATGCCAAAGCACATACAGAAAATGATCCTTCAGCGCTATCTCTTCGATTACTTCACCCCGGACCGATTTGTTGACTAAGATGACGTCGTCCGGGATGTCGGACAGCACGGTTGAAATTGCATCCAGCGAGTCAAGCTGCTCCGCTTTCAGCGTTTCATACGCTTCTCGGCTGAAATCATAGGTCAGATTGAACGTTTCGCCGTTCAACGTTCCGGTGATCTCAAAGGTCATGCCCGGCTGGAGCGGGTTCCCGGAGAGCGCAAATATCGGATTCACGATATCGTAATTGTCATTGAACCACTCCTCTGCGATGCAGGGCGTCGGTGTGCAGCTCCACTGTTTATCCGTTTCCGAATCTCCGACGGTACGGATCGGTTCGCTGCCGTTCACGGAAAGCCGGAGCATATCCAACGAATACGGCTGCGCATGATCCGCTTCGATGCGGATGTCCGCCATCAGATGTCCGTCGCCGTAATTCGGACTCAATCCCACCAGGCGGATCGTGAACGCGCCGACGGTGTCGGATACGTCGAGACGGTCAAGTTCGTTGGGACGCCATTCACCGTTCTCATCGGTTTCAAAGTTCTCCAGGATGACGTAGGGCGTGGGCGAAGCGTTGTTCAATGCGGTTTCGGCGCCGCCCGATCCGTTGACGATCGATTCATAATCCGCAATCGTCTTCTGTGCTTCGTCTCGCATTTCCTGCATGCGGGAAATGCCGACCGCAAACGCGGTGCCGACGGTCAGAAGCGTGACCAGCGCGGCGATGAGAATGATCATCTGCTTTTTGGTGAAACTGCGAACCGAAACGGTGCGGGAAGCGGTTTCGACGGGAAGCGCGGCAAGCGTTTCCTCCATTCTTGCGCGGTAGCTTTCCGGCACCGGCGGCAAAAGAGATTCAAATGTATTTTGTTTGTTTTGTTTATTCTGCATGGGAAACCTCCTGTTCCATGAGGTCGTGCCGCATTGCCTTCCTTGCGCGGGAAAGGCGGCTTTTCACCGTGCCTTCCGGCTCGTTTAAAAATGCGGCGATTTCGGAAACGCTGTAACCTTCATAGTAGTACAGCGTGATGCAAAGCCGGCTTTCGGGCGAAAGTTTGTTAAACGCGGTTTTGAGATCGAGCGTGTCCAGCGGTTCGCTGCTCTCCTCCGGGAGATCGTCGAACGGAATGACGCGTTTCTTTTCGCGCAGAATGATGTAGCATTCGTTTTTCAGAATCCGCATCAGCCACGGGCGGAACTTCGCCCGGTCCCGGAGCTTCGGCAGGGACACGTACGCCTGCTCGACGCTGTTCTGTGCGGCGTCCTGCGCATCGGCGTCATTCCCGAGGAGCGTATAGGCAACCCGATACAGCGTATCGAGCAGCGGACGCACCTGCTGCGTGAACCACCGTTTGTCCTTTAGCGTGTGCATGATAGTTTTCTCCTTTCGTTCCCGCTCGCCGCGGCAGCGGAAACCGTTGTTCGATCGTACACCCTATAGATGTACGGAGAACGAAAAAGGTTGCATCCGATCAAAAAAAGAACACGAGATTTCGTGTTCTTTCAGTATACCCGAATCGTTCGCCGTTTTCAACCGCCTGCGCGGCAGAGCCCGTTGTTGTCAACGGTGCGGTCGCCTTCCGGCAGAAGCTCGGAGATCGTCACAAAGCGATAGCCCTGACTCTGTGCCTTCTCGATCAATTTCGGAAGATAGGTTTCGATCTCGAAGCCGTTGTTGTGCGACAGAATGATGCTGCCGTTTGAAAGCTTCGGGAATACGGCGTTCAGGATCGTGTCGGCGCTCCTTCCCTCCTTCCAGTCCACGGTGTCGATGTTCCATTGCACGATCTCATAGCCCAGGTCGCGCACCGTGGAAACGACGGTGTCGTTGTATTCGCCGAACGGCGCGCGGAACAGCTTGGTGCGCTTGTCGGTCAGCGCTTCGATCTCATCGTCGAGCGAGGAAAGCTCGGTCCGGATCTGCTCCGCCGTAAGCCGGTTCATGTGCGGATGCGTCAAAGAATGATTGCCGATCTCATGCCCGCGCGCGGCGATCTCCTTTACCATATCGGGATACGCCTTCACCCACACGCCGCACAGAAAGAACGTCGCCTTGATCCCGTAACGATCGAGCGTATCGAGAATGAACCGCGTTTTGTCCGCGCTCCACGCGGCGTCGATCGTCAACGCGATCGCCTGATCGTCGCGCGAAACGCGATAGACGGGCACGAGCCGCGACATGACCGGAATGGCGTTCAGTTCATAGGAATCGATCGTCGCCATGGTCGCCGAAGCGGGCTCCTGCTCCGTCTCCTGCATGGAAAAATAAACGACCAGCCCGACGCCGAGCAAAAGCAGGCAAATGAGAATTCCGATCCAAGTTCGTTTGCTGACCACGATCACTTTCATTTTCTTATCCTCCGCTGTCAAACTGTATGTAAAATGGCGAAGGAATATGCCGAAAAGAAAAAGCCGGGAACCCCCGGCTGCTGCGGTCAGTATGCCAATCGGCAGAAGCCGTTTTTGAGCGGCAGACGGAACGCGTCGCAAAACACCAGATACTGCATACTGTAATGCCGTTCTCCCGCAATGCCGCAATCGACCGGCACGATGGCTTTCAGGTCCTTATTTGCGCGCTTTGCCGCTTCATCCAGGAGGCAGGCGTAGGCGGACGGGCGCAGCGCGAAAAGTTCGAATACCGATCCGTCGGCGGAATAACAGATATAGCCGACGGGGCTTTCGTTCTCATACGCGATCAGCGTTCGGGCGTCCTCCGTGGCGTAATCGGCAAAAACGGTCATAAGTTCCGCCGTGTCGCGCATCTGCATGCCGTCGTGCGTGTTCAGCACCGCGTTGTAAACGGAAAGGAGATCGTCCCATTCCGTTCCCTCTTTCAGCACGAACGCCTCGTGCGCACGCGTGCCGTCGGAGCCCGCGATCAATGCGTCGGTACCGTTGCAAAACCCGAGCGAAGCGTACAGCGATTCGGTGACCGGATGCAGATAACAGCAAGCAAAGCCGTTCGACTTCGCGTGATCGATCAGCAGCGTCATCAGCTTGTGCATCAAGCCCTGCCTGCGATATTCGGGCAGCGTGGAAACGCCCGCAACGAGCAGCGCGGGAAGCACCTTCCCCTCGACAAAGATCTCCGTGGGACGTCCCTGCGCCATCGCAACGAGACGATCGGCTTCAAACGCGCCGAAGGAGTGTTCCGGGCGGAACCGCTTTTCAAAATAATAAGAAGTGAACGCGGGCGCTTCCTCAAAAATGTCGCGCCACATCGCCTCCGCCTGCGCGCGGTCCGAAGCGGTGAGTTTTCGGATGATCACAGTTTCTTCCTCCCCGCCGTGCGCGCATACACGCTCATCACGATGCCGACGCAGGCGAACGACGCAAGGATATTCGAACCGCCGTAGCTGATAAACGGAAGCGGAATACCCGTGACCGGCATCGCGCCGAGGTTCATTGCAACGTTTTCAAAGATGTGTGCGGCGAGCATGACCGTGCACCCAACGACGAGACAGCGCCCGAACGTATCGCGCGCGATCAAAGCCGTATGCAGCCAGTGGAACAGCAGCAGGAAGAACGCGATGATCAGCAGCATGGCGCCGAAAAAGCCGAGTCCCTCGCCGATGCCCGAAAAGATAAAATCGGAATGCCGTATCGGGACATAGCCCGTCTGTGTGAGCGTGCCTTTCGTGAAGTATCCTTTGCCCCAGAAACCGCCGCTGCCGATGATCTGCTTGGCGTGCAGAACGTTCATGCCGGAGCCCTCCGGATTTCGTGACGGGTCCAGAAAGACGCGGATACGCTCCTTCTGCGTTTCGGTCAGAATGAGGAACCAGCTCAAAATGCCGCCCACGCCGATTGCAAACAAACCGCCGATCACGTAACGCCAGCGAAGCCGGACGCAGAACAGAATGCCGGCGAAGATGATCAGAAAGACCATCGCCGTGCCGAAGTCGTTCTGCAGGATAACGAGCGCAAACGGAACGAAGAAGAGCAGAAACAGCTTCAAAAAATCGACGAACTTTCCGATCGGACCGCGGCGGTCGTAGATCTCCGAAGCCGTTTTGGACAGCACGACGATCAGGACGACCTTTGAAATCTCGGACGGCTGAAACGCGCGCGTACCGATCTCGTACCAGCCGAGCGCGCCGCGCGTACTCTTGCCCGCCACAACGAGCAGAAACAGCAGGATCAGGGAAACGATGTACGCAATCTTCGTAAACGGCTTGTATTTTTCGTAATCGAGGATCGCAAGGGGAACCAGCAGCACGAGCGAAATCAGGATGTTGCCGATCTGCCTTGTGAAGAACTCGAAATTCAGCCGTTCATAGAACGCGGAGAATGTTGTTTCCGTGCCGTCAAACGGGTCGGAAAGCGCATTCAGGAGCGTTACAAGGCCGAACAAAACCAGGGCCGTTACCATTACGATCGTAAAGATATCGACCCGGTACGGCGCCCGGTTTCCGACAGCCCTGTTTTTCATTTCACGATGTACTTGGAAAGCTTCGCGGGCGCCGCGTCAAGCTCCGCCTTCTTTTCGGCGAAGCCGGGTTTTCCGAGAAGCGCGTACGTTGCCTTCTTGCCCTCTTCCACGCCGGGCTGATCGAACGCGTTGATGTTCAGAAGCTCGCCCGCAAATGCCGTCTGAATCTCAAAGAGATACAGAAGCTCGCCGACGGTGAACGCGTTGACTTCGGGCAGGCGGATCGCATAGTTCATGTGACCGCTCTTCATAACGGCGTATTCCGTTGCGGTCTCCTCCGCCGCGATCAGTTCGTTCTGCGTGTGTCCGCTGAGGAACGAAACGTCCGGAATGTCGAGGTAGCCCTCCGGGATCGGCATGGTCTTGCGGTAGCGGTCCACAGACAGGAAGGTAACGACCTTATCGAACGGGCCTTCCGTATACAGCTGCACCTGCGAGTGCTGATCGGTAACGCCGAGCGATTTGACCGGCGTCTGACCGGCGTAGATCTCCGTCCCGTCGTTTGCCACGCGCTTGCCGAGCGATTCCGCCCAAAGCTGCGCATACCAGTCCGCGATATATTTCAGCGAGTCGGCATAGGGCATCAGAACCTGAATGTTCGCGCCGCGCTTCATTGCCGCGACCTGCAGCGCCGCCATCAGGTATGCCGGGTTTTCAAACACATTGTCATTCTGCGTGATCTCGTCCATGTACGCCGCGCCCGCGAGCAGCATGCGGATATCGATTCCGCAGACCGCAGCCGCCAGAAGACCGACCGGGCAGAGTTCGGAGAAGCGTCCGCCGACGCCGTCCGGCACATAAAACGTCTTCAGATTTTCGCGCTTCGCGATCTTGATCAGATTGCCCTTTTCCCTGTCCGTCGTCGCGATCAGATGCGTAGAGATATCCTCGCCGAGCACTTTGTGCAGAAGATCGGTGACGATCAGAAGCTGCGACATCGTTTCCGATGTGCTGCCGGATTTCGTGATGACGTTGAAGCAGGTCTTTTTGACGTCGATGACGTCCAGAAGCGCATTCATGCGCTCGGGATCGACGTTGTCCTCGACAAACAGACGCGGACCTTTGCGTTTTCTTTTGGGAAGATCGTTATAGTGCAGATGCGAGAGCGCCTGCTGCACGGCAATGGGACCGAGCGCGCTTCCGCCGATGCCGAGCACGACAAAGTTGTCGAAGTTCGCGCGAACGTCCTTTGCGACCGCTTCGATCTCGTTCACGATCTCTTCCTGATTGTGCGGAAGCTCACGCCACTTCATGCCGGCGCGCTTTGTGCGCATGGCCTCCGCGGCGGCTTTCAGCGGAAGCGCGGTAAGCTCGTCCGCTGTGAGTCCGCGTTCGCCGAGCGTTTCGCGCATCATGTTGTTGTAATCAACCGTGATCCGCATTGCTTCGCGATCAAATTTCTTTTTTGCCATATCCATACCTCCTAAGAGTTGATGATTGTATTCAGCGCATTGTATGCGTCCTTGAGTTCCGATGTATTCCGAAACATATCGCTGTATGCTTCCAGAAGAACCGAGCCGCAAAAGCCCTTCTTCTGCAGTGCATTGACAAGACCTTTGAAATCAAACTCGCCGAACGGCGGCAGGCAGTACTTCGGGCTCCCGTCGCGCATCGCGCAATCGCACGCATGCACCGCAAGGATGGATTCGCCGAATGCATCCGCGAACGCAATCGGATCGACGCCCGCGCGGATCGACTGCTTGATATCCAGCGTATGATACAGCGGTCGTTTCATCAGCGAGCGGATCCGGAGTCCGATCTCCGGCGTCGGCATGATGCTGTAACTGACGTTTTCGAGCGTCAGATGCAGCCCGTGATCCTCCGCCATATCCGACAGCGTATCGAAAATCGGCGCAAGACGTTCGATCTGCAGGTTCTTTGCCACGCCGTTCAGCACGACAGGTCCGTGCATCACATAGTGATCGGCATGCAGGCGCTCTCCCGCGCGCAGAACGAGCTCATACGCTTTCATCGCATCTGCCCTTTGCCGCGGGTGCGGCGTAAACAACAGCGGCTCGTACTGAAGACTCATCGGATGCACCCCGACAACGCGGATGCCCGCGTCTTCGGTCTCGCGTGCAAGGCGGTCCACAAAAACCGGATCGTATTCGCAATAGCTGTTCAGATAGTACTCTGCACAGCGTACGCCCCAGTCCCGGAACAACGCAGGCGCGTCTTCCAGCATCAGTTTGTCAAAAAAGCTTGCAGTTGAGATTCCGATATTGACCATTCTGCCCTCCGTAATGATTGTATCATTCTTTTGTCAATATAGGAAGATAAAAATAATTTTGGTTCGCAAAAAATATTTTTCGCCATGCTTGTTTTTTATTTACAAACCGGCGTAAATCGTGTATGATATATAAGACAAGTTATGCGGCTGTACTGCCCATATCAATTCATGGATAAAGGAGATTTCAAATGATCGATCTGACAATGCATCGTGAGAACCTGAACCGTTCGATCGAACGTGCGCGTGAAAAGAACATCATCATTCCCACATTCGCTCAGATGGAAGATCCGGCGAAGATTCCCGAGAAAATTCAGGACAAACTGACGAAAGTCGGGCTTTGGGACGTCAATCCGCTGAACCTGTTCCGCATCACATGGAAGAACAACCCCGTGGAAAAGGGCGGCGACGGCAAATTCGGCGGCGTCAACTATATTGAGCTTCCCTCCTCTCTCACCGGCGTAAAAGCGAGAATCGTTCTTCTGACCGGCAAGTGGTTCCCCACCGGCTGCCACAAGGTCGGCGCATCGTTCGGATGCCTCGTTCCGCGCCTTGTGACCGGTCAGTTCGATCCGACCTACCACCATGCGGTCTGGCCCTCCACCGGCAACTACTGCCGCGGCGGCGCGTTCAACTCCAAGCTGCTCGCATGCGATTCCGTTGCGATTCTGCCCGCAGAGATGTCCAAAGAGCGTTTTGACTGGCTCTCGAAGATCGCGGGTCAGGTCATTGCAACGCCCGGCTGCGAATCCAACGTCAAGGAGATCTTCGACAAGACCTGGGAGCTTCGGAAGGATCCGTCCATGATGATCTTCAACCAGTTTGAAGAGATGGGCAATCCGCTCTGGCACTACAACGTGACCGGCCGTGCGATCTATGAAGTCGTCGAACAGCTGCTCGGCAAAGAGGACCGCTTCGCGGGCGCGGCGTTCACCAGCGGTTCCGCGGGCACCATGAGTGCCGGCGACTTCCTGAAAGAGAAGTTCCCGGAATCCAAGCTCGCGGTCGGCGAGGCGCTGCAGTGCCCGACGCTTCTCAACAACGGCTTCGGCGGTCATCGCATCGAAGGCATCGGCGACAAGCACGTGCCGTGGATCCACAATGTAAAGAACACCGATATGGTCATCGCGATCGACGACGAAGACAGTCAAAAGCTCCTCCGCCTCTTCAACGATCCGGTCGGTCTCAAATACCTCAAAGAAAACGTCGGCGTTCCGGCAGAAACGGTCGATCAGCTTTCTCTGCTCGGCATTTCCGGCATTGCGAATCTGCTTTGCTGCATCAAGATGGCGAAATACTACGAACTCGACGAGCACGATATCCTCGCAACGGTCGGCACCGACTCCGCGGTCATGTATCAGAGCCGTATCCGCGAACTCGAGGAGCAGGACGGCGCGTACACCGAAGCGATGGCGGCGGCGGACTGGGCGGAGCACCTGCATGGCATCCGCACCGATACGATGGAAGAACTGACCTACGAAACCCGCAAACGCGTCCACAACCTGAAGTACTACACCTGGGTCGAACAGCAGGGCAAGGACGTTCACGAGCTGAACGCGCAGTGGTATGACAAGCACTACTGGACCGATATGCATGCGCAGGTCGATGAGATCGATGCGCTGATCAACGAATTCAACGAAGCGACGGGTCTTCTCAAAAACCTGTAATTCATTCTGCAAAAAGAGTTCGCGTCTGCGGACTCTTTTTTGTTGTCGACGATTGACGAAACGAAAGAATACTTGTAAAATGATGTCATGAGTGAAAATTTGCATGCAGGGCACCGGGAACGGATCCGGGAAACATATCGAAAACAGGGAATGAACGGCATGCCGGACCATGTTGTGCTGGAAATGCTGCTGACCTACGTCATTCCGCGTAAAGACGTCAACGAGCTGGCGCACCGGCTCATCAATCGATTCGGTTCATTGACCGGCGTGCTGGAAGCAGACCCGCTGCAGCTGTGCGAAACGGACGGCGTCGGTGAGAAAACTGCGCTGTATCTGCATTCCCTCTATGATTTGCACCGGCGTCTGACGCTTGCGTCCGCCGGAACGCTGGACGGAACGGTACGCCTTGAGAATCCGGAAAACGCCTGCCGCTATGCGATCGCGCTCGGCATGAACGACCGGTATGAAACGCTGCGCATCATCTGTCTTAATTCCAACATGACCGTTCTGCATACGGAAGTGCTGCAGGTCGGAACGCTTTCGCACGTCAGCTTTGAACCGCGGCGCGTGATCGAAACGGCAATGCTCCACAAAGCGCGCTACCTTATTCTGACGCACAATCATCCGTCGGGCATTCTCATTCCCTCCGACGAAGATCTGCAAACCGCAAAGATGATCGCCGAGATCGGTTCCAAGCTGGAGATCGACGTGCGCGACCAGCTGATCCTGTCAAAGAATGCGGCCTACAGCTATCAATACGACCGTGTTTTTCTCTACAGCACGCCCGCCGTATGCAATACCATGACGCTTGAAGAATACAACAAAACCATCTATCCTCTGCAAAGCAGGAAAAACTTATCATAGAGGAAGTCGCTTATGACCTATAAATGCAACTGCCGTGTCCCGGACATTATGAACTGGTCCGTCATCAAGATTTCCGGCCGCGACTGGATCGTTCGCTGCTCCGCCTGCCGACAGGTATGGCACACGACCGCCGCCTATGCCGCAGAACTGCCCGAAAAGCCGATCTCGCCCTATGAATGGCGGCGGCTGATCCATTCGCCGGATTATCACAAGGGCGAGGATTCCGTGGAGGGCGAAGCGGACGGATATCTCGATCCGAACTTCGAAAGCCGGTTTGAAAAGGAAGAACCATGAAAAAAGAACTCCTGCGAACCATCAAATACGTTCTGATCGCCGCTTCCGCCGGTCTCATCGAGATCGGCAGCTTTACGCTGATGAACGAACTGTTCCATTGGAACTACTGGGTCAGCTATCTGATCGCGCTCGTGCTGTCCGTTCTCTGGAACTTCACGATCAACCGCCGCTACACGTTCAAAAGCGCGTCCAACGTGCCGAAAGCAATGCTGCTTGTCTTTGCGTATTACTGCGTCTTTACGCCGCTCTCAACGCTTCTGGAACACTATCTGACGGACAAACTCGGATGGAACGAGTATCTTGTGACCGGCATCAACATGGTTCTGAACCTTGCGACGGAGTTTCCGTTCCAGCGGTTCGTAGTTTTTCGAAATACGATCGACACCAACGACCTCGCCGCAAAGGAAGCAAAAGAACCCGACGGAGAATCCGAACAATAAACAATCAGCACCCGGAAACGGGTGCTGTTTTTATACAAAAGCGTCGCCGCGAACGATTCAACATTCGCGGCGACGTGGTGCGGGAAACAGGACTTGAACCTGCATGAAATTGCTTTCACACGGACCTGAACCGTGCGCGTCTGCCAATTCCGCCATTCCCGCGTATTGTGGTGGATGGGGATGGATTCGAACCATCGAAGTCTGTGACGGCAGATTTACAGTCTGCTCCCTTTGGCCGCTCGGGAACCCATCCACGTAATACCGATATCAAATTGTCAAAGTCGTGTTGGAGCCGGCGATCGGAGTCGAACCAACAACCTACTGATTACAAATCAGTTGCTCTGCCATTGAGCTACGCCGGCAGAAAAATGGCGACCCGAAGGGGGCTCGAACCCCTGACCTCCAGCGTGACAGGCTGGCATTCTAACCAACTGAACTACCGGGCCACTCATGGTGGGCCTTCAGGGACTTGAACCCCGGACCAATCGGTTATGAGCCGACCGCTCTGACCAACTGAGCTAAAGGCCCTTGTTCCCAGAAGGAAAAAATGGTGATCCCGAGGAGATTCGAACTCCTGTAGCCGCCGTGAAAGGGCGGTGTCTTAACCACTTGACCACGGGACCACACTTCATGCCGCTTTGGTCGGGGTGAGAGGATTTGAACCTCCGGCCCCATGCTCCCAAAGCACGTGCGCTACCGGACTGCGCTACACCCCGAAACTCACACGAACTTCAAGCGGCTTGAATAGAATACTACATTCCGAAAAAAATGTCAACACATTTTTTCGATTTTTCAAAAAAGCATCAATGGAAAATGTTGAAGAATTTTGCAAGCGGTTCCAGCACCTCGTTCAGCTTCTGGATGCCATTGTTCAGATCGTCAAAATTGATGCTGTTGAGATGATTCATTGCCGCTTCGGCAGACGAAATCAGCGTATCGAGCTCGCTCGCAGACTGATTGATCTGTTTCAGCGTATCCTCACCGATATCCGTTATGTTCTGAATCGATTTGCCGAGCTTTTCGAAATCGACCTTTGAAAGGTCCTCGGCAACCGTGTTGATCGTTTCCCCCGTTTTAAGCAAGACTTCGGAAACCGCATCAACCTGATTCATGATCTTCCCGACGTTTATGGAGATAAGTACAATCGCAATGATCAGAAGCAGCAGGCATGCCGCGGAACAGATCATGCGGATCCGGTTGATAAAAAGATTCTTCTTTTCGTATTTGCGAAGCTCATCGATCGTTTGCTTCAGCTGATCGACGGATTCCTGTCCGACGGACGCCGGCGCTGCAATGATTTCCATTTTCAACCTCCCTAAATTCATTTTCGGGGGAGCCGGAACTCCCCCGTCTGTTCAGTTCAGATCTGCTCTGCGTTCTGTGAGGCGGGCAAGCATTTCCTTTGCGGCTTCCAGCTTTCTCCGCTCCTCGTTGACAACCGCTTCCGGCGCTTTTGCAACGAATTTCTCGTTGCTCAACTTGCCGACGGCACGGGCGACCTCGCCCTTAACGCGTTCGATTTCCTTGTCGATTCGCGCACGTTCCTCATCAAGATCGACAAGCGACGCAAGCGGAATATACGCCTCCGCCCCGTTGCAGACGAGATGGACGTCCGTCTTCTGCACTTCGCCGCGCTCGTCGGTGATCTCGACATTCTCGGCGCCGATCAGCTTCATCAGCAGCTTGCTGACCGTTCCGAACGCAGCGGGATCGGGAACAACGAGCTTTGCCTTGATTTTGAGTCCCACCGGGACCTTGCGCTCCGCGCGCACGTTGCGGATCGACCGGACAATCTCTTTCAACGTTTCCGTGTTCGCTTCCTCGGCTTCGAACCGCAGCGTCTCCGGCGCTTTCGGCCAGTCGCAGAGCATGATCGTTTCCTCATGTCCCGGAAGACGCTGATACAGTTCCTCTGTGATGAACGGCATAAACGGATGCAGCAGCTTCATCGATGCGGAAAGAACGTGCAGCAGCACCGAGGAAACGCGTTGTTTCTCCGCTGCGTCGTCGCTGTAAAGCGAGGGCTTTGCGAGTTCGATATACCAGTCGCACAGCGTGCCCCAGATAAAGTCGTAGATCTTTTCCGCCGCGAGGTTCAGTTCATACGCCTCAAGGTTTGCGGTCACATCGCGGATCGTGCGGTCGAGCTGTGCAAGGATCCATTTGTCGACGATCGAAAGCGACGATTCGTCGAAATCGGGCATCGTGTTTTCGTCGATGTTCATCAGCACAAAGCGCGCGGCGTTATAGACCTTGTTGCAGAAATTGCGCGCCGCTTCCACCTTTTCGGTATAGAAGCGCATGTCGTTTCCTGCGGCGTTTCCCGTCACAAGCGAGAACCGCAGCGAATCCGCGCCGTAGGTATCGATGATGTCGAGCGGATCGATGCCGTTGCCCAGCGACTTGCTCATCTTCCGTCCGAGCGCATCGCGCACAAGCCCGTGGACGTAGACCGTCTTGAACGGCTCCTCCTTCATGACCTCCGCCGCAAATGTAATCATGCGCGAGATCCAGAACGTGATGATGTCGTAGCCGGTCACAAGCGTGTCGGTCGGATAGAAATACTTCAATTCCTCCGTCTCCTCCGGCCAGCCGAGCGTCGAGAACGGCCAAAGCCCCGAGGAGAACCAGGTGTCCAGCACATCCTCGTCCTGGCGGAGTTTCCCGCCGCAGTTCGGGCACTTTTCGGGCGCAGTTTCTTCGCAGAACGTGCCGCCGCAGTCGTCGCAGTAATACACCGGGATCCGATGCCCCCACCAAAGCTGACGGGAAATGCACCAGTCACGGATGTTTTCCATCCAGTGATAATAGTTCTTGTCGAACCGTTCCGGCACAAATTTCACCTTGCCGGAACGCACCATTTCAAGCGCGGGCTCCGCAAGCGGCTTCATGTCCACAAACCATTGCTTCGAAACGATCGTTTCGATCGTGGTATGACAGCGGTAGCAGGTGCCGACATTGTGCGTATAGTCCTCGATCTTCACAAGATTCCCGCTTGCTTCGAGGTCCTTTACGATGTTTTTGCGGCATTCAAAGCGATCCTGTCCGCAGTATTTTCCGCCTTCTTCGTTGATACGCCCGTCGTCGGTAAACACGCGCAGCACCGGCAGGTTGTGTCGCTTGCCCACTTCAAAGTCGTTCGGATCGTGCGCCGGCGTGATCTTCACGGCGCCTGTGCCGAATTCCATCTCGCAGTATTCGTCGCCGACGATCGGGATCTCGCGGTTCACCAGCGGCAGAATAACCGTCTTTCCGATGATGTCCCGATAACGCGGATCCTCGGGGTTCACGGCAATTCCGGTATCACCGAGCATCGTTTCGGGACGCGTCGTTGCAACGGTGATGGAATAGCTCTTGTCCGGCGCGTCGTAACGCACGTACCAGAGGTGGCTGTCCTGCGTTTCGTATTCGACCTCTGCGTCGGAAAGCGCGGTCTTGCATTCCGGGCACCAGTTGATGATGCGGTTGCCGCGATAAATCAGGCCCTTGTCATACAGGTTTTTGAACACGCGCAGAACGGCGCGGTTGCAGCCCTCGTCCATCGTAAAGCGTTCGCGCTCCCAGTCACAGGACGAACCCATCTTGCGGAGCTGCTTTACGATCGTTCCGCCGTATTCCCTGCGCCATTCCCAGGCGCGCTTCAAAAACGCCTCGCGCCCGATGTCCTTTTTGGTTTTACCCTCCTTTGCAAGCGCTTCGACGATCTTGACCTCGGTTGCGATCGACGCGTGATCCGTTCCGGGAAGCCAGAGCGTCTCATAACCGCACATCCGCTTATACCGGATGATCGTGTCCTGCAGCGTATTGTCAAGCGCATGTCCCATATGCAGCTTGCCCGTGATGTTGGGCGGCGGAATCACGATCGTAAACGGCGTTTTGTCTGGGTTCGGCGCCGCGTGAAAATATCCGTTCCGCTCCCATTTCTCGTACCATGCGTGTTCCACCGATGCGGGATCGTAGGTTTTCGGCATTTCAGTGTTCATTGCTCTTTCTCCTTCAAAAAATACGCCCACTTCGTCAAAGGACGAAGTGAGCGTTCGCGGTACCACCTTTGTTAAACGGATTGCTCCGTTTCTCTCTCCGCCGATAACGTGGCGAAACGGATGCGGTTACTCGAATTCCCCGCACCGGCTCAAAAGCGACCTTCCGCAATTCGTGACCGACCGTTCTTTCAGCCGCGGAACGGATCTCTGACGGACGAAAAGCGTACTCCTCTTTCTCAAAGCCTTTTAGTGGATTTTATCACTTTTTTCGCGCTTGTCAAGCGTTTATTGTGCATTTGCCCAAGCTTCCATTCTCTCGTTCAGCAGATCGAAGTAGCTCGGTCCCCAATGCAGGTATTCCTTGAAGAACGCGATCTTATCATCCTTGCAGCAGCGATTGGTCAGATCAAACAGCTCGCAGAAGCCGCCGGTATACTTGAAGAAGTAGATCGGCATGTCGATCGCGTAATCATAAATATCTTCAAAATACTCTTCGCTGATGCCCTTCTTCTTCAGATACTTTGAAACGTCCTCGAACGACGCCCCCTGCCCGTTCACCATGAGGGAAACGATCGTTACAACAACATTGCTGTAATACTCGCCCGCGAAATTGGCAATGGACAGATCTTTTCCGTACTGATCGCTGATCTGCGCAATATTCCACTCGGCATTGGTCGACCAGGACTCGGCATAGCCGTTCGTTTCGATCATCAGCTGGAACTTCGGGATCGTTCCGAGATCGTACTGATACACAAACTGATACATATGTCCCGGGAAGCCCTCGTGCGCAAGCGTGGACATGCTGTAATTCTTCTGATCCTTCGGGTTTGTCAGAATAATGTTATCCCGGTAACCGTCAAGCGCGGGCGTCATGTATGCCGCCGGCGAAAAGCTGTCCTGAAGCTCTTTCGGGACTTCCGTATAAGTCACCTCTACCTCCGGCATCGGGGGAACGATCTGCGGCATCAATGTTTTGAGATACGCTTCATCCTTTTCCAGCGATCCTGCGGTGACCTTCTTTTCCGCAACATAATCGTCGTAGCAGTTCATCGCTGCCGAAAACATCGATCTGTAAAGGATCACGTTGCAGTCCTCAAGGAACTGAAGCTCCTCGTCGACGGTTCTGTTGTTTGCCGATTCCGCCTTCATTTTCCAGCAATAGTAGTTGTAAGCTGCACCGCCCTGCTCATATGCGCCGACGCGGGCGCGGCACTTCGGGCGCAGTTCCTCAAGGCCGTCGTGCAGAAGCCGGTACGCTTCGACCCACACGGTTCTGACCAATTCATCGTTCTTGGCAATGTACGCTTCACGCTGTTCGTCGGAAAGGAAATCCTGTTTCTCCATTGCCTCGCGGAACGTGTCGTGGAGATAGCTTGTATCGGCGCTGTTGGCAACCTTCTGCAGGTCGTCCAGGATGACGTTTAACATCTTTTCGGTCATGAAGAGTCCGCGGTTTGCGCGTTCCTGTTCAAAGGCAAGGACCTGACCGAAATAACGCGGCATGTCTGCGAGCAGCGTCATATAGTTTTCGACATCCGTTTCGTCTTTAAACGAATACAGGCCGAAAAAAAGCGGCATGTTCATATGCAGCCCGACATACACGTCAAGCGGCTCGTAGCAGTAGAACCAGTCCGCCGATTCGATCTCCATATCGAAATAACGGCAGTAGGTATCGTATGCAAACTGCAGCTGATCGGAAAGAAGTCTGCGGTCGATCGCATCCAGTTTTTCACGCCATTCTTTGCATTTCGCAACCCATTCGTTGTTCGCTTCTTCGGTGAAATTGCCGAGCGTAACCGGAACGGTGGATTCGTCAATCCCGAAGTTTGAGGGATTCACGCAATACTGATCCAGTGCGGTGATATCGGTTGTCGCATTGTAAAGGAACAGCTCTTCATCCAACGCCCAGAACGCCGCTTCCGCCGCCTTGACCTTTTCCGGATCGACCGGCTCCTCCGTCGGCGCCTCCGCCGGCTTTTCCGTTGCCTGCGCCTCCGCCGTCACAGCGGGCGCTTCCGTCGTTTGCGGTTTTTCTTCGCCGGGTTTGTTGATGCATCCGATCAATCTGTTCAGCTTTACACAGCCGAACAGTCCGAGCAGCATGATGCCCGCAAGAAGCATGGCAATGATCCGTTTCGTTTTGTTCATGTTGATTCTCCTTTATACAGTTCGTGTTATATCGACAAATTATAAGTTCTCCGGTTCCGGCACGCTGCCGCCGAGGCGCACAATCGCCGTGATAAAATCATCCGGGAGCGGCGCGGTAAACGGCATCGTTTCTCCGGTCCGGGGATGCGAAAACGTCAGGCGATATCCGTGCAGCGCCTGTCCGTTCAGTCCGAGCTTCGGCGCAGGCGATCCGTAAACCTCGTCTCCGAGAATCGGATGCTTGATGTACGCCATATGCACGCGGATCTGATGGGTGCGACCGGTTTCCAGGCGGACGTCCAAAAGCGTTTCCGTTCCGAACCGTTCGAGAACGTGCCAGTGTGTCACCGCCCGCCGTCCGTCCTCCGTCACCGCCATGCGCTTGCGATCGGTTTTGTGCCGGCCGATCGGCGCGTCAACCGTTCCGCTGTCCTCCTTTAGGTTTCCGTGAACGAGACACAGGTATTCCCGATGCGCCGTGTGGTCTGCGAATTGCCGCGCAAGCGCTTCGTGCGCAAAATCGTTTTTTGCAACGACCAGAAGTCCGCTTGTCATCCGGTCGATGCGATGCACGATGCCCGGACGGATCTCACCGCCCGCACCGGAAAGCGTCTGAAAACGGTACAGAAGCGCGTTGACGAGCGTCCCGGACGGATTTCCGGGCGCCGGATGAACAACCATTCCCTTCGGTTTGTTGATAACGGCAAGATCGTCGTCTTCGTAAACGACGTCAAGCGGAATATTCTCCGGCTCCGGAAGCCGGTCCCCGTCCGTTTCCGGAACGAGAATACGGATCGAATCTCCCGCGCAGACCGCGCTGCTTGCCTTGCACGCTTTTCCGTTCAGAGCAACGGCATCGTCCTTGATCAGCTTCTGGATCTTCGATCGCGTCAGGTCCGTATTCGCAGCAAGATAGGCATCAATCCGGCTCGCTTCCGTTTCCGCTATCAGCAGAATCGTTTCCGTCGTCATTCGACTCCTCCGTCTTTTTCCCCGTGTCCTCCGGTTCTTCCGTCTCGTCTTCCGGAATCAACTCTTCAAAGCGGGACAGCTTGTTTTTTTTGCGTTCCTTTGCCAATGCCGCCGCTTCCTCCCGGGTAGGCATGCGGAACAGTTTCCGGTATTCATCCTCAAAGCATTCGAAAACGCCGACTTTTCTGAAAAACGCTTCAAAAACCAGCAGCGCGATCGCAATGCAGATTGCAGAATCGGCAATATTGAAAACCGGAAAATCGATGAACTTCGTGCAGATCATATCGCGCACATAGCCGAATGCAATGCGGTCGTACAGATTGCCGAGCGATCCGCCGATCAGAAGTCCCGCGATCACACGGGAAAGCTTCGGCAGGTTTTTGCGGGTTCGGATCGTAAAGAACAAAAGCAGAAACACAAAGACCGCCGTCAGCGCAAGCAGCAGGCGCAGCGCCCACGGATTCCCGTTCCCGAGCCCCCAAAGCGCGGCGTCGTTTGCCGTGAAACTCAAAACAATAAACTTTCCGTTCTGCGGGATCGCATTTCGCTCAACGACCGAACTCTGTGAAAGGAATGTGCGCAGCGCGGACAGATCGTACAGCGAACCGGAATAGCCGAGCGTTCCGACCACGTGCGACGATACGATCCAATACTTTGAAAACTGGTCCAATGCCAATACGGCAAGGGCAACCCAAAAAATCAGCATTTATTCCTCCGCCTTACTCGCGAGCTCTTTCGGATAAAGATTCGCGTAATTCTCCTGTGCCTGAAAAACGCGGTTGACATAGTTTCGCGTTTCCTCATACGGAATATACGCGATTCGTCCCCTGCTGTCAAGTCCGTACTCGGAAAGCCACTGTGCCGCCTTGTTCGGACCGGCATTGTACGCCGCCAGCGCAACGGCGGGATTCTGATCAAAACGGTTGAGCTGCTGACGGAGATAGTAGCAGCCGTAACGGATCGAGGTTTCCGGTTCAAACAGCTTGTCGACGTCGAACGGTTCTCCGAGCGCATCGGCGATCTCCTCTCCGGTTTTCGGCATGATCTGCATCAGTCCCCGTGCGCCGACCCGGCTCACCGCGTCCTCGCGGAAGCGGCTTTCGGTGAAGATCACGCCGCACACAAAGGTCGGCTCAAGATCATATTCCCTGCTGTACGAAAGGATCAGGTCCTTATATTTCAGCTGAAACCGCGAACGCATGATGCTCGGAAGAATCCAGAAAACGATCAGCGACGTCAGAATCAGGCAAAGCATGATCATGGAGAGCACGATCAAAGTCGTTTTTTGTTTTTTGCTCATGCGGGAATTGTCTTCGTTGTTTTCGGTCATTCCAGTTCCTCCCGTATCTGTTCGATCAGAGCGTCCGCCTCCCGGATAAACGCTTCGATCGTCCCTTCGTTCCGTATCGTATAGGTCGCAAGCTCCGCACGCTTCTCATCGGAGATCTGCGCGCGGATGCGCGCGCGCACCTGTTCCTCGTCCGATCCGTCCCGCTGCATCGTACGCGCTATGCGGATCTCCTCGCCGCAAAGCACCGCAATCGTACAGGCGCAGAACGCATCGACGCCGCTCTCGAACAGCAGCGGCACGTCCCAGACCGCAAGCGCGGATGCGCACGCTTCGGTTCGTGCAAGCATTTCGCGGATCACAAACGGATGCACGATCCCGTTCAAGGCGTCCAACGCCGACTTGTCCGCAAAAACCTTCGCGGCGATATACGCGCGATCCGGCATCCCGTCCGGTTTCAGCGCTTCGGCGCCGAACAGATCGACAACATCGGAAAAGCAGCCGGATTCCGGCGTAAGTGCAAACCGGGCGATCTCGTCCGCATCGAAAACGGGGATGTGATGTTCGGAAAAGCATTGCGCAAGCGTGCTTTTCCCGGAGCCGATGCCGCCCGTAATGCCGATAATGCGCGTCATTTTGTCTCGTACCAGCTTTCTCCGCATTTTGCCTCCGCAACAAGTCGGACAGAGAGATCGGCAACGCCCTCCATTGCGTTCTGCATCAGATACATCACGGCGTCCGCCTCCTCTCGCGGCGTATCGACGATCAGTTCGTCGTGAATCTGCAGCACAAGACGTGCCCGAAATCCGCCTTCCCGGAGTGCGCGGTCGACGTGGACCATTGCAATCTTGATGATGTCCGCCGCCGTTCCCTGGATCGGCATGTTCATGGCGACGCGTTCGCCGAACTGCCGGACGTTGTAGTTGCTCGCGGACAGTTCCGGCAGCGGACGCTTGCGCTCGAACAGCGTTTCCGCATATCCGCGCTCCTTTGCGCGCGCGACGCTTTCTTTCAGATACGCCTGCACCTTCGGATACCGTTCAAAGTACCGGCGGATATAGCCCGCGGCGGTTTGTACGGAAACGCCGAGATTTCGCGCAAGTCCGAAGTCGGAAATGCCGTACACGATGCCGAAGTTGACGGCTTTCGCCGCGCTGCGCTGCTCGCCGGTCACTTCCGAAAGCGGAATGTGAAACACCTCCGCGGCGGTGCGCGCATGGATGTCCTCTCCGCTGTTGAACGCCGCAATAAAGCCCTCGTCGCCGCTGATGTGCGCAAGCAGCCGCAGTTCGATCTGCGAATAGTCCGCGCCGATCAGCACATTGCCCCTGCTCGGAATGAACGCCTTGCGGATCTCGCGTCCCTCCGGCGTGCGCACCGGAATGTTCTGAAGGTTCGGCTCCGTGCTGGAAATGCGTCCGGTTGCGGTCACGCATTGCATAAAGCGCGAATGGATCCTGCCCTCTTTATCGCGCTGTTTCAAAAGTCCTTCGACAAACGTGCTGTCCAGTTTCATCAAAAACCGGTATTGCAGAACGTCGTTCACGATCGGATGCAGCGGCGCGATCGCTTCGAGTGTATCGGCGTCGGTGGAAAAACCGGTTTTGGTCTTCTTGCCCGAAGGCAGTCCGAGCTTTTCAAACAGAATCCTGCCGAGCTGCTTTGTGGACAGGATATTGAACCGTTCCCCCGCCGCATCGTAAATACGCGATTCAAGCTCGCCTGCTGCATTTGAAAAACGCGCGTGCAGCTCCGAGAGAACGTTCTCGTCGGTCATAAAGCCGATCTCCTCCATGCCGTAGAGAACGCGCAGAAGCGGAAGCTCCACGTCCTGCTCGAGCTTTTTGAGTCCGTTCTCTTCGATCGCCTTCGACATTTTCGGATAAAGCGCGAACAGATAAGCGGGGCTCGGCTTTTCGATCTTCAGCCACGCGCGGCAAAGTGCTTCGTAGTTTTCCACGGGACGGTTGCTCTGCAAAAGATAATCCGAGAGCATCGCATCGAACCGAAGCTCCGGCAGCGAGCCGGTCGAAAAGCCGCAGCGGTGGAAAACGGTTTTGGCGTCAAACGCCAGAACGGGCTTCCGATGCTTTGTAATGAACTCGGCAAGCATGCGGTATGCTTCGTCTTCATCCATGCATGCGTCGAACAGCGTTTCGCCCGCAGACAGGACATATGCGCGATCCGCGCATCCGGCAAATGCAAGCGAAGGAAACGCCGTGATCGCAATCGCTTCGCACGATACAAGCGCGTTGAGCGCATCCTTCAGCCCGGATTCATCCGAAACGGGCACGGTCTCTGCCTCGCGAACGGAATCGTCCTGCGCAGGCGCGTCTCCGCCCGGCAGTTTATCCGCGATGCTGTTCAGTTCAAGTTCGTAGAGACGCGCTTTTGCATGCCCGGTCGTTTCAAGCGAAAATGCGCAGTCGTCGAGCGTCTCTTTGACCGGCGCATCCGTTGCGATCGTGCCGAGCCAGTAGGAAAAACGTGCGTTCTCCGCTTCCGCAGTCAGCCGCTCGCCGAGCTTTCCCTTTACCTCGGACGCATGCGAAAGCACGTTTTCGAGGTCGCCGTACTCTTCCAGCAGCTTCAGCGCGGTTTTTTCGCCGACACCCGCAACACCCGGAATATGGTCCGAGCTGTCGCCCATCAGCGCCTTGAGATCGCGCATGCGATCCGGCGTAAGTCCGTACCTTTCCCGCAGAGCGGCTGCATCGACGATCGAATTGTCTTTGGTGTAGTAAATGCGGGTATGAT
This sequence comes from uncultured Eubacteriales bacterium, assembly GCA_902792295.1. GTDB lineage: Bacteria > Bacillota > Clostridia > Christensenellales > CAG-138 > UBA3792. The sequence goes on from CADAZC010000009.1 coordinate 21,784, forward strand.
CGGTGATCAGCTGAAACGCATCCCGGTCGCCGGTCGCGATCAGCGTGTCCATGCCGTCCGCCTCCGCGCGGCGCGCAAACGTGCCGAGGATGTCGTCGCCCTCATAGCGCGGACACTCGACGACCGCGACGCCCATGCTCCTCAAAATCTCCCGAACGACCGGCATCTGTTTTTTCAGATCCTCGTCCGGAGCTTTTCGTCCGAGCTTGTAGTCCGAATAGCGTTCGTGCCGGAACGTGGGCTGATGAACGTCAAACGCAACCAGAACGTGCGTCGGCTGTTGTTTCAGAAGATCGAGAAACTTCGTAAAAAAGCCCTTCAGCGCGCCGGTCGGAAAGCCGTCGCGCGTGGTGAGGTTCGCTTTATAAAATGCATGGTATGCCTGAAACAGCAAGCTGTTTCCGTCGATTGCAAGCAAAAGTCGGTCCATAAATCCTCTTTCCCGAAACGGCACGCCCGAAACCGGGTGCGCCGTTCTTTTCGATATGCCGTTTGCCGGATCCCGTTACGCGCGAACGACGTCGTACACCATCGGGCTGTACGCCGGCTTTGTGTCGGCGTACGTGAATGCGCTGTGGAACGTTTCGAGCGCAGCATTCAGCTTGCTTTCGTCGTTCACATACATCACGCAGAGCGGTTCGTCGGCACGAATGAAGTCCCCGAGACGCTTCCTCATCACCAGACCGACGGCCGGATCGATGCTGTCCTCCTTGGTTGCTCTGCCGGCACCGAGGATTTGCGCCGCCGTGCCGATCCTCTCCGCATTCATCGAAGAGATGTATCCGGCACGCTTCGGATAGACGTTCAAAACGGTCTTGACTTTGCAGAGTTCGTCGATGCGATCGAGAGAAATATACGATGCGTCGCCGCCTTCCGCCGCGACCATCTGCCGCAGCTTCTCGAGCCCGGCGCCGCTGTGCAGCGCAGATTCCAGCTTTTCGCGCGCTTCCGCTTCGGTTTCGGCGAGCTTGGAGAGGCGCATCATATGGACGCCGAGCAGCATGCAGACCTCATAGAGCGGATCGCCCGCGGGGATCTTACCGGACAGCAGTTCCACCGCCTCGCGGACCTCCAGCGCGTTGCCGACGGCGAGCCCGAGCGGCTGGTTCATATCGGTGATGACCGCCACGCACTCGCGTCCGACAAGCTTGCCGATGGAAACCATCAGATGTGCAAGCTTCTCCGCCTCGTCTACCGTCTGCATGAACGCGCCGGTCCCCGTCTTGACGTCAAGAACGATTGCGTCCGTGCCCGCCGCAAGTTTTTTGGACATGATGCTCGATGCAATCAGCGGGATGCTGCGCACGGTTGCGGTCACGTCGCGAAGCGCGTACATTTTCTTGTCCGCGGGGACAAGGTTTCCCGTCTGCCCGATGACCGCCACGCCGATTTCGTTGACGATCTCCTTGAACCGCGCCATCGGCTGTTCGACACAGAAACCGGGAATCGATTCAAGCTTATCCAGCGTGCCGCCCGTATGCCCGAGCCCTCTGCCGCTCATTTTGGCGACCGTTCCGCCGCATGCCGCGACAAGCGGCGCAATAACGAGCGTCGTGGTGTCGCCCACGCCGCCGGTGGAATGCTTGTCGACTTTCACGCCGCGCAGGTCGCTCAGATCGACAACTTCGCCCGAATGCATCATTGCCATCGTCAAATCGGCGGTTTCGCGATCGGTCATGCCGTTGAATACGACCGCCATCTGAAGCGCCGCCATCTGATAATCGGGGACTGTTCCGTTTGTGAATCCGGTTATGATGTAGCGAATCTCATCGCCGGTCAACGCTTCGCCGCTTACCTTTTTCTCGATCAGATCGACCAGTCGCATACAAAAGCCCTCCTGAATTTTTGATGTATCAGTATATCACAGAACCGACGGATTGACAACGTTCTTTCCGATCAGCGGAAGCACCGTCTGCTCAAACAATGCATTGGCGGACGCTTCATCCGGTTCCTCATTGATCGCACAAAACGCGATGCCGTTCGGATTCGCATATTGCTTCAACAGCGCTTCTTCCGCGCCGGAGAGCTTCCCTCCGATCAGGACGCAGTCCGCTTCGGAAAGCGCGGCGGGCAGACCGACCCGTTCAAAGATACGCTCCGGTCCGCTTTGCAGCGAACCGCCGATCGACGCAAGCGCAAAACCCAGTCCGCCGCCCGCGCCGCTTCCGGGCTCCTTCGGATTGCCGCCGAGCAGCGATGCAAGACGCGCGTCCGCAAAGGAAACGACGTCGTCGTACAAAAGCGTCAGTTCTGTCTGCGCGATGCGGGGATCGAGATTCTCCCGGTCGACGCGAACGATCCGTTCAAGCGTTTCCGGGCACGGATCGACGGGCTCCCCGTTTGCGTCGAAAAACCGCATGCCGAGCGCGGCAAGCGCACCGAGCCCCATGTCGGAAAAGTTCCTTCCTCCGATACCTGCCCAGATCTTCCGGTAGCCGAGGTCCAGCGTCTTTTTGATCAGCTGTCCGACCGGAAACGACGATTCGAGCTCCACAGCTTCGATCGCGGCAATCCGTCCCGGAAGAACCCCGATCGTTTCGCCGATGCTTTCCCCGTTCCGATCGGCAACGGCGACGGTTTCATGTCGCCCGCCCGTTCCTGTGATCAGCGTGCGAACCGTCCCGACGCCCCCGTCTGCGACCCAGATCCTGCGCACGCAAAATCCGTGCGCGACCGCAGCCGTGCCGAGCACGCGCGTCAGGCGTTCTCCGTTTTCGGAGGACGCTGCAATCAACATCTTCCGACCGTCCGTCACTTTCATCGGAACGACCGGTTCCGTCGGCATAAAGGCGGCGGCGCTTTCCGTCGGCACGATCTTTCCTTCCGTATTGATTTCGGCAAGGATCGGATACGGCCCGAATCTTTCCAGATAGTTTGCCTGCACCAACGGATGATCGAGGCACAGCCGCGTCATCAGCGCATCGAGCGCATGGAACCGCGCACCGGCAGCGCGGGACTGCTTGATCCCGACATAGCAGACGATGCAGGTATAAACGGGGCTCTGCGAAACCGGATCGCAGGATTCGCATGCCTCATAGAGTCCCGTTCCGCGCGGATCGGCGGAATAAACCGCGGAAAGCGCGATCTTCCAGCAAGTCCTCTTCGTCTGCTCGGAAAAGTCCGCGACCGGAAACCGCATGCCGATCGGAAAATAATGCCAAATCATTCTTCTTCCTCCGTTTCAAGCGCGGAAAGCGTTCTTTCCGCATCCTCCATGCGATCGTAAAGATCCCCTTCCTCTGCTTCGAGTGCAGAGATCGTCTCGTACATCTGCTGCATCCGGCGGTAATCGTTCCCCGTCTGCGCTTCGATCAGCGCCTGCTCCGCTTCTTTTTTTGCCGTCTCGTTCTGTTCGATCAGACGCTCGATTGCGTGCAGCTCCTGCCTCGCTTTTGCGCGCTGCTGCTTGATCTCCTTCCGGCGGAGGAACAGATTGTCCGCGTCCGTCTTTTCCTGCTTTTTCGGCTTTTCCGCCTTTCGCTCCCGGATGAGCGCAAACAGGTCCTCTTCCTCGTCTCTCTGCTCTCTGAGCCCGGTTTCCGTCATGAGGATCACGCGATCCGCAAGCCGCCGGACCATATACCGGTCGTGCGTGACGATCAGGATCGTTCCCTCGAATTTCTCCAGCGCGCTTTCCAGCATCTCGGCGGACGCGATGTCCAGGTGGTTGGTCGGCTCGTCCAGAAGGAGAACGTTCGCGCCGGAAAGGACCAGTTTCAAAAGTCGGATCCTTGCCTTTTCGCCGCCGGAAAGGGTGCCGATGCGCTTGTCGATATCGTCGTTCCGGAACAGGAACATGCCGAGCGCCCCGCGCAGAGAGGACCGGTCCATCAGCGGGAACGCATCGGACAATTCGCCGATCACGGTGTTCCCGTCGTTCAAATCATAATTGTGCTGCGCATAGTATCCGATCCGCACGCCCGCGCCGATCTTATAGGTTCCCTCGGTCTGGCGCACGCTTCCTGTCAGGATCTTCAAAAGTGTGGTCTTGCCGCAGCCGTTTTCGCCGATCAGGCAAACGCATTGTCCGGCTTTGATCAAGGCGTTCAGTCCGGAGAAGATGCGGTGCTCCCCGAAGCGCATGCCGAGCTCATGCAAAACAATCACTTCATTTCCGGTCGGCGCCGGCGTCGGGAACCGGAACGAAATGGATTTCTCGTCACGTTCCGGCTCGACCATATCTTCCTTGATGCGGTCGATCTGCTTCTGTTTGGATGCGATCGTCACATAATTGCGTTCCTGGTTCCAGCGTTTCTGCTGCTCGATGATGCCTTCGATGCGGCGAATTTCCTTCTGCTTGCGCAGATAGATCTTTTTTTCAAGCTCGCGCGCATCCATTTTCAGTTCCATATAGCGCGTATAGTTTCCCGCCGTGCCGCGGATCCTGCCGTTTTGAAGCTCCAGCATGCGCGTGACCGTATCGTCGAGGAATGCACGGTCGTGCGAAACGACAAGCACGGCGCCTCTGAACTGGCAGAGAAAGTCCGTCAGCCATTGAATCGCCGTGACGTCGAGATTGTTCGTCGGCTCGTCCAGAAGCAGCAGATCGGCGTGCGAAAGAATGGCGCGGGCAAGCATTGCCTTGCTGATCTGTCCGCCCGAAAAAGACGTGACCGGTCTTAAAAGATCGTCCTCGGAGAAGCCGAGCCCCAAAAGCGCGGAACGCGTCATGGCGCGGAACGTCGCGCCCCCTTCTCTGGAAAGCGTTTCGACGACGACCGCCTGCCTTGCGATCAGCCGGTCGCGGTTTGCGTCCGCCTGTCCGAGCTTTTCCGCAATGCGGATTTCCTCCGCTTCGAGGTCCAGCAGCGGACGATATGCCTCCAGTGTAAATGAATACAGGTCCGTCTTTTCGTCAAGCGTCGGAATCTGCTCGACGTAGGAAAGCTTTGCGCCCTGCCGAAGCCCGAACGTACCGCCGTCGTACGGTTCCTTGCCCATCAGGATCCTCATAAGCGTCGTTTTCCCGCTTCCGTTCACGCCGATCAGACCGACGCGCTCGCCCGGACGAATCTCGAAGGAAACGTCCGAAAACAGCGTTCGGTCTGCAAATGTCTTTTTCAGATTTTCTACATACAGCAATGACATAATTCCGATTATAGTATAGCACATATTTTACCGTTTGGAAAAATATTTATATAAATTTCAAGATTTTATTACATACGGTATGCTATAATAGAAACATGAAAGGAGTCGAATCATGGAAAAACAGGTAAAAATGCTTCCCGGAAAGAAGCGCAGGTCCATGCCCGTTGCATTGCGCGTCGTGATCGCATTGTCTCTTGCCGCCGTTTTGTGCAGCGTGGGTCTGTTTTTCATTCTTCGTGACCGGGACATTTCTCCTTTTCCCGACGCCAATACGGAATCGGAATATCTGACGACAAGGGAGGACGCCGTTGCCCTGCTGGGCAGCACGCCGAGTCCCTCCCCCGCGCCGTTTGTTCCGTCCGCCGCTCCGACGGTCACGCCCACCGATAACCGCATCGCCATTTCGCATTATTCCGCGCTTCAGCTCAACGACAACAATCTTTCCGTCGCAACGCTGCAGCAGAAACTGATGGACCTCGGTTATATGGAGGGCGACGAACCCGGAACGCTGTTCAACGAATCCACAAGAAACGCCGTTATGCTGTTCCAGCGTGCAACCGATATGGAGCTGAACGGCGTCGCTTCTGCCGCGGTCCAGGAAATGCTGTATTCGTCCGACGCGCAGGAATATCGCATCAAGCTGAACGACAACGGACCGGACGTCAGAAGCGTTCAGCGGCAGCTTGCCGAACTCGGGTATTATTCCGATCGCATAACCGGGTATTACGGACCCAAAACCGAAGACGCCGTGATGCATTTCCAGGCGAAAAACGGGATTGAGGTTGACGGTCAGATTACACGTGACGACTGGGATCTTCTCTATTCCGACGACGCGGTGCCAATGGCAACGCCGACGCCTACGCCGAGTCCGACGCCGAAACCGACGCCGAAGCCCACACCGAAACCGACCGCAAAAGCAACGGCAAAAGCGACTGCGAAAGCAACGCCGAAGGCAACCGCAAAGGCAACGCCCAAGCCGACGGCAAAGCCGACAGCGGCGCCGACGTCCGGCGGATCGACCGCAACGCCGAAGCCCGCGGATACGCCGAAGCCGACTGCAGCGCCCACCAATACGCCGAAGCCGGAATCCGGTTCTTACGGACATAATCCAGACGGGCTCGTTTCCTGTGCCCGCGATCAGCTCGGCGATCCGTATATTCTGGGCGACGAAGGTCCGAACTCGTTTGACTGTTCCGGTCTCGTTCATTATTGTCTGAACAAGTGCGGCGTCAAGATCGGACGTTGGAACGCGTATTCCTACTCCAATCACAACGGATGGACCCGGATCGATTCCGTCGACGACCTCAAAAAAGGCGATCTGCTGTTCTTC
>CADAZC010000010.1 GCA_902792295.1 uncultured Eubacteriales bacterium
AAATATATCCCTGTCGTTCGGGGAAAAACTGATATTCCGCGATTTTTCCGCGCAGCTGCCGGATGAAGGCGTTGTGCTGCTTTCCGGCGAGTCCGGCATCGGCAAAACCACGCTTCTTCGCATTTTATGCGGTCTGCAGAAGCCGGACCTCGGCGCCGTCGTCGGGCTTGAAAACCGCAGGGTGTCCGTCGTTTTTCAGGAACCGCGGCTTTTGGATCACCTTTCCGCGTTCGAAAATGTTTCGATCGTTTCCGACGGTGAAACGGCGAAGCGTCTTTTGTCCGACCTGAATATGACAGGGGAGATGCACCTTCGCGCACATTCGCTTTCGGGCGGGCAGAAGCAGCGTGTTTCCCTCGCAAGAGCGTTTGCGTTTTCGAGCGACGTCGTTCTGCTGGATGAACCGTTTACGGGTCTGGACGAACAAAACAAGCTGCGGGCGGTTGACCTGATCCGCACCGCCCGGCTTGCCGTCGTTGTAACGCACGATCCTGACGATGCAGCGCTTCTGCACGCCGACAGAAATATTCAGCTTTGACTTGCACTTTTTTTGCATATGTGGTATGATATCATATCAATATTATGCGGAGGAAGGCAAATGGGTATTGTGGTTCGGGATAAGAAGTTCCCGTCGGCAACCGGGATCTGTGATGTTCGCTATCGTATTTGGGCGCCGGATGAGCCGCGCGCATGCGTTCAGATCATTCACGGCATGGCGGAACACATCGAACGGTATCACGACTTTGCAATGTTCCTTGCCGAAAACGGTTTCCTCGTGTACGGAATGGACCTTCCGGGACATGGCAAATCGGTCGGAGACGGTCAGCCGCTGGGCTATTTCGGCGATAAAGACGGTTGGGACAATCTCATCAAAGACAATAAAACAATGCATGACACGGTCATGAAGGATCATCCTTCTCTCGCGTGCATTCTCTTCGGTCATTCGATGGGCAGTTTTCTTGCGAGAACGTATGCCGGCAGAATGGGCGTTGATTTTGATGCGTTCATTTTCTCCGGCACGGCGGGCGCAAATCCCGCGCTTCCCATTGCGAAACTGCTTGCAAAGAGCGCAATCAAGAAGGGCAAGGGCAACGTTGCAAACGATTCGCTGAACAAGCTCGGCTTCGGTGCGTACAACAAGCAGTTCAAGGACCCGAGAACCGAATTCGACTGGCTGTCCCGCGATACCGCGAACGTCGACCGCTATATCGAAGACCCGCTCTGCGGCTTCGTTTTCACGTCCTGCGCGTTCTACGATCTGTTCACCGGTCTCGGCGAGGTATCCAACCTGAACTGGGCGAAGCGCGTACCGAACCGTCCGATTTTCCTGCTTTCCGGCTCGAACGATCCGGTCGGCGCAAACGGAAAGGGCGTCAGACAAGTCAATCAATGGCTTCTGAAGAGCGGTCACAAGGTGACGATGAAGCTCTATCCGGAAGGACGGCATGAGATGCTGAACGAAACGAACCGCAAGGAAGTGTACGGCGATATCCTGCTGTTCATCGAAACGGTCTGCACCGCCGGAGAAAAAGAATGAGCGTGCTGATTTACAAAGATCAAAAAACGGTCGGCGTTTGCGCGGCAACGATGGTCGCGGCGCACCTTCTCGCGGAGCCGAAATGCGTTGTCGGCGTCGATTACCACGAAACGCTTCTGCCGGTCTACGAATCGCTTTCTGCAATGACCGAAAACGGGCTGCTTGCATGGAACGACACGCAGGTGTATCAGCTTTTCGAGTTTCTGCCCAACGAAACCGGAGAACAGCGCATCGCCAATCTGCTCGGAAAAGCGATCTTTGCCAAGACCGACATCTGCGAAAAACAATACTGCGTCCCGTTTTCCAAAGAGCTTTCCGCCGAGGAAACGGCAAAGCAATTTGAACATTCGGTTTTGAACGACGGCGGGCTGGACGTTGCGCTGATCGCCGTCCGACATGACGGATCGCTTCTGATGAACCGGCAGACCGACGGCGCATCGGAAACGCACGTTGAGATGCTCGATGACGACGGATTCATCACCGCGGGACTGAACGTACTGATGCATACAAAGCATCCGATCGTCGTTGCGACCGGTAAAAATGCATCGGAAGCAGTCAGAACGATGCTTCGCGGGAACCTGACCGATTCGCCTCTGGCGGCATTGAGACTGCATCCCGAAGCAACTTTTGTATTGGATGAAGAAGCAGCACAACTGCTGTGATTCTTTGATAAGATTCAGATAAAACAGGAGGAACGAGTATGTCCGGACATTCCAAATGGGCAAACATCAAAAACAAAAAAGAAAAAACCGATGCACAAAAGGGTAAGATATTTACGAAGATCGGTCGTGAGATTGCCATCGCCGTAAAAGAGGGCGGCGGCGCGGATCCCGCGAACAACTCTAAGCTTCGCGACGTCATTGCAAAGGCAAAGGCGGCGAACATGCCGAACGACAATATCTCCCGTTCGATTAAAAAGGCAAGCGGCGACGGCAACAGCGTCGATTACGAGGAAGTCGTTTACGAAGGATACGGCCCCGGCAACATCGCCGTCATCGTGGAAGTTCTGACCGACAACCGCAACCGTATTGCGGCGGAGATGCGCCATATCTTCTCGAAGAGCGGCGGCAACATGGGCGCATCCGGCTCCGTTGCCTGGATGTTCGACAAGAAGGGTCAGATCGTCATCGAGCGCACCGCGCTGATGGATGAGGACGAAGTGATGATGCAGGCGCTGGACGCCGGTGCGGAGGACTTCGTTGCGCAGGACGATGCATTCGAGATCTATACCGCTCCCGCAGATTTTTCCGTCGTTCGTGAAGGTCTTGAAGGGCTCGGATACAACTTCCTTTCCGCGGAGATCGGCCAGATCCCGAAGAATACGACGAACATCACCGATCCCGAGACGATCGAAAAGATCGAACGGTTTCTTGAACGTCTGGATGACAACGACGACGTTCAGGAAGTCTTCCATAACGGCGTTTGGGAAGAAAAAGAATAATCGCGATCGGTTTCAAGTAAGTTTTACAGAATAGCAAAGGAGGTTCTATCATGGCGATTTCTGTCGCAAATGAAATGGGAACAATATCCGTTTCGGAGGATTTGATCGCAACGATTGCCGGATATGCCGCGGTGGAAAACTACGGTATCGTCGGAATGTGCGCAAGAAGCGCCGGCGATGCGATCGTCGAGCTGTTCGGAAGAGAAAATCTGCAGAAAGGCGTTCTGGTTGAAAAGGTCGGCGACAACCAGGTCGACGTTTCTTTGCATGTCGCATTGCAGTATGGGGTATCCCTTCCTGCGGTATCACAAAACACAAAGCAGAACGTACGTTATCGGATAGAGGATTTGACCGGGGTCTCGGTTCGCAGCGTGAATATCTTTGTGGAGAGTATTCGCGTTCAGTAAGCGAATTTCGGAGGGTTTGAGCATTGAACAAACAACGTATCAACGGCGCGCTTTTACGGGATCTGTTTCTCGGCGGCGCCGCAAATCTTGAAAAGAACAAAGCGTACATCGATTCGCTGAATGTTTTTCCCGTGCCGGACGGCGACACCGGAACAAACATGTCGATGACCATGCAGGGCGCCGTGAAAGAGCTTCGCGGCATGTCCGATTCGGTCACCGTCGGCGAAGTCATGGACGCCGTTGCGCTCGGCGCGCTGAAAAATGCGCGCGGTAATTCCGGCGTTATTCTGTCACAGCTTTTCCGCGGATATCAGCAAGTTTGCAAGGGGCAAAACGAGATCACCGTCGAAATGCTTGCCGATGCGCTCGATGCGGGAACAAATGCGGCATACAAAGCGGTCCTTCGTCCGAAGGAAGGAACGATCCTGACGGTTTCCCGCATGATCTCCCAGTCCGCGGTCGCATTTGTCAAAAAAAGAAAGAACATCACGCCGGATGAGTTCCTGGACAACATTTTAGAAGTCGGACAGGAAGCGCTTGAGAACACGCCGAACCTGCTTCCCGTTTTGAAGGAAGCGGGCGTCGTCGATTCCGGCGGATTCGGTCTCATGACCGTCTATCGCGGATTCAAAGCGATCCTTTCGGGCGATGATCTTCCCGATTTTGAGGAAGAAGACGAACCCGAGAAAACGATCAATTCCGAAGAAGGCGCGAACCTCGATCATTTTTCGACCGAGGACATCGAATTCGGATACTGCACGGAGTTCTTCATCGTGCGTCTGGTCGAAGGGTTCTCGGAAGAGGATCTCGAAAAGCTGCGCGACCATCTGGTTCGCGTCGGCGATTCCGTTGTGGTTGCGGCGGGCGATGATTTCGTGAAGGTCCACGTCCATTCGAACTGCCCGGGCAAGATCCTGCAGTTTGCGATGCGCTACGGCGAGCTCGACCGTCTGAAGATCGAAAACATGCGCGAGCAGAACCGTCAGCTGATCGAACAGAAGAAGCGCAACGAAAAGGAATACGGTCTCATCGCCGTCAGCGCGGGCGAAGGCATCGACGATATCTTCCGCAACTTCTCGGTCGACCGCATCATTTCGGGCGGACAGACCATGAACCCGAGCATCGACACCATCGTCAACGCCGTCGGTCAGTGCAACGCAAGAAACGTCTTTGTTCTTCCGAACAACTCGAACATCATTCTTGCCGCACAGCAGGCGCAGAATCTGTGTTCGTGCAACGTGATCGTCCTCCCGACAAAGACGATCCCGCAGGGCATCGCTGCTGCGATGGCGTTCAATCCGGACCTTTCTCTCGATGAAAACCGCGAGAATATGCAGGACGCCGTCAATGAGATCGTTTCCGGCGCGGTCACGTATGCGATCCGCGAAACGCATTACAACGGCAACGAAATCAAAGAGGGCGACATCATCGGCATCATCGACAACGATATCGCAGCCGTCTCGTCCTCCGTCAATGAAACGGTGGAGAAGGTGATCGGTCTCATGATCGAAAAACGCGACATTGACGATCCGATCGTGAATCTCTATTACGGCGACGCCGTGGAGGAAGAAGACGCAATCGCGCTTTCCGAGCGTCTGCAGGAGCAGTACGAGGAAGCGGAATTCATCGTTGCAAGAGGCGCTCAACCGCTATACTACTATTACCTTTCCGTTGAATGACGGATCCGAGCCGCCGAAAGGCGGCTTTTTCTGTATGGAGCTTTCTGACCTGAAAGGCATAGGACCGAAACGGCTTGCGCTGTTTTCCGAACTGCATATCCGCACGCCCGAAGATCTTTTGCACTTCTATCCGCGCGAGTATCTCGATTATTCGCAGATAACAGAAATCAAACGTGCAAACGACGGAGAGCGTGTTTCCTTGCGTGTTTTGGTGCAGGCGGACCCGACGGTATTCTATTTTAAGGGGAAATACATTGTATCGCTTCGGGTAGCCGATCCGACCGGCAAAGTCACGCTGCGCTGGATGAACCAGCCGTACCGGCTGAATCAGTTTCACGCAGGGGAAACGCTGTTTGTCAACGGGCTCGTTTCCAGAAAGCGCGGAACGGTCATCTATAACCCGCAGGTAAACCGGTCGGGCGGAGGAATCACGCCTATCTATCCGTCGATCAAAGGGTTGCCGCAGACGGTCATTCACGAAGCGATCGAAACGGTGTTGGACCAAAGCGTCCCCGCCGATATTCTTCCGCCCGAATGGCTTGACCGCTATCGTCTGATGGCGTATCGGGACGCGCTGCGCGAGATTCATTTCCCGACCTCGTCCGATTCCCTATACAGGGCGAAGCGACGTCTGTCCTTTGAAGAATCGTTCCTGTATTTTGCGGCGATCCGTTCCATAAAAGACGAAAAAAACCGCAGGAACGGCTTTCGTTTTTACACAGAAGGCGTCCTATCCGATTTCCTCCGTTCCGCACCGTTTACGCCGACCGAAGCGCAGCTGCGTGCCATGCGCGAAGTCGCGGCGGATATGGGCTCGGATCGGTCGATGAACCGCCTGATCCAGGGCGACGTGGGAAGCGGAAAAACGCTTGTCGCCGAATTTGCGCTGGAAATTGCCGTTTCGAATCATAAGCAGGGCGTATTGCTCGCACCGACGGAGCTGCTTGCCGAACAGCATTACAACACGCTGAAAAAGCGTTTCCCGGATATTTGCCTGTACGTCGGCGGCATGTCGAAAAAAGAGAAAGAAGCGCTTTTGCGGGAAATCGAAACCGGCAAGCACAACGTGATCGTCGGCACGCACGCGCTCTTGACCGACGCCGTTCATTTCGCCGATCTCGGACTTGTCGTGACGGACGAGCAGCACCGCTTCGGCGTGATGCAGCGCGCAAAGATCGAATCAAAGGGAATCCGCCCGGACGTTCTCGTCATGTCGGCGACGCCGATCCCGCGGACGCTTGCGCTGCTGATCTATGCCGATCTCGATCTGTCCCTGATCGATATGATGCCGCCCGGCAGAAAGCCGGTCAAGACACACTATGTCCCGCAGGACAAGCGCCGTGATCTGTACCGGCATCTTGCCGCCGGCGCGGAAAAAAGCGAACGAGCTTATGTCGTTTGTCCGCTGATCGAACCGACCGAGGGATATGAAGGTCTGTCTCTGGAAGAATTGTATGCCGAGATCAAAGCGCTGATCCCCGAATGCAGCATCGGGATTCTGCACGGACAAATGAAGGATCAGGAAAAGCGCGCAACGATGGAGGCGTTCCGCGACGGGCAAATCTCCGTTCTGATCTCCACAACGGTCGTTGAAGTCGGCGTGGACGTGCCGGAAGCAACGTCGATGGTGATCGAAGGCGCCGATCACTTTGGGCTTGCAACGCTGCATCAGCTTCGGGGACGCGTCGGACGCGGTGAAAAGCAGTCGCATTGCTACCTGCTCGCAAAGAAGCCCGGCGACCTGTCCCGGCAGCGCATTGAAGCGATGCTGGAGAGCACGGACGGATTTAAGATCGCGCAGACGGACCTTGAAATGCGCGGAAGCGGAGATCTCTTCGGCGTGCGGCAAAGCGGAGACGGGGAAGGGCTCGGTATTCCCGCAGGTACTACGGCGGAGATCATCGAACTTGCATCCGCCGCTGCAAACGAGGTGTTTTCGCTCCCGACCGTACAGCACAATGCGCTTCTGCAGGAAGCGAACAACCGATACCGGCAGCTGAAAGAAATTACATACAACTGATAAAATCGCCGTGATTGCGGCGATTTTATCTTCACGTTGTTTTTTTGTTTATCTCATCATGGACGAGGATCCGTTCATGTTGTTCTGGGCGTATGCAATCATACGCTTGACCATTTCGCCGCCGACGGAACCCGCTTCGCGCGAGGTCAGATCGCCGTTATAGCCCTGTTTCAGATCCACATTGAGAGAATTCGCGACTTCATACTTGAAGTTCTGAAGCGACTGCTTGCTTTCGGGAACCAAAGCACCGTTTCTGCTCATGTTGTTTTACTCCTTTCTTTTAGTGAAGGTTCTTCTCGGCATAAGCGATCATGCGCTTAACCATTTCACCGCCGATGCTGCCCGCTTCGCGGGAAGTCAGATCGCCGTTGTAACCCTGCTTCAGGTCGATATTCAGAGAGGAAGCGACTTCGCTCTTAAACGACTGCAGCTTGCTCTTGGACTCGGGAACCGTGTTGCTGTTTCGTGCCATGTATTTCACCTCCTTGTCGGATTTGTTACCCTTAATTTCTGCAAAGTTCGAAGAAATATGAACGGAAAAATCTGTAACCGCGGAATGAAATCATCCTTGAATGATGAACCGGATTGTAGTATAATAAAATGAAAATTTATGGAGATTATGTTGAATGAAAACGAACCAATTCATTTCACAGAACGAGCTTGACGAGCAAAAACGTATCGCCCTTGCGCTTTCGAAAGAAATCGAACCGCGCGGATTGACGTTTTTCGTGGAAACGTTCGGCTGCCAGATGAATGTCCGCGACAGCGAAACGATCAAGGGCTGGCTCTGTGAAATCGGATATACGGAGGCGGAGGACAAGGAGTCTGCGGACTTTATTCTGTTCAATACCTGCTGCGTACGGGATCATGCGGAAAAGCGTCTGATGGGCAATATCGGCGCTTTGAAGGAATTGAAAGACGCCCGTCCCAGCACGATCATCGGCGTATGCGGCTGCATGATGCAGCAGGAAGGCGTTGCGAAAAAGCTTTTAAAGCGGTTCCCGCACGTCAGTCTCGTATTCGGAACGAATGTTCTGCACCGGTTTCCGTCAATGCTTCAGACCGTTCTGAACGGCGAACGGATTGCCGTAACCGACCGTGCGGACGATGCGATCGCGGAAGGACTTCCGAAAATGCGGGACAATCTCCGCAGCGCGTTCGTCAACATCATGTACGGCTGCGACAACTACTGCTCGTACTGCATCGTTCCGTATGTGCGCGGACGCGAGCGGTCACGGCGGCCGGAGGATGTAAAGCGGGAGATTGTTTCGCTGGTCAGCAGCGGCATCAGCGAAATCACGCTGCTCGGACAGAACGTCAATTCCTACGGCAACGACGGGTCGACGGGCATGCATTTTGCCGATCTGCTGCGATATGTTTCGGACGTTCCCGGGCTCAGACGGATCCGGTTCATGTCTTCACATCCGAAGGACCTGAACGACGACGTCATTCGCGCCATTGCGGAGATCCCGAACGTATGCCATCATGTGCATCTGCCGGTGCAGTCGGGCAACAACGAGATCTTAAAGCGCATGAACCGCAGGTACACGCGCGAGCATTATCTTTCGATCGTACAGCGGCTTCGGGAAGCCGTTCCCGACATCGAGTTTACGACGGATATCATCGTCGGTTTTCCGGGAGAGACGGAGGAGGCGTTCAATGATACGATGTCGCTTGTGAAAGAAGTCGGGTTTGCCGCGGCTTTCACATTTGCTTATTCTCCCCGGCAGGGAACCGTTGCGGCGAGGATGGAGGATCAGATTTCCGAACCCGTCAAAAAACAGCGTCTTTCCGCGCTGAACACCTTACAGGCGGAAAAAACCGTCGAAAACAACGAGAAATACATCGGTCATGTCGGTGAAGTTCTGGTCGAGGGCTGCGACTGCCGCGGCGAAGCGACCATGCTGTACGGCAAATATCCAAACTTCAAGATGGTGTATTTCCCGGGCGATCCAATTCTTTTGAACCGGTACGTCACCGTAAAAGTGACGAAAACGAATAAAAATTCTTTGTTGGGAGAAATGATACATGCATGAATTGAAAACATACCTCGAACTGAGTGAAAAGGTCAAGGCAGATCAGGCGCTGATGGAACTGATCGATGCGTATCAGACGGAAACGAAGCAGCTGATGGACCTTCTTCAAAACCCGGATTATGACGCACAGGAAGCGATCCGGCTTACCAACGACGTCGAATATATGTCCGATCAGATTTCACGCAACCCGTTGTATCGCGAGTTTGCCGCGGCAAAGGATGCGCTGGATCGCGCGCTTCGCGAAAAGGCAGCCATGTCCATGCCGTGCGACTGCAACTGCAGCACCTGTCATAAAGACTGCGATTCCCGGGAGGAAGAAAAATGAATGAATTGACGCCGATGATGCGCCAATATATGGAAGTGAAGCAGCAATATCCGGATTGCTTCCTTTTCTATCGTCTCGGTGACTTTTACGAGATGTTCTTTGACGATGCGATCGAGGGTTCCAAGATCCTGGAGCTCACGCTGACGGGGCGCGACTGCGGTCTTGACGAGCGTGCGCCGATGTGCGGCGTGCCGTATCATGCCGTCGATACGTATGTCAACAAAATGATTTCGCTGGGGCACAAGGTCGCCATCTGTGAGCAGATGGAGGACCCCGCACTCGCAAAAGGACTCGTGACGCGATCCGTTACGCGCGTGATTACGCCCGGAACCGTCATTGAGGAAAAGATGCTCGACGGCTCCAAGAACAACTATATCTTTGCGCTCAACTATTCGGCGAACGGGATCGGCTATGCCTATTCGGATATTTCCACCGGCATCTTCTATACATGCGAGGTCTACGGAAACAACGTGCAGGCAGTTCTGTTTGACGAGCTTACACGCCTTTCGCCTTCTGAGATTGTCGCAAACGAACTGCTGTTTGAGCAGGAGTATCTCTTAAAGCGCATCCGTTCCGGTTACTATCTCGAAAAGCTCCCGAACGTGCGATTCCATCCCGAGCAGGCGGAAAAACGTCTGACGCATCACTTCGGCGTCGCTTCGCTGAAAGGGTACGGTCTGGAAGGAAAGACGCTTGCGGTCGGCGCAGCGGGCGCGCTGCTCTCGTATCTCGAAGACACGCAGAAGAACGCGCTTTCGCACATCCATACGATCAAGCTGTTAAACCGTTCCGCCTTTATGCAGCTTGATGCTTCGACCAGAAGAAACCTCGAGCTGACGCAGCCGCTTCAGTTCAACGGAAGCAAAAAGAGCACGCTCCTGTATCTTCTGGACGCGACCAAAACCAGCATGGGCGCCCGGCTTCTGCGCAACTGGATCGACTGTCCGCTGCAGACGAAAAACGAGATCGTGTACCGTCTGCAGGCAGTCGATGCCTTTGTCCGCGATCTCCGAACGCGCAAGATGCTCGGCGAATACCTTGATTCCGTCTATGACATCGAACGTCTGACCAGTAAGATCGCATACGGCACGATCAACGGACGCGACTGCATCGCGCTGACGAATTCGCTCCGGCAGGTCACGCCGATCACAATGCTGCTCTGCGGCATCCCGACGGAAGCGATCGATTCGATCGTCCGTGATCTCGATCCGATGGATGATGTGATCGGCTTGATCGACGCCGCGATCGACCCGAATCCGCCTGTCAACATCAAGGACGGGGGATTGATCCGAAAGGGTTACAATGCGGAAGTCGACGAGCTGCGTGCGATCTCCGGCGACAGTCAGGAAATGCTTGATCAGATCGTCGCACGCGAACGCGAAGCGACCGGAATCAAAACGCTTCGGATCGGTTATAACCGCGTTTTCGGGTATTACATTGAGGTGTCGAAATCCTTTACGCCGAACGTTCCGTATTATTACGAACGCAAGCAGACGCTTGCAAACGCGGAACGCTACATCACGCCGGAGCTCAAAGAGCTTGAACGCAAGATCCTCGGCGCGACGGACCGGCTTCTGGAGCTTGAAGCGGAGCTGTTCCGCGAAGTGCGCGAATCGCTGCTCGCCTGTACCGAACGGCTGCAGCAGGACGCTGCGCTGCTTGCGCGGCTCGATGTGTTCCGTGCGCTTGCCGACGTCGCCGTCTCCAACCGGTACGTCATGCCGTCGATTGCGGACACGCCTGTGATCCGTATCGTCAACGGACGGCATCCGATCGTGGAACAGGCCATGAAGAACGGGTTTATTCCGAACGACGTGAACCTCGATCTTGAAAACAACCGGCTTCTCATTGTGACCGGTCCGAATATGGCGGGAAAATCGACGTATATGCGTCAGGTCGCGCTGATTACGCTGATGGCGCACATCGGCTCGTTCGTGCCGGCAGATGAAGCGGAGATCGGCATTGTAGACCGCATCTTCACGCGTATCGGCGCGAGCGACGATCTTGCCTCCGGTCAAAGCACCTTTATGGTTGAGATGAGCGAGATGGCGAACATCATCAACAACGCCACGAAGGACAGTCTTCTGATCCTTGACGAGATCGGACGCGGAACAAGTACATTCGACGGTCTGTCCATTGCATGGGCGGTTCTCGAGCATATTGCGAACCCGATCCTTTGCGGCGCGAAGACGCTGTTCGCAACGCATTACCATGAACTGACCGAGCTGGAAGGAAAGCTCGAGGGCGTTGTAAACTACCGCATCACCGTCAAGGAGATCGGCGACGATGTTCTTTTCCTTCGAAAGATCGTAAGGGGTTCCGCCGACAAGAGCTTCGGTATTCAGGTCGCAAAGCTCGCCGGACTTCCGGAATCCGTGATCGGCAGGGCGAAGGAGATCCTCGGTGAGCTGGAGCAATCCGATCTTCTGGTCCGCGATACCAAGGAGCCCGCACATACGGAGCCGACAGTGGAATCAAAGGTGCGGCAATCCATTCTGAACGATCTTTGTAAGCTGGATCTCGATCATATGACGCCGATCGAGGCGTTTATGAAACTGCATTCCTATACGGATGCGCTGAAAGGAGAATAACGCATGTCCGTCATCCGGGTTCTGAAACCGCAGGTTGCCAATCAAATCGCCGCAGGCGAGGTTGTGGAACGGCCGGCTTCCGTTGTAAAGGAGCTTGTCGAAAATGCAATCGACGCCGGCGCAACCGCCGTTACCGTTCGCATTGAAAACGGCGGCATGCGCAGCATCACCGTAACCGACAACGGCTGCGGCATCGCACGGGAGGATTGTCGAAATGCTTTCTTGCGGCATGCCACCAGCAAGATCTCGACGGCGGAGGACCTTTCGCACGTGACGACGCTCGGGTTCCGCGGCGAAGCGCTCGCGTCCATTGCGTCGGTTTCACGCGTCACCATGACGACACGGCAAGCGGATTCGGATGTCGGAACGAAGCTTTTGATCGACAACGGCGTCGTTGTCAGCGAAGAGGATTCTCCCTGCGTATTCGGAACGACATTCGTCGTTGAGGAACTGTTCGCTTCCGTTCCGGCGCGGCTCAAGTTTTTGAAGTCCGCGCGCACCGAAGCGGGGTATATCGGCGACTATATCGGAAAGATGATCCTGGCAAGACCGGAAATCTCCTTCCGCTATGAAGCCGACGGAAAAACCGTCTACGAAACGTACGGCGACGGCAATCTTTATAACGCCGTTTTCTGCGTCTACGGTGCGACCGTTGCGGAGAAGCTTGTAAATGTGGACTATGACAACGGCTATATGAAGGTGGAAGGGTATCTGGGGCTTCCCGAGATTTCCCGCAACAACCGGACGTTCCAGACGCTGTTTATCAACGGACGCTCGATCCGCTCCGCGTCGGTTTCCGCTGCCGTTGCGCAGGCGTACGACACGCGTCTGATGATCGGAAGATTCCCGTTTTTCGTTTTGAATCTTTCCCTTGCGCCGCAGGAAGTGGATGTGAACGTGCATCCGACCAAGGCAGAGGTACGTTTTGCAGACGAAAACCGTGTCTTTACCGGCGTTTCCGCTGCTGCAAAGCTTGCGCTCGGCGCAAGTGAAAAACACGTGGAATCCGCGTTCGATCACGTCGTTCCGAAACAGCCGGAGATCCCCGAGGCATCCTTTGCGCCGCATACGCCGATTTCCGTTCCGCGCGTGGACTTCCATGAATTTGCCGTGAAAGGCGGTCCGTCTTCGTATCGCGAGGGCAATTACAACACGTTCCGCGAGAAAAGCTCCTCGGGCAGCGTTCCGAGCTTTACCGTGCGGACCGACAGCGCGCCGGAAATCCCGAAAGCAGAGACCATATCCCCGCTGTTTACGGATGAACCGATCGACATCGTCGGCTGTGTGTTCCGGACCTACTGGATCGTAACAAGCGGACAGAATATGTTTCTCATTGACCAGCACGCCGCACACGAACGCAAGCTTTACGAGGAGCTCTCCTCACGCAAAACGGAGCTTTCGTCGCAGCAGCTTCTCGTACCCAGAGAAGTCACGCTGACGCCGTCCGAAATCACCGTATGGGAAACCCATCCGACCGCGTTCACGGAACTCGGTTTCGGACTGACCCGGTCCGGTGCGACAGCGCTGACCCTGTCTGAAGTGCCCGTATTGAACGGACAGATGCTGAACGAAGCGTATCTGCACGCCGTTCTTTCGATCCTGAGCGAATACGGGAAGGACGTGAAAAACGAGCTGGTGAGAGAACGCATGATGCAGTCGGCATGCAAACACGCAATCAAAGGCGGCGAGCCGGTTTCGCGCGAAGAAATCTCCGCGCTGATCGCGCAGTTCATGAAAGGGGAGATCCCGCTGACCTGTCCGCACGGACGTCCCGTCGTTGTTCGGATCTCCGAAACGGAGCTTGAAAAAATGTTCCGCAGGATCGTATGAGCGCCCGCCCGAACGTTTTGTGCATTGTCGGACCGACCGCATGCGGAAAGACCGCTCTGTCCGTTGCGCTTGCAAAAAAGCTCGGCGGCGAGATCGTTTCCGCGGATGCGGTTGCGGTATATCGCGGACTTGACATCGGTTCCGCAAAACCGACGGAAGCGGAACGGGAGGGGGTTCCGCATCATCTGATCGACTGCGTCGATGTAACGGACGACAGCTTTACCGTTTCTTCCTTCCGCGCACTCGCACGAGAAGCGATCGACGACATTCTGCGTCGAAATAAGCTCCCGATCGTTGTCGGTGGAAGCGGGTTGTATGTGGACGCCGTATTCTCCGATATGCGCTTCTCAGCGCCGTCAGATTCGACCATCCGTGCGGCAATCGAGAAAGAATATGACGCATGCCCAGAGGCCGTTTTTGCCGTGCTCAGAAGCGCAGATCCGGTTACGGCGCAGCGTCTGCATCCGAACGATAAAAAGCGCGTCGTACGCGCGCTTGAGGTTTTTCGGGTTTCGGGGCAGCCGTTTTCCGTGCTGAACCGCGATTTTTCCTCCGTTCAGCAAGGCGACGATACGTACCGTTCCATACGGATCGGACTGAATACGGACCGGCAAAAACTGTATGCGCGCATCGACCGCCGCGTGGACCGGATGATGGCAGACGGGTTGAAGGAAGAAGCGTTTTCGTTCTTCGATCGCGGTCTAACGCCGGATAACTGCCGAGCCCTGCAATCGATCGGATATGCGCAGCTCTTCGACGTCTATACCGGATCCGCCTCGCTCGGCGCTGCGGTCGAACAGATCAAGCTCGACACGCGGCATTTTGCCAAGCGGCAGATCACATGGTTCAAGCGCGATCAAAGCACGGTATGGTTTGATCCGACCGAGCAGCCGACTGAGATAACAGTTCAGAATATTACGGAGACAATCAATGAAAATCAATGAAATGATCGAAACGGCAGAGAAGCGCGCGGCAAACGCGTTTCTTCGCGTCGATAAAAACGCCCTGGTCTGTCAGGAACGCGTTCTCAAGGCGTTTCAAGCCCATCGCATCTCTGCGCGGCATTTTGCGCCGACGGAAGGGTACGGATATGACGACGTCGGCAGGGATGCCCTCGACGAAGTTTTTGCGGATGCGCTGACGGCGGAATCCGCTCTCGTCCGCCCGCAGATCGCGAACGGAACGCATGCGATCTTTCTTGCGCTTTCGGGCGTCTTGGAACCGAACGATACGGTACTGTCTCTGACCGGAACGCCTTATGACACGCTGGAAAGCGCAGTCGGTCTGAACGGAGATATCCCGAACGCGCTGTCACGGTTTTCGATCCGGTTTCATGCAATCCCGCTTTGCAACGATCACATTGATTTCGAAAAGGCGGGGGAGGAACTGAAAAAAGACGCGACGATCAGGATGGTCTATCTGCAGCGTTCAAGAGGATACGCATGGCGAACCGCGATGACCGTCAAACAAATCGGTGAGACCATCGCTTTCGTCCGCTCGATCCGAAGCGACGTGATCGTTTTCGTCGATAACTGCTACGGAGAGTTCACGGAGGAGATCGAACCGACGGCGGTCGGGGCAGACCTCATCGCCGGAAGTCTGATCAAAAACTGCGGCGGCGGCATTGCGCCGACAGGCGGGTACATTGCAGGAAGAAAAGATCTGATCGAAGCGGTTTCGTACCGGCAGACGGTCCCGGGCTGCGGAAAGGAAATCGGCTCCTATGCCGCTTCCTATCGTCCGTTTTATCAGGGGCTGTTTATGGCGCCGCACGTCGTTGCGCAATGTCTGAAAAGCGCGATCCTTTTTTCGGCGCTGTTTGAATCGCTCGGGCTTAAAACGCTGCCGGGCGTCGACAATGCGCGAAGCGATATCATTCAGTCCGTGATGTTCGACACCAAGGAGGAGATGATCGCTTTCATGCAGGCGGTGCAGGCGGCTGCGCCGATTGACAGCTTCGTCGTTCCCGAGCCGTGGGACATGCCGGGCTATACGGATCCGGTCATTATGGCGGCGGGAACATTCGTGCAGGGCGCGACAACGGAGCTTTCCGCGGACGGTCCGATCCGTGCGCCGTATACGGCATATATGCAGGGCGCGCTGACCTACGAGCACGCGGTCCTTGCCGCGAAGAGCGTGTTAAACGCTTTAATAGCTGCGCATTAATCCGGTCACGCAGCCGAGGATCTCGACGCGATCGGAAGCACAAAACAGGGGAGAGAAGGCTTCGTTTTCGGGACGAAGCTCGATCTCCTTTCCTTTTTGGAAAAACCGTTTCACAGTGACTTCCTCGCCATCGACACGGGCAACGACAATATCGCCGTCAGTCGGTTTCACGCCTGTCTCGACGATGATGATATCCCCGCTGCAGATTGCGGCGTTTTTCATGCTCTCTCCGTCGACACGCAGCATAAACGCATCGTTCCGCACGCCGTGAAGAAGCATCGCCGGAACGGAGAACGCATCCTCTCGGTTTTCTTCCGCCATGATCGGAATGCCTGCGGCGACTTTTCCGAGCAGGGGAAGCGGGTCGACATGATTCTTTTCCCTCGACGGAACAGAGTACGTTCGTTTTTTATTGGGGTCGACAAACAATGATCCTTCGTCCTCCAGAATCCGAAGATACCGATGGACGGAGGCGGGAGAGGAGAGACCGACGCCGTCGCAAATCTCGCGAACCGTCGGCGGATATCCGTTTTTTTCCTGCATGGAAAGGATAAACCGATAGATCTTTTCCTTTGCGTTATTAACCTTTTTCACCAAATCACCTTCTTTGCATATCATAACACACGTGCTTATGAAATGCAAACAAATGTTCGCAAAAAAGGATTATTCGTCGGATGAAAGCGGCGTATCGACGCCGGAAACCGGCTCATCTTCGCGAAGCTTGATGTATTTTGCGGCAAGCCGGCTCTTTTCTTCGGTCATCGCCGCATAGTGCTTGCGCGTCGTGTTGACGTCCTTGTGCCCGAGCACATCGGCGACGAGATAGATATCGCCGCTTTCCTGATACAGCATCGTTCCGTATGTGCTGCGCAGCTTATGCGGTGTGATCTTTTTGAGCGGCGTCGCGATCTGCGCGTACTTTTTGACAAGGTTTTCCACGGCGCGCGGCGTAATTCGTTTTCGCTGCAGGGAGAGGAAGAAGGCGTTTTCGTGACCGGAAAGAGGGATAATCTGCATCCGTTCCTCAAGATAGTCCGCGAGCGCTTGGGCAACCTCCGGTCCGAACGCCAGCGTCATCTGGTTGCCGCCTTTTCGCGTCACGACAAACTCGTTTCTCGAAAAATCGATGTCGTTTACATCGATCCCGACCAGTTCGGAAATTCGGATGCCGGTTCCGAGAAAGAGGGAAAGGATCGCCACGTCGCGAAGCTTTGTCGTATCGTGAAATCTGCGCTGTGCGCTCGTCATGCCGCTGCCTTGCTCGGCGGTATCCAAAAGATCGGCAACCTCATTTGCTTCCAGACGGATAATCGCTTTTTCGTGCAGTTTCGGCGTATCGACCAGAGCGGCACAGTTTGTCTGAATCATCGATTTTTTATATAAAAACTTAAATAACGCACGGATTGCGGATAATTTGCGGGATTTCGCGCGCTCGTTGTTTTCGACGATCTTGGTCCCGTCGGCATTCTGATCCCGGTATAATGAGATATATTCGAGGTAGAGCTCGATGTCGAGGGAGGAGAGGAGCTCCATATCCTTTAAGGTCAGCTGTCTGACCGTTTTATCCGCGAACCGATCGATCTGTCCGGACGTCAGGAACTTGAAAAACGTCCGAAGATCGACGGCATAACCGTAACGCGTCAGAACGGACGTCGTCGGTTCGACGGCGCGAAAATAAACGGCGCAGAAATCCGGAAGCTCCGAAAGGATTTTTCGGAACCGATCCGTATAATCCAGTTTTTTTTGCATCTGATAGTCGCTCATAAAATCGACCTCCGAGCAGGAAAGGATGGGTTTGACTGTAATGTTATTTTAACACAACTATTCGTTAAAGACAAGTTTAACGAATAGTTGTTTACAAAAATAACATGAATTTGCCCTGAAAACCTCTTTTTTAGCAAAAAGCTCTGAATCTGCGTTCAGAGCTTCGTTTCGTCTTCCTGCTGAATCATCAGCAATTCTTTGATCGCGTTTCGCGCAAGTTTATCGCAGCGATTGTTTTCTTCATTGTCTGCGTGACCTTTGACTTTATGAAAAGTTACAACGTGCGTCGTGCAAAGCATGTCGAGCTGTTCCCATAAATCCCGGTTTTCGACTTCGTGTTTGTTGGCGGTTTTCCAGCCGTTTGCACGCCAGTTTCTCAGCCAGCCCTTTTCGAACGCGTTGCACAGATATGCGCTGTCCGTATACAGATCCACGCAGCAGCTTCTCCTGAGCATTCGCAGCGCCTCAATCGCCGCCGTCAATTCCATTCGGTTGTTGGTCGTGCTTTGGTCGCTTCCGCTGGCTTCTTTGCGATGCGCGCCGAATATCAGCACGCAGCCCCAGCCGCCGGGACCCGGATTGTGCGAACACGCGCCGTCCGTATAGATTGTAACCCGATCCATGATCTCCTATTCCTGATCAAAAAATAATATATAATCTGTGATGACCGACAGTTGCAGGCGTTTCAGCGCTCCCGACATCATCTTTTCTTCTATGGTATCATGTTCCTTGAGAAAAGTCGAGATTTTTTGCTGATAATCCGTCAATAATTCCAGAATCGGCATTACAGTTGCCGAGCGGATCGTCTGGATCTCCTTGAGACGCGCTTCGCAATTCTTTTCGAGCGTTTCCAGTTCACGGCAGGTTTCCTGCAAGCTGTGTTCTCCTTTATCAAATGCGATGCACAGTCCGGACAGATCGGTCGGGACTTTATCAAGCAGCTGTATGGATTTCTCAATGATGTCCGCTGCACCGCTGTCGCCGTCAAGTGTGATTTTCAGCAGTTTCTTCTCTGTGATATACGGACTTGCCTCAAATCCGTCGTTTCGAACCTGTGCATGTACCTTCATGAGACTTTCCTCATTCGTATACGCAGCGGCAAACACTCTGTATACGGAACCGTCCTTAAATACGGTTCCGCCTGCTCCGAGGCGCTGAATCTCGTCGGCATGCTGCACGGCGTCTTCTTCCGCGAGAAACGCGCCCATTTGCAGAATATAAAACGGGGTTTCCTCCACATTGAGTTCCTTACGGACCTTTTCGCTCGGACTCGGCTGCGGCGACGCCGTCTGACCGTCCTGATTCTTCAAGGCAGAAACGATCTTCTCATCCGCTCCGTTTTTCGATTGACAGGAAAGGGCTTCCGCGGCCGGTTTTCCGATCAGTCGGTCTCCGATCGGTGAAAAAACGATGATCCCGGCAACCAAAGCAACGGATAATATGATGAAAAGCGCGGTGCCGATTCCCCCGCTCCTCTCACGCTGTTTATTTGGGCTGCCGTAACGTCTGTGTTCCATATAAAAACCTCCTTGCGCTGATATCAATACATACGCAAAGAGGTTTGAATATATGCTCTTCCGTTTATGCGTTCGGTTTTTGGTCCTCCGGCGAGACGATGATATCCGGTACGGACGACAGCGGAATCGCATTGCTGACGTATTTCTTCAGCGTGAAGCGGAAGCAAGTCCACTCCCCTTCCTTGCTGTCGACTTCGATCTGCTCCTCAAGCTGGTCCATGATCTTTTTGGCGATCGAAAGTCCGAGCCCCGTTCCGCCGTCTTTCCGGGACTTGTCGACCTTATAGAACCGCTCAAACACGCGGGAAAGGTTCTCCTTCGAGATGCCGATTCCGTCGTCCCAGACGTCTATCACGACCTCATGGACGTTTTCAGAGGCGCGCAGGCAGATCCTGCTCTTCGCATAGCGCAGCGCGTTGTCGATCAAAATGACAAGCACCTGTTCGATGCGGTCGCGGTCGCTCAAAACGGGCGAAAGCGTTTCCGCGGTTTCCAACTCGATCCGGATATTCCGCTTCTTCGCTTCGGTCTGAAAACTTTGCGAGACCTCCTCCAAAAGTTCGTTTACGTCGAACATCGTCATTTCCATCGCTTCCGTCCCCGCCTGCAGTCTGGACAGCTGCAGCATGTCGGTAATCAATCTGGAAAGACGTTCGACCTCATGAAGCATGATCGAGTAATACTGCTTCTGCTTCTCCGGGTCCTTTACCATTCCGTCGGCAAGCGGCTCGAGCAGTCCGCGCAGCGAGGTCAGCGGCGTTCTCAGCTCGTGGCTGATGTTTGCAACGTATTCATTGCGCATGCGTTCCAGTTTTTCAATCTCGGTGGCGTCCTTAAAGAGACCGACCGCACCGACGCAGCCCTCCGAATCGGACAGGACCGGCACAACCGAGATCCAGAGAACGCGGTCGCCCGGAAGATTGTAGTGGAACATCCGCGGCTCCTGGGAATCGACGACACCCTCAAATGCTTCCCAGATCGAACGATCCGGAACGAGGTCCATCGTGGAATGCACGTCGACCGTGCCGAACATCTTCATCAACGCGGGATTGTAATGCGTCAGCTCGCCCTGGCTGTTGATCGCGGCAACGCCGTCGCTGAAGCTTGAAAGGATATACCCGAGCTGGCGCTTTTCGTTTTCGAGCTGATGAATGGTCGTGGAAAGCGCACGGCTCATGTTGTTGAGCGTTCGCGCAAACAAACCGAGCTCGCCGGGATAATCGTCCTTTGCGCGCACGTCGTAATTTCCCTTCGACAGCTGCTTTGCAACCTTCGTCATCTCGGTGATCGGATGCAGCATCTGATTGACGGCAAAATAGGACGTCAGAATCAGCAGCGGAAGCAAAAGCAGCGATACGAGCCACAGCGAGCGGGACAGCCGCGCAAACGCATGATTGATTTGGTTGATTTCTTTGATAAGAATAAAGCTGCCGATATAGGTGGTCTTGTTTACATACAGCGGTCTGCCCACACAGATCGCGCTGCGCTTTTCGGATATCTCAAAATCGTCAAGCTCAACCGATTCTCCGTTTGAAAGCCGGTCGAACAGCGTACGCAGATGCTCGTCCGTCGGCAGAACGTCCATATTCGTATAAACGCTTTCCCCGATCCCGGGCAGAACAAGAACATAGGATACCTCTTTCGATGTGGAAATCACGTCAAGATATCCCTGTAAAGACGTCTTCGGAAGTTCCTGATCGTTCGGAAAAGAGAACAGACTCTGCAGACTGTCCGCCGTCTGATTCAAAGATTTGCGTTCAAGCTCCACATAGGTCCTTTTGCCGAAGTACGTGTAGGCGAGCACCAAAACCGCGTTGCACGTAATCAGCAGAACCATGCAGATCAAAAAAGCTCTGCGAAAGACCTCTCCCCTTCGTTTCATAAGCCGTTATGCGTTTTCGAGTTCAAACTTATATCCGACGCCGTAAATCGTTTTGATGCTCCAGCCGAGCCCCTCGGAATCGAGTTTCGCACGCAGACGCTTGATATGCGTATCGACCGTGCGCGTTTCGCCGGCAAAGTCATAGCCCCATACACGCGACAAAAGCGTGTCACGCGTAAAGACCTGTCCCGGATTGGAGGCAAGCATATAAAGAATCTCGATCTCCTTCGGCGTGCAGATGACATGTTCGCCGCGAAGCGTGACCGTGTAGCTGTTCAGATCAATCGTCAGACCGTTGTAGTTGAGAATATTCGGATCGGCGGACTGCGCCTTTGCCTCCACACGGCGAAGGATCGCCTTGACGCGCGCAACGACCTCGCGCGGGCTGAACGGCTTAACGATATAGTCATCCGCACCGAGCTCAAGCCCGAGAATCCGGTCGATCTCCTCGCCTTTTGCCGTCAGCATCACGATCGGAAGCGTGGACGATTTGCGGATCTCGCGGCATACGTCGATACCGGATTTCTTGGGCATCATGATATCAAGAATCAAAAGGGAAACCGAGCTGTCCGCTTTTTGCAGGCCCTCTTCCCCGTCATATGCATCTATTACTTCATACCCTTCCGCTTCGAAATAAAGGCGCAGGGATTCGTGTACGACCGGCTCGTCATCACAAATCAGAATCTTGATTGCCATAAACTGTTACCTCCCGATGATTGAATACATTATAACATTCGTCGGCCTTTTTCGACAAGCGCAGTTCACAACTGTTCGCAGCAGTTTCACATTCAGCACATAATCGCGGTTATCCTTCCGCGATCAGGCGGTTGTATTCCTGCAAAAGCGCTTCGTATGCTTTGCGGTATTCCTCCGAATCCGCTGCTTTCTGCATCGCTTCGATCAGCGACTTCAGATATGCCGTCTCTTCTTCCGAAACGCGTCCTTCCTCCGAAAGCAGTTTCTCTGTCGATTGGATCAGGGCATCGCCTTTTTCCTTCAATGCATCCAGCGAAGAATCGATGGTGCAGACCGGGAACTCCACGACAAACTGCGAGGTGCTGCGGTCGGTGCGTACCCATGTATCTTCGAACAGCTGGTTCAGAACGCTGTCTTCCAGATCATAGAACTGATTTCCCGGTCGAAGCAGAACGAACGTACGCTGTTCAACATCATCCGGATTGCATTTGGGACCGGCGATCGCCCCGGACTGCTTGCAGATGGACAGCGTGAGGTGCATATCGCAGGGCTCGGTGGGAACATTGGAATAGCTGAACCAGTCCGTAACGGACTTGTACTTGTTGAATGCTTCCCTCGAATTCCGATAGTGTACGCAGGCGTCCGTTGCGAGCTTTCCGGAGATCGGGCAGACCGTCCTTTGCACAAGTCCCAGAGTCGCTTCGTTTTCGTTGATGATCGGCTTGCTTTCCACCCCGTCCATCAGCTTGGTCATAAACCGGTTCCAAAGCACGGCGGCATAGGACGCGCCGCTGGACCCCGTTGCAAGCTTATTGGACGGATAATCGTGTCCGATCCATACGACTGCGGTATACTTGCACGTGATTCCGGCGAAGAACACGCTTGCATAGTCGGAATTCGTGCCGGTTTTGCCTGCGACTTCGTAACCGGAGATCTGCGCCTTGGTTCCCGTGCCGCTTTGCACCGCTTCCTTCAACATATCAATCAGGAAATACGGCGTCGACGCGTCGGAATACACTTTCTGCTGCGATCCGCGAATGATGTTCGCGTTCAGAACAACGTTCCCGGCATTGTCGGTAACCTTCGTAAACGAAAGCGGTTTGACATAGTAGCCGTTGTTTGCAATGGCTGCATAGGCGGCGCACATCTGCAGCGGCGTGATGCCGCTTGTGCCGAGCGCAAGGCCCGGACCGTCCGGATTCAGCTGCGATTCCGGGATGCCGAGGCGCTTCATGTAATCGATGGCCTGTTCGATCCCGACATATTTCGAGAACAACAGTCTTGCGGCGACGACGTTCAATGAATGCTTCAACCCGTACCGAAGCGTAACGGGACCTACATGTTTTTTCGTCAGACCGCCTTCCGGATAGCCCTTATCGCCGCCCCAGCCGTCAATTCTGCCGGTCGTGTTGGCGACGATCGTTGCGGGCGACGCGCCGTTGTCGAGCGCCGCGCCGTAGATGCTCAGCGGTTTGATTGCCGAGCCGACCTCCACATAGCTCTGCGTTGCACGGTTCAGGCCCTTGCGAATCAAGGGTTCGGTTCTGCCGCCGATGATCGCGCGGATCTCGCCGGTATATTGATCGATGACGACAGCCGCCGCCTGCGGCTCAATCGTTTCGATCGTGATGCTGTCCGAAATGACCTCCGTGATCACGTTCTGGCTCATGTCGGCAAGCTGCGGATAGCCGTCCCAATTCGTGATCTCGCTCTGCACCGTCTCCTGCACATTGGGATCGAGCGTCGTGTAGATCCGGTACCCGCCGGTTCTCAACCGGTTTTCATAAATTGCGCGGTTCTGCGCGTTGTTGACGACGTGGTCCTGCTCCATCCAATGCGTCAGAACGTCGTCGATGCAGTATTCCACAAAATACGCGTAGTCGTACATCCGCGAGTTCTCGGAATACGGATTGATCGTGAGCGTTTCGTTCAGCGCGGAAAGGTACTGCTCGCGTGTGATCTTGTCGTTCTCATACATGCGGGAAAGCACCGTGTTCGTCCTCGCGACGGTGTACTTCTCGTATGCGTCAGGGTCTCTGCCGTAGATTTCCCAATAGTAGTTCAGACGCGGATTATACCGATACGGATTCTGCGTAAGTCCCGCGATCAATGCGCACTCGCGGATGCTGAGTTCGTTCAGTTCCTTGCTGAAATAGTCTCTTGCCGCAGTTTTGACGCCGTAGTTCGATCCGCCGAGGTAGATATCGTTCAGATACGCCTCGAGGATGTCGTCCTTCTCCATGACTTTTTCGCACTGCAGGGCAAGGAATGCTTCCTGAATCTTGCGCTTATAGGTGCGTTCGGCGCCGAGGACTTTGTTTTTGATCAGCTGCTGCGTGATGGTGCTTCCGCCGGAGGAATTGCTGTTGCCGAGGATTTCGAGCGCGGCGGAAAAAAGGCGCTTGAAGTCGACGCCGCTGTGCTTATAGAAGCGCACATCCTCAACGGAAATAAAGGCGTTCCGAAGCATCTCGGGAATATCCTCGAGGTCTACCCAGTCGCGGTATTCGATGGCGGAAATGGACATCAGTTCGTTCCCGTTCATGTCATACAGGTAGGACGTGCGGTCGCTTTTGGTAAGCTGCGCGATATCGAACACCGGCGCGGTGTCGATGTATGCTTTCAATACGCCGTACCCCAGCCCGACGCCGGCCATACCGACGATCAGTACGGCGACAAGCAGAAGCTTCAGCGATAAAAACAGAATATCCAAAGCAAAGGGCTTCTGACCCTTGTTTCGCGTGAAAAGAGAATCTCTCCCAATATGTGCACGTTTTATTGTCTTCTTTTCCATGCTGACAGTATAACACACTTTTGCCCGTCGTGAAGAAGTTTTTTGCTTTGTTTATAAAAATAACACCTTCCTGTGAAAAAAAGCTTGCCTTTTTGCAGACGATGCCGTATAATACACCTTGCTTGGGGCTTTAGCGAAGTTGGCTATCGCGCTACACTGGCAGTGTAGAGATCAGGGGTTCGAATCCCCTAAGCTCCACCAGAAAAGGACTTGCGGGAACAAGTCCTTTTTTCGACCATGTGTTCCGCTCATCCGGAAGCGAAATAACCCTTGAGGAAAATAATGATCCGGCTCTTGTCAACAGAATCGATTTCGGATATAATAGCGCCATGAAACGATGGATCCCGATACTGCTCGCTCTGATTCTCCTGCTCGGATGCGCCTACGATCCGACCGAATCGGAGGACACAAAGAAGCTTGAAGTCTTTGCTTTTTCGGTCGGAAAAGCGGACGCTCTTCTGGTGCGCACAAAAGACGCGGCGATCATGATCGATACCGGCGAAAACGGCGACGGTGAAAAGCTTGTGAAGCGGCTCGGCGAACTCGGCGTCGAAAAGCTCGATCTTCTGATTCTCACGCATTTCGACAAAGACCATATCGGCGGTGCGGATACGATCATCGAGACGATTGCGATCGACCGGATCGTGCTGCCGTCCTACGACAAGGAGTCCAAGCAGTACACGCAGCTTGCCGCGGCGCTCAAACAGACCGACGCGGAAGTCTGTTATCTGACGAAGGATTTGCCGCTGACCTACGGTGATCTGGAATTGACGATCTGGACCTCCCCCGTCCCGTTCGACGGCAAGAGCGACAACGAACAGTCGCTGATCGCAAAGATCGTTTACGAGGGAAAATCGTATCTGTTTATGGGCGACGCCGTCGGCAAAGAGCTTGAAAAACTGATCTTCGGCACGCGAAACCTGACCTGCGACGTGCTGAAGCTGCCGCATCACGGCGTATATGATGAAAACACGTTCGCGCTGATGACGGCCGCCATGCCTTCGTATGTGATCATCTGCGATTCCGAGAAGAATCCGGCGGACGCCGAAACGCTTGCGGCAATCGGCTTCTACGATCCGGTGATCCTGCAAACGAAAGACGGCGAGGTGCATCTCACCGTTTCGGAAGGCGTTTTCAAAACAGAAGAATAAAGAATCCGGCGTTCTGCCGGATTCTTTTTTATCAAAGGATATAATCGCTGATGCAGTCGTACCAGTGGACGTACGTTTCACCGTCGACTGTCATTCGTTCGTTTTCGGGCAGCAGCTCGGTCCAAGGACGCTTGTAGCTTTCCTGCATCCAGTCGTTGCGGTTGAACCGCCTCCAAAGCACCGTCCTGCCGTTGCGGTCCAGATACTGCTCCGTCACAACGCCTTCCTCATACGCGCCCGCATCGATCACGCAGACGGTGTCATAGGTTTTTCCGTTGATCTGCACCGCATACCGTCCGACAACGTCGAGCATAAACGGTCGTTTCGCTGTCATAACGACGTTCCCGTCCTTTCGGATGAGTCCTTTCGGCGCAATATGCGTTTCATTGCCGCAGTTGTCCTTGCCGAAGCCCCAGCTTTGCAGAAATTCGTCGCCGTCAAGGAAGGTAAAGAGTTTTTTGACGCCGTCCTCAACGTGGCTTTCCGCAAGATACCTGCAGTGCGTGTCGGTAAGCTGCGCGACGAACCGGCGCTTTGCGACGTCAGCGCCGTCGATCCTGTTGCAGTCCATCGGATCGTATTCGACCGTTTCGATCTCAACGCCCTCGATTCCATGGACTTCCGCTCTGCCCATGACCTCCAGATCGCACTGCTCGGTACGTTTGCGCTTCGGAAAATCGTACATCGCCCAGCTGAGCTTCTCGCCGAGCCTCGGCACGATGAACCAGCCCATGATCTCCTCCCAGCAGACCGCGAACGGTGCGCCTTCGGTTTCTTTGATCTGATAATCCGGCATATACTCCGGCATAAACTTACGTTCGTTCTTCATAACGGTTTCTCCTTTCGGTTTTTCGGGATACAGTTCCCTGAACTGCTGTTTTGCGTGGTGGAGACGGCTTTTGACCGTACCGACCGGAATGCCGAGACGGCTTGCGATCTCCGATTGCGGCAGATCTTTGAAGTAGCTGAGATACAGGATCTGCTTGTCGGTATCGCCGAGGCGATCGAGCGTTTCATGCACGACCGTCCGCGTCGTAACGCCGTGGATGCCGGTCGTCAGCGCCGTCTCGTCAAGCGATTCCAGCGGGAGCTCCATGCGCTTTGCCTTTGCGCGGAAATAGTCGTTGCATTTGTTCCGCGCAATGCCGAGGATCCACGGCTTGAACATGACTTCATCGGAGAGCGTTTCCGCGCCGCGATACGCCGCCGTCAGGACCTCCTGCAGAATGTCCTCCGCATCCGAAAGATTTCCGACACGGAATTTCACAAAGCGTTCCAGCGGCTGCATCACGCCTGAAACGAGCGCTTCAAAATCGATCATGTTCTCACCTCTTTTCCATTGTTCTTAAGACGTCTTCACTTATCAAGTCGCAAAAGAAAATCGAAAGGTTCACAAAAACAGAATATATTATTTGAGTCGGTTATCATTTGATCCGCTCGATGCGGACAAAGGCGTTCCGGATCCAATCGAATACAAGCCGGAACATGCGATCAAAATTGTACTCCTCCGGAAGATCCGTTATCGAAAACACGATCCGGTCCTCTTCCGAAACAAGCGAACGAAGTTCCTCTTTTGTAACGGCAAAGGTGCCGCTTTCCAGATAATGCAGATTCTGCAGCAGAAAGAATATGCCCTTGCAGGAATTGCGAAACCTCTCTCGGTTCTTTTCTCTGTCGGCATGGATATAGCGATGACACAATTCGTGATAGAGATTGCCCAGACTGTATTTGACGTAATTGATCTCGTCGGCGCGCGTCGCACTCGGAAGATGATCGGTCAGACAGCCGAAGATATCTTTTGTCGTATGCGAAAGCTGACAGACCTCCAGCGGATTCCAGCGCTTCAGCTCGTCTGCGCCGCAGATGAAGCCGCAGGACTTTTCATAGTATCCGATCCGTTTCAAAATGTCCCGATAGGTCTCCATGTCGTCGACCGACATTCTGTCAAGAACGAGCATGATATCAATATCGCTGTCCGCGTGGGCTTCGCCGCGCAGATAGCTTCCCTGCAGTCCGACATACAGAAGTCTGTCTCCGAATGCGGTGCGGCATTCCGAAACTAGGCGGTCCAGATACGATTGAAGCTGAAACATGTCTTCCTCCTTTTAAATCCGGAATATGCAAAAAGCAAGTCTTTCGACTTGCCTTTTTGCCTGGAGCAGGTAACGGGACTCGAACCCGTGATCTCAGCTTGGAAGGCTAATGTGTTACCGCTACACTATACCTGCATGTGGTGCGGACGAAGAGACTTGTTCGAACCCCGGACACCTTGATTAAAAGTCAAGTGCTCTACCGACTGAGCTAACGGGTCATGGCTGGGGTGGCGCGATTTGAACGCACGAATGACGGAGTCAAAGTCCGTTGCCTTACCGCTTGGCTACACCCCAAAGTTGCTGTTGAGCCGGGTCTTTCGGCCCGGCTCACGAGCAATGGGGTGGATAGTGGGACTCGAACCCACGACCTCCAGAGCCACAATCTGGCATTCTAGCCAACTGAACTATATCCACCACGTACGCTCATCGCAAGGATTTCGCACCCCCGAGGCGTTCCCCGGGGGTGCGCCATTGGCGCGCCTGCAGGGATTCGAACCCGGGACCTACGGCTTAGAAGGCCGTTGCTCTATCCTGCTGAGCTACAGACGCATCGCAGTTCCGAATTCATATTTTAACAGACGAATCGGAATCTGTCAATCACTTTTTCGTTATTTGCCGCAGCACTTTTTGTACTTTTTGCCGCTGCCGCAGGGGCACGGATCGTTCCGTCCGACCGTCGGCGGCGCAACGAAAACCTTCTCCGCGCGATACTGCTTCGTCAGCTCTCTGCGCTGTTCCTCGGTGCGGACCCCCGCCCATTCCGGAAGGTTATAAAGCCAGTCCGCCTTCGCGTTGTGCATGTTGATAAAGAGCCGGTCAAAGTCGAAGTTCAGCGTGATCTCGCTTTCCTCGGTCAATGCGTTCAGGTCCTTTTCTCCGTCGGAAAAGCTCGAATTTGCACCGTCCAAAAAGCCGGTGAACGTCACGGGATCCATGTCGAACTGCGCGGCAACGTCGGCAAGCTTGCCTGCGAAAACCGTGTCGTGGTTTGCAAGAATCTTCTTGTAGTTCTGCTTCTCCGCCTCGAAATACGTTCCCCAGAATGCGTCGTACGCTTCGCGCGTCTGCTGCGACTGCGCGACCTGCTGCCAAGTTTCATATAAACTCATACTCTATTCCCCTTTCAAAAACGAATCAAATTGTAACAGATACGTCTGATTTAAGCAAGCGTTTTTTTCGATCGTGTCAAGCATGTTCCGATTCCACAGAAGAAGCGCGTCCTCCCCCGTGTCCGAATAATATCGTTTCCGCCGCCCCTGCTGCAGAAAATCCATTTCGGCGTACATGTTCTGCGCGACCGTGTTGGTCTCTCGAACCTCGAGCGTCATCATTTCCGCGCCGAACGACGCTGCGGCGCGCATCGACGCGTGCAGAAGCTGCTTGCCGTATCCGTGTCCGCGCAGTTTGGGATGGATCGCGATGTTGGTGATATGCGCTTCTTCAAACAGCACCCACATGCCGCAGTAGCCGATGACCTCGCCGTCCTTTTCCATGACGGTGTAGTGCGCGACACTGTTTTTGAGCTCTCCCATCAGCGAACGGTAAGACCACGGCGTGCGGAACGACAGCACTTCGATCTCGTATACCGCCTTCACGTCGGCTTTTTTCATTGCACGAACGACGATCATGCTTTCCACATCCGTTCCGCCTGCGAGGGTTTCAGATACAGCGGAGCGATCTCCTTCTCCCCCTGCCTTTCGGCGGCAATCCGCGCGACGCAGGAAGCCGCGGGCAATATCGGATCGGCGGTTCCGGTTCCGACCATTCTGCAGTTTTCGGGCAAGTTTGCCGTAAAATCATCCATGACGCAGGCGCAGGGCGGAACGACGGTCTGTCCGTTCCGATAGACCGCGCCGTAGCCGTTTCCGTTTCGCGCGTCGATCAAAGCGCAAACGGTCTGATCGCGATACGGGTAGGCAAGCGATTCCAGCGCATTGACTGCAACGACCGGTTTATTGTGCGCCGCGCCGAGTGCGTTTGCCGTGCAGACGCCGATCCGCACGCCGGTAAACGACCCGGGGCCGACGTCCGCCGCGAAAGCGTCCATTTCGGCAGTCGATAAACCGTGCGCGGAAAGCAGCGCCTCCGCCGCGGGCAGCACGGATTCGGCGTGCCGCTTGTCCGTATCGATCACGGTCTCGAATACCTCTCCGTCCAGATACAGCGCGACGGATGCAATCGCATCGGTTGTTTCAAACGCAAGAATCTTCATGAAAAACCTCCCCGTACCGTGCCCCGCGCGGTTCAATCGTCACGGTGCGCGCCTCGCTGCCGGAGCCCTCGATCGTGACGTCCAGGCGTTCCTTCGGAAGCGCTTCCGAAACCAGATTCGCCCACTCCATCAGG
>CADAZC010000011.1 GCA_902792295.1 uncultured Eubacteriales bacterium
TCGATATGCTTCAAAGGATTCATCGTCATACGGCCGAGATTTCTGGCGGTATCGTCGCCGCATTTGTGTGCGGCAAACGCATGCCCCCATTCATGCAGCGTTAAGCTGATGAGCATGACGGGAAGCATGCAGGCAAGCAGTTTCAGAAATTCCATCGGATCGTGAAGGAGCATATCGAGATTGAGTAAAATCATGAATTAATTATAAACGAAAATGCGGGGGTTTGCAAGAGCAATTCCCCCGCTTCTTTATCCGTTCAGAAACTTCTCAAATACACGTTTCAGCAATGCGGAAATGCTGTTCGATCTCACCGCCGTTTCGGGATAGAGCGCCGCTTCAAGGAGTACCGTTCCGTCGGCGTCGCAGAATGAAATGCTCCCGACCGCGTGTTCCGGATCGAGCGGTGCGGCAAGGATCTCCGGCAGGTCCGTTCGCTTCTGGGGCTCACCGCCGCTCTTTTTAAGTATCAGCGCACAGGATTCGCGTGCATACAGATCGATCGATTCGATATCGCCGCCCTCCACCGGATACGCTTCGATCACCGGCTCGTCTGGATCGCAGATCGTGTAATATTTATAGTTCGCAAACGCTTCCTCGAACAGCTTTGCCGCTGTCTCGAACCGGTTTTTGCTGTTTGCCGCGCCGATCACGGCGCACAAATAGGTCGTTTCGCCGCGTTTGCAGGCGAAGATCCCGCAGTACCCGTCTGCCTTGGAGCTTCCCGTGAACAGTCCGATACAGCCCGGCAGCGTAGAAAGGAGTTTGTTTGCGCTTGCAAGCTCCGTTTTGCGTCCGTCCGCATGCTCCAGAACTGCGTATTTCTCCGCACTGTACTTCAGAAACGTCGGGCTCTCAAGCGCCGCCGCGCCGAGCGCGATCAATTCCTTGCACGAGAACGTCATAAACGTGCCGAGACAGCCGGGAAGCTGTTTATCGACGCCTGCCGACTTCATCGTCAGCTCGATATTGTTCAGAAAAACATCCTCGGAGCCGAACGCATGCTCCGCAAGCGCAAGGATCGCATCGCCCGCCGAAATCATGACGGCGGCGCGGATCAACTGCTTCGCGCCGATCGTTTCGCCCTTTTTGAGATATGCAGACGGTCCGTCGATCGACGCGGCGTTGCCGCTTACCTTCACCTCGGCGTTTTCATCAATGAGTCCCTGATCAAACGCCAGACACAATGTGAGAACCGCGGGAAGCTTTGTGACGCCCGCAATGTTCCGCCATTCGTCGGCGTTCTGTTCCGCGATCACGAGATCGCTGTTTTTCGGCATGATGCAGTAGGAAACCTGTTCCGTCTCCGCAGAAACGGCGGGCACAACGGAAAACAACAGAAAAACGGTGATGAGAACACAAAATACTCTGCGCATAAAATTACCCTCCCCGACCAACATATGAGGCGGGCAAACAAAAAAGACGCCGCATCGGGCGTCTTCGGATCATTTGCGTTCCGGATTGTACTGATACATGGTGCAGACCATTCCGCCGTTGGACAGCTTTCGCCTCCGGTCCGCCGGTTTCCCGTAAACCGATTCGAAATCACGGTTCGACGTAATGATATTGATCTGCCAGTCCGGAATCCGCTCAAAAACACGATGCATATCGCGATACAGCGCCTTGACGGAACCTGCATCGGAAAGCCGCTCGCCATACGGCGGATTGCAGATCAGGACGCCGTTGTGCCATTCGGTCGAAAAATCCTTCACCGGACGAACCTGCCAGTCGAGCATTACGCCCGCCTTTTTGGCATGCTTTTTGCAGAGGTCGATGCAATGCGGATCGATATCGCACCCCTGAATGCAAAGCCGGTCGTTCCTTTTCAAGTCCCTCGCTTCCTCTCTGGCGAGCGAAAACACCTTCGGATCGAGGAACCGCCACGCTTCCGCGGCGAACGAACGTCCGAGCGACGGCGCGATATTGTTCGCGATCATCGCCGCCTCGATCGGAATCGTGCCGGAACCGCACATCGGATCGATGAGCGGCGTATCGGGAAAGAACCGCGAAAGCAGGATCAATCCGGCGCCGAGCGTTTCCGCAAGAGGCGCGGCAACATTATAGGTGCGATACCCGCGGCGCGACAGTCCGGCGCCGCAGCAGTCGAGCGCAAGCGTGACCTCGTTTTTCAGGATGCCGACCTCTACGATGACCTCCTCCGCGGTCTCCGGAACGGTGTTCACGCGGTATGACGCCTTCAGGGATTCAACGATCGCTTTTTTCACGATGCTCTGGCAGTCGGAAACGGAAAACAGCGTGCTTTTCGCGCTTTTGCCGTTCACATGGATGCGCGTCGACGGCGAAAGATACCGGTTCCACGGCAGAGCTTTGGTCTGTTCGAACAGCGAATCGAACGTTTCCGCACGGAACGTGCCGACCGTCATCAAAAGCCGTTCCGCGGTACGCAGCCACAGCAGCGCTTTCGCCATTTCCGGATATCCGCCGCGGAACTTCACGCGCGCGTCGAGCGTTTCCGTGTCGAGAATGCCGAGCTTATGCAGTTGGAACGCGACGGTCGATTCAAGACCGATCTTTGCGGTTGCGATAAACTCCATTTCAGCTCTCCTTTGTTTTCTGCATGGTCGAAAGGATGCGTTTCAAGGCATTTTCGAGCCGTCTCGGCGACACGCCGAATACGTCCATCAGCACATCCGGCTTGATCGACGCGTCGCTCAGCGCGCCGAGTCCCATCAGCAGGAACGCAGCAGCCATCGCGTCCTCCTGCAGATGCGTGATATGCGGCAGCTTCCCGTCGGCAAAGCACGAAATGTAGAAGAAAAAGATGCGCAGCGAAACGCTCGTAAGCTGTTCGGGAACTTTGATGCTTCTGTACCGGAGGTCTTCATGCAGCATCTGTTCGAACTCCGTGATCATGCCGAGGATCGAATCGTAGCTTACAGGGAGACGCTGCGGCATGGCGAGCGGTCGTACGACGCCGTACTGCCACTCTCCCTGATAATAGAGTGAAAACGGCGGCTTCGCCTCCATGCCGAGCAGTACGCCGAAGACAAACTGCTTGTCCTCATCGGATTGATCGAACCGGATCAGAAACGCGCGCAGCGCATGCTCCGCTTCGCGGCTGCCGAGGACCGACAGCATCTTTGCCACGCCCCGCAACGAGGGTGAAAGCGGGCTCACAAGCGCCCATTTCAGGATTGCGCGGAACTCCCTGTCGTTCGTCCACGTCTGCTTGATCGCGTCCGTACCCGCCGTTGCGACGTCGCGGATACGGCGCTGGCGAACGACGGCTTCACGGATCGGAACGTCATAATTGATCGACCAGCTGCGCTTGAAATCCGCTTCGGAATCTTCGCGGATGTGCTTTTTATAGTACGCCGCAACGGAATCCTCCTCATTGCGCAGAACAAGATCGTCGTAGATCTGCTCCGCGTCGCGCTTTTTACCATGCACATAGTAGCAGAACGCCAGCTGATGCAGCATTTCCGTGTCGAACGGCAGCGCATCGCGCAGCAGCTCGAGCGCGGTCTCGGCGCGTTCGTATTCGCCGATCTCAATGAGGATCGGCGCAGCGTAACCGAGCTCCTCCGGAGAGCAGTCGGCGTCGATCATGATCTTCTTGCTCTGCTCCTTTGCCTCCCGGTCCTGATTCTGCACATGATAGATCAGCGTCATCAGCGCGTTTCCGCGGACGCTCTTGCTGTTGCGCTTAAAAAGATTGAACAGACGCTTCTTCGCTTCGTCGTATTCCCGCAGCGAAAACTGCATCATGGCGATCTCCATGTCGAGCATTTCGCTGTCCGGATACTTATCGGAAAGAGAAAGAAGAAGGTTCAGTCCCGAATCGTCGTTGTTCGAGATATACATCGCTTTTGCGCGATGGATCGCGTCCAGAAGCGCGATATCCTCGCTGCCGGCAAGCCCGATCTGCGCCTCAAGCTCCGGCTCGTCCTCAATGAGCTCCAGCATATCCAGCGCACGGTCGGCACACGGACCGTTCGGTTCGCGTTCAAGGCAGAGATGCAGACATTGCGACGCCGCGCGAAATTCTTCCAGTCCGACAAAGACAGACGCGATGCCGAAAATCATCTCCGCGGAATTCTGGTTCTCTTCGTTCAGCGATCCGAGCAAAACGGAAAGACTTTCCTCAAACCGGTGCATACGGTGCAGCGTTTCGGCAAAAGAAAGGATGTACTCCTCTCGCTCCGGTTCGAGAAGGTATGCTTTGCGCAGATACTGTTCGGCCTTCGCTAAATCCTCCGGTTCCGTCAGGTATCTGTTGCCGCGCTGGTAATAGAATTCGGCGTTCTGCTGAAACGGGACGATGACGCCCGTTTCGCGGTCATTCTTCATGCGTTCCTCCGTCGTCGGTCGCTTCGATCAAAAGCGCTTCGAGAGCATCACGGTCAAAATGATAGACTTTTCCGCAGAACTGACAGGTCAGTTCCGCTTTTCCGTCCTGTTCGATCAGCTCGGAAAGCTCTTTCTTTCCGATCGAGATCAGCGCGCGTTCAAGACGTTCCCTTGAACAGTCGCACGAAAAAGCGGGCGTCAGTTCGTTCGTAAACTCGGCGTCGAGACCCGAAAACAGGTCTAAAAGAATCGCTTTTAATTCCTCCCCCTCCGCGATCCGCGTTCCGATCGCGGGAATCCGATCCGCGATCTTCATCACGCGCTCGATCGCCTCATCGGGGCAATTCGGCATCGTCTGAATGAGCAGCCCGCCCGCGCCGGTCACAAATCCGTCCGCAGCGTTCTCGTGCACGCCGAGGTATACGATCGACGGCTGCTGTTCACTCGCCGTGAAATACTGCGCAAAATCCTCGGCGATCTCGCCGGAAATCAGGTTGCACATGCCGACATACGGTTCCTTGAGCCCGAGATCGCGAATCACGGTGAGCTTACCGGAAGTACCGACATAGCCGCGAACGTCCAGCTTTCCGTCCGAACGGAGCGGAAGCTCCGCGTCGGGATTCGTCGCATAGCCCTTCACAAGCCCGCCGGTTCTGCCGACGCAGACGAGATTTCCGGACGGTCCGTTTCCCGCAAGCACGGTGGTCACGGTGTCGGTATCGTTCTTGCACAGCGAGGCGGTCAGCGAGGTCATCAAAAGCTGCCGTCCGAGCGCCGCAGTCGCAACGCGGGACAGCGCATGCGTCTTCTGCGCCTTGCGCACAAGTTCCGTTCCGTCGATCGCCGCAAACCGAAGCGCGCGATTGACGAGCATTCCGTGGATCAATCTATCCTGGTTCATATTACTTCTCCCTGACTGCGGCGAACTGGATCCGTTCCCCGTCGTTTCGTACCGGATCGC
This sequence comes from uncultured Eubacteriales bacterium, assembly GCA_902792295.1. Classification (GTDB taxonomy): domain Bacteria; phylum Bacillota; class Clostridia; order Christensenellales; family CAG-138; genus UBA3792. The sequence goes on from CADAZC010000011.1 coordinate 5,270, forward strand.
GCGTAAACGCGTCGTATGCGCAGATGCCGGAAAATCCTGCCTGTTCGAGCGCATGCTTCAGTTCTTCGACCGAGTGTGCGCGCTGCAGATGCGTCTCCGTAAACCGGTCGTATTGTTCGCCGCGCTTTACGAAGACCGTCAGATCCATTTCACAGAGCTTCGTTCTTGCGTCAAACCGGTTTTTCCAGATGTACGCATATTCGTCCGTCTCCTCGGTAAACGTATTGTTCCCGAGGACCCTGCGGAACTTGTACGGGCTTGAGACATCGAACAAAAGCACGCCGCCCGGCTTCAGGCATGCGTACGCGCGTCCGAAGAACGAACGCACGTCTTTCACCGACGTCAGATAATTCACGCCGTCGCACACGCACACGATCGCGTCGACCGGCTTATGCACCGCAAGCTTTCGCATGTCCTGACAGATAAAAACGATCTCCTTTGCGCCGGATGCATAGGCGTTTGCCCTCGCTTCCGAAAGCATCTCCGGCGAGATATCGTTTGCGATCACGCGGTAGCCGAGCCGGAAGAGCGGAATGGCGTTCGCCCCGGTCCCGCACGCGCAGTCCATGATGTCCCTCGCGCCCGCCTCCTTCAGGAATCCGTCCAGATAGGAGATCCACGCCGCGCGATCGACGTCATGCATCATTCGATCGTAAACAGACGCAAACGCGCCGTACTGACGGTTCATTCGCCCTCCAATCCCTCGGCAATCTTCATCAGCCGGTCGAGCCGGTGATACATGCCGGATTTCTGAATCTCCGCAAGATCGGCAAGCTCCTGCACGCTTGCGTCCGGGTGCTCCACGCGAAGCCGCGCCGCCTGCTGCAGACTTGCGGGAAGCGAACCGAGTCCGATCTGTTTGTCGATCGCCAGAATCGCCGCCTGCTGACGGATCGCCGCGTTCACCTGCTTGTCAAGGTTTGCGGACTCGCAGTTGGTCGTGCGGTTGACGTAGTTTCTGACGTCCTTTTCCACGCGCACATTCTCAAGCGAAAGCGCCGCGGAAGATGCGCCGATCAGCGCAAGCATGCCGCTCACGTCGTCGCCGTCTTTCAGATAGACGATAAAGCGGTCGCCGTTCCGCACGGAGATCCTTGCCGGCAGATAGAACGACCGAATGAGCTCCGCCGCGGTTTCGGCAACGGAACGCGCGCGGAAGATTAGCTCGAGATGATAACCGCGCTTCGGATCGATGCAGCTTCCGCTTCCGAGGTAGCAGCCGCGCAAGAAAGCGCGTTTCGATTCTTCGGTTTCAAAGACGCAGGCGGGTATCTCCGTCATCAGCCGAAATCCGGTTTCAAACCGTACCATCGCGCCGGTATCGTTCATCATTTTCTCGATCTCTTTCCCGGAAAGCGTGACCTCATAGATCGGCTTTCTCCGGTGTTCGACGATCTTCTCCTCGACCACGGCGTCCAGGTCGTAAAGACTCAGCGCGATCGACGCGATATGCTTTGCCGTACCCGGATTTTCGGTATGGTAAAACAGGGACGGCTGCCGCGAGATGCGGATCCCGCCCGCGGTAAACGTCATGCCGGACAGCTGCGCAAGCCGCTGCTCGGGGCTTTTGACGCGTATGCGGATCAATTCATCCTTGCAAACCGAGGAAAAGCTCATATTTCTTTCCTGTTCGACCTGAGTTCGATATCCTGAAGCTCACGCCGCATGTCACGATGATAGATGCGCACGGCATGACCCTTTTTCCGAAGCCGGGCAGCCATCTCCTCCGCCGCGGCAACGGAGCGGTGCCGTCCGCCCGTGCAGCCGAAGCAGATCCTCAGGATATGCTTGTCCTGTTTTTCAAACAGCGGCAGGATATCCGTCACGCATTGTTCCAGATGATCGAGGTATTCCTTGACATACGGCTGACGAAGCACGAAATCGCGCACCGTCTCGTCCAGGCCGGACAGATACCGCATGTTCTCGTAATAGAACGGGTTTTCGACGAACCGCATGTCGACGACCATATCGGCGTCGACCGGCACGCCGCGCTTATATCCGAAGCTCGAAAGCACGATCGACATCTGATCGCGATTCATTTCGGGAATGACCTTTTCAAGGCACGACGGAAGCTCCCTTGCGGGAATGTCGCTGGTGTCGAGGAAGAAATCCGCCGCATTTCGGATGACCGCAAGATATCCGCGCTCCGTGCGCACGCCGGATTCCGCTTCCCCGGACAGTCCGAGCGGATGCTTTTTGCGCGTTTCATTGTAACGCAGCTTCAGGACATCGTCACGCGCGTCGAGAAACAGGATCTTGAACGGAACATCGAGCCGCTTGATTTCGGAAATCACCATTTCTGGGCTTCGCGACAAGAGACTTTCGCGCGAATCGAGCGTAACTGCGGCATAACGGATCGGCGGATTCGCGTTTTCACAGAGTGCAGTAAACTCTGTCAGCATCGGCGAAGGAAGGTTGTCCACGCAGAAGAATCCCATATCCTCGAGCGCTTTCAGCGCAAGGGACTTTCCGGCGCCGCTCATGCCTGTGACGATCAGAAGATCCATATGCAAGCTCCTTTCAGATTCGTTTCACTTCGGGTTCAAGGGTAACTCCGGTTTGCTCCTTCACCACGCGCTGCACATGTTCAATGAGCGCGGAGATGTCCGCTTCGGTCGCCCCGTTCGCGTTGACGATAAATCCTGCGTGCTTCGGCGAGACCTGCGCTCCGCCGATCGAAAAGCCCTTCAGCCCGCATTGTTCGATCAATGCGCCCGCATAATGTCCTTCCGGACGCTTAAATGTGCTGCCCGCGGACGGCACGTCGAGCGGCTGTTTTTCTTTTCGTTTTTCCACGCAGCGCAACAACGTTTCCATGGCCGTCCCGTCGTCTTCCTTCAGCGCAAACTCTGCTTCGAGCGCAATCGCATCGGGAAACGAAAACGCGCTTTTCCGGTATCCGAGATCGCCGTCTTTGACGTCGACCCATTCGTCCGTCCCGTCTTTCAGAATGCGGATGCGCTTCAGAATCTGCTTGATTTCACTGCCGTACGCGCCCGCATTCATGGCACAAGCGCCTCCGACCGTGCCCGGAATACCGCAGAGACATTCCATGCTCATCAGGCCTTTTCTGACCGTCTCACGCGCAAGAACGGTCATGGACATGCCGCAGCAGACGGTCACGTTCGTCCCGCGATAGACCGGATCGTGAAGCGGCGTATCGAAGCGGATGATCCATCCGTCGTAGCCGCGATCGGATGCAAGGACATTTGTCCCCTTGCCCAAAAGCGCAAGCGGAACGGAATACCGGCGAGCGGTCGACACGATGTCGGCAATCGCATCATAGGAGCGCGGATGCAGCACAACGCATGCCGGACCGCCGACGCGAAAACTCGTCAGATCCGACAGTGCGATGTTCCGTTCCGCCCCGAACGATTTGGGAAGCTCCATATTTCTCCAATTTACATTCATAAACGTATTATAACAAAAAACGCTGCGCGAAACAACACTTATCTTATACATTCGTTCAAACGGATTCGGAATCGCTCCCTTGCCTCCCCGTCTCCGTTCGCGGCAAGCGCCGCATCCTCTTCAAGCGCGTCGTGCTGTGCATTCCAAAGGAACGGATCGACGGTCAAAACGGTCTCGTATGCGCGAAAGATTTGCTTGAGGCCCGCTTCCGGCGGGACGTTCTTCACGTCGGACCGTACCGAAAGAAGTCCCAGCGGATTCAGCGTCTGCTGGGATTCCGGTTCCAGAAGGAACGAAATGAAATCGAGGATCACCTTTGCCTTTTCGGTATCGGTTTCACGATCGATCCCCATCCAGCAGACCGCGTCCGTAAATCGGTCGATCGAGTGAATCTCCGAAAGCGCAAATCCGTCTTTATAACGGATCAGATCGCCTGCGCGGCGCAGATCGAGATACAGGACGTCTGCCCGGTCCTCCGGCGCCGACACGAAATCCTCCTCGCATCTTGCGGCAAGAATCGGATCGGCAAAGTACGCCGTTTTTTGCTCGCCGTCCGGTTTTTTGACCAGACGGCAGTAGCCCGAGAAGCAGTACGGAATGCAGCGGTCGGTCTGAAACAGTCCTTCCCTGTACGGATGATGCAGATCGGGGATCGCGGCAAGCCGGTCCCGGTACAACGAACCGGAAAAGAACGAATACGCATCCGGTCGTCTTCCCTGTTCGAGCCGTTCAAGAAAATGCGCTTCATCCATTCCCTCGATCTCGATATAGGTTCCCTTGTGTTTCCTCTCGTATGCCTCAGCGCGGGATTTCAGCCATTGCGTCAGACTTCCCGCATAGGGGCGCTGCCGCACAACGTGATAAATCACGACGGCCCCTTTATACCGGTCCGTTTTGCGGACGAACCGCGCATCGACAAATTGTTCCTGCGCGCCGTTTTTAAGCGCCTGCGGCGTAAACAGCAGAAAACAAACCATTGCGGCGCATAAGATCATTCGAAGATGTTTCATGGTTAAAGCTATTCGACAAAGCTTGCTCCTAATCGTGCAAGCTTGTCCGTTTTCGCAAAAGGATGCGGCGGATTTGTGCCGTATTTATATTTGAACCGGAATCGGAGGTAGATATATGGAATTGAATGCACAAAAACGCGGTCCGCGCCTGTTTGTCCGGCTGTCCGGCGAACTGGATCATCACAGCGCGGAACAGACAAGAATCATGCTGGATACGCTTCTGAAGGACGTGACCGTCCGCGAGCTTGTTTTAGATCTCTCGGACATGTCGTTTATGGACAGCGCCGGTCTCGGCGTCATTCTGGGACGTTTCAGAAAGCTTTCGATGCGCGGCGGCAAGCTGATTGTAAAGGGCATGAACACATCGGTCGACCGCATCTTTCAGATGTCGGGACTGTATGCGATCGTGGAAAGGCAGTAAGGAGGCACGCTATGCATAACGAAATGGAAGTACGTTTTTTATCCCTGTCCGGAAACGAGGGCTTCGCACGTGCCGCCGCCGCCGCTTTTGCTGCGCAGATGAATCCCGGCATTGAAGAACTTTCGGACATTCGCACGGCGGTATCGGAAGCCGTCACAAACGCGATCATTCACGGTTACGATCAGAACCGCGACTGCATCGTCACCATGCAGATGGAGATCGAAGACGATGATCTGACGGTCATCGTGCGCGACGACGGCTGCGGGATCGGCGACATCGAGCTTGCAAGAAAGCCCTTCTTCACCTCCAAGCCGGAGCTCGAACGGTCCGGCATGGGCTTTTCCGTGATGGAGGCGTTTATGGACGAGGTCGACGTCTGTTCCGAGGTCGGCAAAGGGACCGTCGTTACGATGCGAAAGCGCATCCGTCATGCAAACTGACCGGGATACCTTTCTCGAAGCGATCGAACGGGCACAGAACGGCGATGCGGAAGCGGAAAACGCGCTTCTCACCGAGAACCTTCCGCTTGTCTATGCGATTGCAAAACGATATCTGCATACGGGATTGGAACACGACGATCTCGTGCAGCTGGGATCGATCGGATTGCTGAAAGCGATCCGAAAGTTCGATCCCTCGTTTTGCGTGTGTTTCTCCACCTATGCCGTGCCGCTGATCGCAGGCGAGATCCGGAGATTCCTCCGCGACGACGGGATCGTCAAATTCTCACGGAGCGCAAAGTCCCTTGCCGCACGCGTTCGCAAAGAGCTTGCGGAGGATCCGGGTCTTACGATCGATGCGCTTGCGGAGCGGCTGAACGTTTCACGCGAGGATCTTGCCGCCGCGCTCTCATGCGATTCCCCCGTCTGTTCGCTCGACGAGCCGACGCCGGACGGCAGCGGAAACCGGTTCGACAAACTCGGAACCGAAAGCGACGAGGAACGTTCCGTTTCGAAGCTCACGCTGCATGCCGCAATGGAATCGCTTTCCGAGCGCGAGCGGATGCTTGTGCACTTGCGCTATGAGAAGGAAAAGACGCAGAATGAAACCGGCAGGATCCTCGGCATCTCCCAGGTGCAGGTTTCGCGTCTCGAAAAAAAGATCCTGTCTCAATTAAGAAACAGGATGCGGGATTAGCGTTTGTTTCCGGAGGAGATCGCTTTCTCCTCCCCGCGCAGCAGGCGCTTGATGTTGTCCTTGTGCCGGATCAGAAGCAGCGCCACGACCGGCGCGACAAAGAACAGCAGATATTGATCGGCGTTGCCGGTCGCCCAGACGATATAGGTCGCAATCAAATAAGAGATCGCGGTCAGAACGGACACAAGCGACACGCGCTTCCAGATCAGAAAGATGACGATTGCAATGACCGTTGACACCAGCGCCGCCTGCCAGCAAAGGCACCACGTCATGGCGTATGCGGACGCCGCGCCCTTGCCGCCGCGGAATTGAAACAGCATGGGATAGCAATGTCCGAACACCACGCAGGTACTGGCAATATATCCGCCGAGCAGGACCGAAACGGCGGGATCGGACGGATTGATGCCGAGAAGTCCCCCGAGCCAGCGCCCGATAAAGAATCCCGCAACGCATTTCCCCGCGTCGCCGATGAATGTGATGATCCCGTACAGCTTTCCGTATACGCGGATCATGTTCGTCGTTCCGGCGTTTCCGCTGCCGTACAGGCGCACGTCGTCCCGGAACTTGAGACGGCTGACGATCAGCGCAGTCTGCAGGTTCCCGACAAGATACCCCGCAAGGGCGATGATTAAGATCGCAACGACGTTCCAATCTCCGATCATTTCAGACGTTATTCCTCCTTGGACCGGTTCCGGAACAGGATCCGGATCGGCGTACCGGAAAAACCGAAGGTCTTTCTGAAGTAGTTGTCAATGTAACGTTCGTAGGAAAAATGCACCAGCGTCGTATCGTTGACAAAGATCACAAACGTCGGCGGCTGAATCGCAACCTGCGTCGCATAGTAGAGTTTCAGCCGTCTGCCGTTCTGCGTCGGCGGTTCGGACATCGAAACCGCTTCGTTCAGCACATCGTTCAGCACGCCGGTCGAAATGCGGCGAATGCTTTGCGCATAGACCTCTTCCACATTCTCAAGGACTTTGTTCACGCGCTGTCCGTTCTTTGCGCTGATAAACAGGAACGGTACATAATTCATGAACGCAAGATCGGTCCCCATGTCTTTCTTGAACCGGTCCATGGTGTGCGTATCCTTTTCGATCAGATCCCATTTGTTTACGATCACCACGGACGGCTTGCCTTCCTCGTGCACAAAGCCCGCGATCTTCACGTCCTGTTCGGACAATCCCTGTTCCGCATCGCACACGAACAGAACGACGTCCGCACGCCGCACCGCCGCAAATGAACGCACCACGCTGTACCGTTCGATACTTTCGTCCTCGATTGCACGTTTTCTGCGGATGCCTGCGGTGTCGATCAGCACATACTGCCGTCCGTTCTGCTCAAACGGCGTGTCGATCGCGTCGCGCGTTGTCCCCGGCACGTCCGAAACGATCACGCGTTCCTCGCCCAGAAGCGCGTTGGTCAGACTGGATTTTCCGACGTTCGGTTTGCCGACAATCGCAATATGGATGCGCGGGTCCTCCTCCGCCTCCTCGATGCGCGGGAAATAGCCGCAGACGGCTTCCAGAAGGTCGCCGAGACCGATGCCCTGTCCGCCGGACAGAATGTACGGCTCGCCGAGACCGAGCTCATAGAACTCGTAAATCGCCTCGTGGAACTTCGGCGCATCAAGCTTGTTGACGCCGAGCACGACCGGCTTGTTCGAACGGCGCAGCATGGCGGCGACTTCGCGGTCCGCGCTCGTCATGCCGTCGCGTCCGTCGACCAGAAAGACGATGACGTCCGCCGTCTCGATCGCAAGCTCCGCCTGACGGCGCATCTGCACGGCGATCTTATCCTCGCTCGCCGGTTCGATGCCGCCCGTGTCGATCAGCGTGAACTTCCGGTCAAGCCATTCCGCGTCCGCATAGATACGGTCGCGCGTGACGCCGGGCGTATCTTCCACGATGGAGACGCGTTTGCCGACCAGCCGGTTGAATAAAGTCGATTTGCCGACGTTCGGTCGGCCGACGATTGCCACAAGAGGTTTTGCCATAGTTTACTCCTCAAACACACAGGAAATGAATTCCGTTCCGTCCGAAAACGTCCGGATCGGAACACCGAGCGCCGCTTCCGCGTCCGAAAGCGTCATGCCGTCCAGGAATACGTTTTCCGTTTCCCGCAGCATGTTCTTCGGGATCAAAAGCGGACTTTCGAGCGCTTTGCCTTTCAGTTCCGAAACAAGATCGCTGCCCGTCACAAGTCCGGCAACATGCACATTGCCGCCGAACCACAGGTTCGGAACCGGATGGATCTCCGTTTCGATCCCGTACGGCAGCAGTTCGCGATAGAGTTCTCTGAAGAACGGATACGCCGCCGTTCCGCCTGCGACGGAAACCGTGCGCGGTCGTTTCAACGGCGCGCGCTCCGAAAGCGCGTAACGGAAATCGTCCTCGAACATCCGTAAAAGTCCGACGCCGTTTTCGATCTGTTCGTAATCCTCATATGCTTCGGACTGCGGAAGCGTCCGGTGCGCGTTCAGATACCATTCGTCGGACAGAAACACGAGCCGCGTACCGAACCGTGCAAGGTATTCGCGCTGCATCGGTTCGATCCGGTCGATGATTTCCGCGCTCTGCGCCTCGTCAAATGTGCCAAGCGCCGGCAGTCCGTCCCGGAACTTCGTAACGCCCACCGGAACGATTGCAACCGACCCGCAGGCAGGCGCGAGCGACGAAAGATCGGAAAGCGTTTGCCTGAGAACGTCGCCGTCGTTCAGTCCCCGGCACAGAACGATCTGCGCCTGAAACCGCAGTCCGGCGTCCTTGAGCGCCGTCAGCCGTTCCATGATCCTTCCCGCCGATGGATTCCGCATAATCTTTGTGCGGACTTCGGGATCGGTTGCGTGTACGGACACATACAGGGGACTGATCCGCCGATCGAGAATCCGCTGAAACTCCGTGTCGCTCACGTTCGTCAGCGTTACGTAGTTGCCCATGATAAAGGACATGCGCCAGTCGTCGTCCTTGACGTTCAGACTGCTTCTTACGCCCTTCGGCATCTGATCGATGAAGCAGAACACGCAATGGTTTCTGCAGGTCATCATGCGGCTCATCAGCGTCGTTTCGAAGCAAAGCCCGAGCGGTTCGTATTCATCCTTATAGAGAACGATCGAAACCGGCTCCTCTCCTCGCTTCAAATCGAGCTTCAGCGCGCGGTTTGCCGTGAGATGCTCGTAGTCGATGAGATCGAGTACGGGCGTTTCATTGACGGCAAACAGGACGTCCCCCGCACGCACACCGGCGCGTTTCGCGGGAGAATCCGGTTCCACAAACGTGATCGGTTGTCCTTTTGCGCATAATTCCATAAATATACCTTACCACACTCCGCTTCGATTTGCAAGGTCGCGAACGGAAAACAGCGCCCCCGAAGACCGAAGGCGCTGTTCTTTGATTCGATAGGAACTTACTTCGCTTCCTTGATCGCTGCCTGCGCTGCCGCAAGACGTGCGATCGGCACGCGGAACGGCGAGCAGGACACGTAGTCGAGACCGATCTCGTGGCAGAATTCGACGGACGTCGGATCGCCGCCGTGTTCGCCGCAGATACCGAGCTCGAGCGTCGGACGCGCTTCCTTGCCGAGCGTGACAGCCATCTTCATGAGCTTGCCGACGCCGTTCTGGTCGAGACGCGCAAACGGATCGGACTCGTAAATCTTTCTGTCATAGTAAGCGGTAAGGAACTTGCCGGCGTCGTCACGGCTGAAGCCGAACGTCATCTGGGTCAGGTCGTTGGTGCCGAAGCAGAAGAACTCGGCGTCCTTCGCGATCTCATCCGCGGTAAGGCACGCACGCGGGATCTCGATCATCGTACCGACCTGATACTTCAGCTCGATGCCGGATGCCTTGATCTCCGCATCCGCAACTGCGACGACGATGTCGCGCACAAAGCGGAACTCCTTCGGATCGCCGACGAGCGGGATCATGATCTCGGGAACCATGTTCCATTCGGGGTGCTTCTTCTGCACGTTGATCGCCGCACGGATGATCGCCTTGGTCTGCATTCTTGCAATCTCCGGGAACGTGACGTCCAGACGGCAGCCGCGGTGACCCATCATCGGGTTGAACTCATGCAGACTTGCAATGATGTTCTTGATCTGTTCGACGGTCTTGCCCTGCGTATCGGCAAGCGCCTTGATGTCGGCTTCCTCGGTCGGAACGAACTCATGAAGCGGCGGATCGAGCAGACGAATGACGACGGGATAGCCGTCCATCGCCTCGTAGATCGCCTCAAAGTCGCCCTGCTGCATCGGGAGCAGCTTGTTGAGCGCATTCTCGCGTTCTTCCACGGTATCGGAGCAGATCATCTCGCGGATCGCCGCAATGCGGTCGCCGTCGAAGAACATATGCTCGGTACGGCAGAGGCCGATGCCCTCCGCGCCCAGCTCACGCGCTTTCTTCGCATCGCGCGGGGTGTCGGCGTTGGTACGGACCTTGAGTCTTCTGTACTTGTCCGCCCAGCCCATGATGCGACCGAACTCGCCCGCGATCTCGGCGTCGACGGTCGGAATGATGCCGTCATAGATGCAGCCGGTGGAACCGTCGATGGACAGCCAGTCGCCCTCGTGGTATTCCTTGCCGGCGAGAACGAAGCGCTTGTTCTCCTCGTCCATGGCGATTGCGGAGCAGCCGGAGACGCAGCAGGTGCCCATGCCGCGCGCGACAACCGCCGCGTGGGAGGTCATGCCGCCGCGAACGGTCAGGATGCCCTGCGCTGCCTTCATGCCTTCGATGTCCTCGGGAGAGGTCTCAAGACGGACCAGCAGGACTTTCTCGCCGCGTGCTTTCCACGCCTTTGCATCCTCTGCGCTGAAGACGATCTTGCCGCATGCCGCGCCGGGGGACGCTGCGAGCGCCTTTGCAACCGGCGTCGCCGCCTTGATGGCTTTTGCGTCGAACTGCGGATGAAGCAGCGTGTCAAGGTTTCTCGGATCGATCATCGCAACCGCTTCCTGCTCGGTGCGCATTCCCTCGTCGACGAGGTCGCAGGCGATCTTCAGAGCCGCCTTCGCGGTGCGCTTGCCGTTGCGGGTCTGCAGCATGTAAAGCTTGCCGTGCTCAACGGTGAACTCCATGTCCTGCATGTCGCGATAGTGACCTTCGAGGATTTTGCAGACCTCATTGAACTGCTTGAACGCTTCGGGGAACTTCTGTTCCATCTCGGCGATGTGCATCGGCGTGCGGACGCCCGCGACGACGTCTTCGCCCTGCGCGTTGGTCAAAAACTCGCCGAACAGACCCTTTTCGCCGGTTGCCGGGTCACGCGTGAACGCGACGCCCGTGCCGCAGTCGTCGCCCATATTGCCGAACGCCATGGACTGCACGTTGACCGCGGTACCCCAGGAATACGGGATGTCGTTGTCGCGGCGGTAGACGTTTGCACGGGGGTTGTCCCACGAACGGAAGACCGCTTTGATCGCCTCGAACAGCTGTACCTTCGGATCGGACGGGAAGTCCTCGCCGATCTTCTCTTTGTACTCTGCCTTGAACTGGTTTGCAAGCTCCTTAAGGTCGTCCGCGGTCAGGTCGACGTCCTGCTTGACGCCCTTCTTTTCCTTCATGCGGTCGATCAGGACCTCAAAATACTTCTTGCCGACTTCCATAACGACGTCGGAGAACATCTGAATGAATCTGCGATAGCAGTCCCATGCCCAGCGCGGGTTGTTGGACTTCTTTGCGATGACGTCCACGACCTGCTCGTTGAGACCGAGGTTCAGGATCGTGTCCATCATGCCGGGCATCGACGCGCGCGCACCGGAACGAACGGAAACGAGGAGCGGGTTTTCGTGATCGCCGAACTTCTTGCCGGTGATCTTTTCCATCTTCTCGATGTATTCCATGATCTGTGCCTGGATCTCAGGATTGATCGTGCGGCCGTCCTCATAGTACTGCGTGCATGCTTCGGTCGTGATCGTGAATCCCTGCGGAACCGGAAGACCGAGATTGGTCATTTCGGCGAGGTTCGCGCCCTTGCCGCCCAGCAGGTTGCGCATATCCGCGTTGCCTTCGCTGAACAGGTAGACATACTTTTTAGACATATAGTTCCTCCTAAATGTTTTTTGCAACAATTTATTATAGCAATAATATAAAAACGATGCAAGAAAAATCTTGCATCTTTTCAAAAAACATACAAATTACATCATTTGATCAAGCAAAGCGATCGAGCGGTCGTTCTCACCAAGCATCCTTGCACACGAACTGCGAAGGATCGGAAGGAGTTCTGCGCGCAGATCGTCCTTCAGAACAACGCGGACAAGTTCTTCGTCCGAAAGCAGCAGAATGCGCCGCATAGCTTCAAGCGCAAGCTTGCTGACCGGCTTTCCGCTGTGCGGACACGCGGCACAGACCGCCCCGCCCGCATCGGCGGAATAGAACAGAACGGCGTCTGCGCGGATATCCCTGCGGCATACGGCGCAGCGCGTCAGAGACGGACGGTAGCCCGCGTGATCGAGGTAGTGCAGCAGAAATGCGATCAGAAGGTCCTTCGGATCGGACTCGGCGTACGCAAGAAACGACAGCGTATGATACAGCAGCGAAAACAGCGCTTCGTCGGACGATTCCTGTTCGATAATGCCGTTGCAAAGCTGCGTACAGACGGAAGCGGTCATAAACCGGTCGACATCCTCGCGAAGCGGATAGAACGTTTCCCGCACGTCGCACCCGTTGACGGTCACGCGATCCTTGTTCGAAAACAGCTCGAACTCACCGAACACAAACGGCTGTGCGCAGGCAAGGAGCTTTGCAGTCGGCTTGCGGCAGTTGCGCGCCTTACACTCGATCCGTCCGCGCTCCGCCGAAAACAGCGTCAGCATGCGATCGTCGTCGCGATAGTCCGTATATCCGGTTACGATGGCTTGTGTGAGTTCCGTCGGCATTTTCCCCGCTCCGCCTTCTTATACGCAAGATAATCCGCTATCCTGCCGGATCGCATAAAGCGTTCCCATTCCTCGTTCTGTTCTTTCTTCATACGGACAGTATGTCCGAAACCGGCGCCGTCATGCGGTCAGTCGTCGCGGTAACCGAGCTCGTTCAGCATCTGCTGACGGTTTCGCCAGTCCTCCTTGACCTTGATCCAGAGCTGCAGATTGACCTGCACGTCCAACAGCCATTCGATGTCCTTCCGCGCTTCCGAGCCGATGCGTTTCAGCATCTTTCCGCCTCTGCCGATGATGATCCCCTTGTGGCTTTCGCGTTCGCAGTAGATCGTCGCCCACACGTCCATCAGCTTGCCGTCCGGACGCATCTGCATCCTGTCGATGCCGACGCCGATCCCGTGCGGGATCTCCTCACGCAGAAGTTCCAACGCCTTTTCGCGGATCATTTCGGCGCAGATCACGCGCTCCGGCTGATCGGTCACCATGTCCTCCGGATAATACTGCGGCCCTTCGGTCAGATACCCGCACAAAAGCTCCTCAAGCTTGTCCACGTTTTCGCCGGTGTGCGCCGAGATTGCAAGCACCGTGTCGAATCCCGCGGCGGCGACCGCGTCCCGTGCTTCCTGCATCTGAATTGCGCTCGCTGCGTCGCACTTGTTGATCAGCACAATGACCGGCGCGCGTTCGGCCTTGATCAGTTTCATCACCGCTTCGTCGCGCTCGCGGACGCCCTGCAGCGCATCGACGACAAACAGGATCGCCTCGGTATCCTTTGACGCTTCCTCCGCCGTTTTCTGCATGAAAGTTCCCAGCTTGTTCCGCGGCTTCGTCATGCCCGGCGTATCGAGAAAGATCATCTGATAGTTTTTGCGCGTCAGGATCCCCGTGATGCGGTTGCGCGTCGTCTGCGCGCGGTCCGTGACGATCGCGATCTTCTGCCCGACGAGCCGGTTGATCAACGTCGATTTCCCGACGTTCGGACAGCCGACAATGCTGAAGAAGCCGCTTTTGTATCCTTCGTCCATCATAACAGATCCTTCGGTCCGAAGCGGTGCGGCATCATTTGATCGAGCGTTTCGGTCACGACCTCCGTGCCGTCGATATTCGAAGTGACAATGATAAAATCGCCGTCGCAGAACTCGGACATGACCTGTCGGCACACCCCGCACGGAAAAGCAGGCAGCACGCCGGAGCCGATGATCGCGATCGCGGCAAACTCACGCACGCCGTCGAAGATCGCCTTGAAGAACGCGGTGCGTTCCGCGCAGATCGTCGGCGTATACGATGCGTTTTCGATATTGCACCCCTGATAGATCCTGCCGTCCTTTGTGAGAAGCGCAGCGCCTACGCGGTACTTCGAATACGGCGCGTAGGAATGTTCTCTCGCTTCCTTTGCAAGCTGCAAAAGATCGTCCAGCTGTTTCTGTTCCATTATCGTTTCACTCCCATCGAATCGAGAATTGCCGTCTGTTTTTCGCGCATCACGCGCTCGTCCGCTTCGGTCATGTGATCGTACCCAAGCAGATGCAGACAGCCGTGCACGGCGAGGAACGAAAGCTCCCTTAAAAGCGAGTGTCCGTACTGCTCCGCCTGCTCCTTTGCACGATCGTAACAGATCATGATGTCGCCGAGATATCCGTCCGCGGAAAGCGAGATCTCCCCCTCCCACGCCGGAAATGTCAGCACATCCGTCACGGCATCGACGTGACGGAACTCGCGGTTCAGCGTTTGAATCCGCTCCGGGGTGTCGATGAGGATCGTCAGATCGCCGTCCCGCCCTTCGCTGTCCAATGCCGCCTGCGCCGCGTTCCGAATGCCTGTCCGCTCGGCTTCGGAAAGCTCGACCGTCTCGGAAAAAACGTCAATCATTTGCCCGCTCCTTTGCCCGCGCGTTCTCGTGCCGTTCGTACGCCTGAATGATGCGCTGCACCAGCTCATGCCGCACGACGTCCTTGTGCGTCAGTCTGACGACGGAGATGCCCTCCACGCCGTCGAGCACACGGATCGCATGCACCAGCCCGCTCATCTTCTCCTTCGGCAGGTCGATCTGCGTCACGTCGCCGGTGACAACGATGCGGCTGCCCTCGCCGAATCGCGTCAGAAACATTTTCATCTGCTCGATCGAGCAATTCTGCGCCTCGTCGAGGATGATGAACGCGTTGTTCAGTGTACGGCCTCTCATATACGCCAGAGGCGCCACTTCGATCGCGCCGCGCTCCATTAACTGCTTGTACGTTTCCAGCCCGAAAAACTCCTGTAAGGCGTCGTACAGCGGGCGGAGATAAGGATCGACCTTGTTCTGGAGATCCCCCGGAAGGAAGCCGAGCTTTTCACCCGCTTCCACGGCGGGACGCGTCAGGATGATGCGCTCGACCTCTTTGTTCTTGAACGCGACGACCGCCATTGCAACCGCAAGATATGTTTTGCCGGTTCCGGCGGGACCGACGCCGAACACAAGCTCGTGCTGTTTCAGCGCCTGAATGTATTTCTTCTGTCCGAGTGTTTTGCACTTGATCTGCTTGCCGCGGTTCGTCAGCGCAACAACGTCGCCCATGATCTCCTTGATCAGCTCGGCGTTGCCGTCCTTGGCGATGTCGATCGCATAGCGGATGCGTCCGCGGTTGATCGGTTCGCCCTTGCGCTGCATGTCCAGAAGTTTTTCCAGAACCGTTCTGCAAAGACCGACCTGTTCCTCGTCGCCTTCGATTGAAATGCCGTCGGAACGAATGCGGATCCTGACGCCGATTTCCTCCTCGAACACGGCAAGGTTTTCATCGAACACGCCGAACAAACCGATGGAATCGTCCATCGATTCGAGCTCGATTTTTGCAACGGTTTTTCCTGTTTCATCCGTCATGCGGTGCTTCCTCCGTTTTTCCGATTGTTTCTTCCGCGGTCACAATCACGCAGGCGAAGCGTTTGCCCTTCCGCATGCGGATCGTTCCGTATGTATTGATGACGGCGGCGTCGCGCGGGATGAGCGCGTACGCCTGCTCTTTCGCCCGTATCAGCGAATATTGCTCCGCTTCCTCATCGGAAAGCGTTCTCTCCCGAAATCCGATCTCCCTTGCCGACGCGCGTTCGATCACGATCGGCAGCAGACTGCTTGCGGAAACGGTCTCCGTGCCTGTAACCCGATAATGCTCAAACGACGGTCGGGATCGCAACAGCTCGAAACCGGCGATCTTCCAGACGCGTATCGTCTCCTCCGCTTCGGTTTCGAACGATTCGGTAACGCTTTGAAGAAGCTCCGTTTCAACGCCGTAATTGATTGCCGCTTTCACAACGCCGTCCGCCGCGGTGTCATACCCGCTTTCCTTGTAGACAACGTGACCGGAGATCAGCACGTCGCCTTTCTTCACCCGGTCGCCGACCTTCACACGCGCCTGTCCGCGCATGACAAGGATCGAGGTGATCACGCCGTCCTTTTCCGCGACGACGTCGGACGGAACGGCGTTCGAACGTTTCGCCGATTCGGGAAGCGCCTCCTGCACGTTGACCTTCAGCATCACGCCTTCGCGGTCCAGCCCGATCCACGCGGCGTTATGCACCTGCGCGGAAAGGTCGTTCGCCGCCGTGATGAGAATCGGTCCCGAAAGATACGCGCCGGGACGAATGCCGCGCTCGGAAAGCGCAAGTCGAATCTCCTCCGGGTCGACCGAGTTCGTTT
Organism: uncultured Eubacteriales bacterium; assembly: GCA_902792295.1. Lineage (GTDB taxonomy): Bacteria > Bacillota > Clostridia > Christensenellales > CAG-138 > UBA3792. Next base: position 21,786 of record CADAZC010000011.1, read on the forward strand.
CCCCGATGCAGATCACCCAGATCCGCTTCGAAAGGATCAGCATACCCGAAAACAACAGAAGCGTGCCGATCCACAGAACCGGCCGTTTCCGGAGCTTCAGAAGAAGAAACGGCAGTCCGCCCTTTTTGACGATGCGGATGCGCACCGGAAGCCCCTTTCGGAGCGCGTGCAGAGATGCGAACCGTCTTGCGGGGATCGAAAACCGCACGGATGCTTCGCCCGTTCGTTTCACATTCGTAACCCGAACGCCGGATTCCGAAATGCGGCGCAGCAATCTTGCGGCGCACAATCCTTCCGTTTGGATTATAACATACCCGTCGAGAAAATGCCACATCAACTTTTTCCCTCGACGGTCAGCGATTCGATTCGTCCCGTGACCTTTGCGCGCGTTGCGGTCAATTCAAACAGCGACAGGTTTTCGCCTGCAACCGTCAGCACACCCTGTTCCGTTTTGAGCCGCACACGTGTGTCCTCAAAGCACAGAATCCCCAGATGCCGCTCGATCACGCATTCATCCGTTCCGTACCATTGCAAATAAAACCGGTGCGGATCGAGATCCTGTCCGAGACCGGTAAACCGCAGAAATCCATGCAGCATTTTTCGTTCGCGTTTCATGCTAAAGCATATGCGGAAACGCAGCGAACCCATGCAAAAAGCCGCGCTTTTTTGCGCGGCTGCGATTCAGATCAGTATCCAGCTGTATACATGTTTCAGTTTCAGCGTTCCGACGCTTTCGAGATACGCGATCAGCGCGTCGACGACGGGATTTTTGCCGAGCGTCTGCACCTTATACGGCGTCGGAAGCGAGATGTTCCGGATGATCCGGTCCTCATACGGAATCCAGTCGTCTTCGACGTAATGTTTGAGGTTCAGATCGCCTTCCGCACGCTCCGCAAGGATCAAAGTAAACACCTCGTCGTCATCGACCGGAACGCCCGCGCCGTGCTCCAGAAACCCGAGCGGCGAGTCCGTATTCATCGAGTTCAGCAGGTACGAAAGTCCGTAAAGCGAATAGACCGTATCTTCGGTCATCAGTTTCCGGGCATAGTCCGAAAGCCATGCGCGCAGCTCGCATCCGCGGATCAGAACGAGCGAATAGACCGGTTTTTCCGCATCCATCACATAGAAATCGCGATAGGCAAGCGTCCCCTCCTTTAAATCGCCGATCGGCAGATACGGATACGCAATCGAAATCAGATTGTTCGGAAGGTCGGTGTCATGATAGTCGATCCACTGCTGCGCGATATAAAGCTGCATTTCATGCGTGATCTCCATGCTGTCGGAGGAACACAGAAGCGTCGGGTCGAACGGGTCGATATTCTGTTCGACCTTGCAGACCACGGCGTCCATCATGGCGCTCATCTTATTGACATACGGCGTGACGATCCGCGTAACGGTTTTGTCCGGCTCGTATGAGGACGTGTCGATCGGTTCGACAAGGATCGCGGGACGTCCGAACTCGCGAAGCGAGACGGAGACCTTCGTAACGGTTTCCGCGCCGCCCGCAAGCGAAGCGATCGGCACCTCGATCCCTCTGTAATTGCGCTCGGAACGTACGCCCTTTCCCTTTCCGTGCGCGACAAGCACGAGATCGATGTCGCTCGTTTTCTTGATAAAATCGCGCAGCGAAAATGCATCCGGATTCTGCGCGTCGACCTCCACGTTTCCGTGATAGATCAGCACCGTGTAATCCACACGTTCGTTAAGATCCAATACAAGCTTCGAGTAGGTTTCCACCGGATCGACGGGAAGAATCTCATCGTCGGACGGCGCAAGATCGGGTTCGGTCATGCCGATCACCAGCAGGCGAAGCGGTCTCATGCCGTTGTCCTGCGGGATCTCGAAGATTTTATACGGCGAAAGCTCGTTCCAAAGAGTGCCCTCGGGATCGAAGGTCGTGCGCTCACGCATCAGAAGGTTTGCGCCGAGCACGGGGATATCCTCGTCCAAAAGCTTGTTGACCTCTTTTCGGACCTTGTTCGAAGGATAGACAAACGCCTCGTCGCCGAGCAGGACGGCATCATATCTGAGCTTTGAAAACAGCGAAGTGATCGGCCCGAAACCGCGCTCGGTCCGGTCGGTATACTCGTCGGCTATCGCGCTGCCGAAAATCGACCCGCCTGCGTCAAACAGCAGCAGGTTCGGATTCTCCTCTCTCAACGCTTCGATACATGCCGTTGTGTTCAGCGCGGAGCATGAAGCGCGTCCGTCGGACGTTGTCGGCATCCATGCGTTGCCGTTCAGATCGGACGTGACCAGGATCGAGAACGACTGCGTCGCCCGGATCGCCGTCTCGGGCGACATCATCGCTTTGAGAATCATCGAAACGTCGTTTTGCGTGATTTTGCCGTCGCTGTCGCAGTCCGCACGGCTGATCGCCGCGGCGTCCATCATGCGCTTGCGCGAAAAATGATCGCTGATGCAGTTCGCATCCTTTTCGGTCAGTTCGCCGTCGCCGTCCGTATCGCCGAAAACCACCTCGTCCGCATAGCAAAACCGCCCTGCCGGAAGCAGAATCAGCACGGCAAGCAAAATGAGGATGCAGTTGCGGAAAAGATGTTTCATCGACGGAATGCGTTTCCTTTCTATATAAAAATTATATCTCCGATCGCAGCGAAAAGCAAGAAAAAAAGGGGAACCTTCCGGTCCCCCTGCGATTTGTTCGCATCAATACATGCCGCCCATGCCTGCGCCGCCCATATCGGGCGCTGCGGGTTCGGGCTTCGGGATATCGGCAACGATGCTCTCGGTGGTGAGAACCATCGCAGCGACGGACGCAGCGTTCTGCAGCGCGCAGCGAGTTACCTTCGTCGGGTCGACGATGCCCTTTTCGACCATAATGCCGTAGGTGTCGGTCGCGGCGTCGTAGCCGTATCCCTGTTCGCCGTTGCGGCGGATGTTTTCGATGATGACGGAGCCCTCGACGCCCGCGTTCTTCGCGATCTGACGGATCGGCTCTTCGAGCGCACGGAGAACGATCTCGACGCCGGTCTTCTTGTCACCGGTTTCCTTCTCGGCAAGCGCCTTTACGCGATCGCAAACCGACAGCAGCGCAACGCCGCCGCCCGGAACGATGCCTTCCTCAACCGCCGCGCGGGTCGCATTCAAAGCGTCCTCCATGCGGAGCTTCGAATCCTTCATTTCGACCTCGGTCGCAGCGCCGACCGCGATCACCGCAACGCCGCCCGCAAGTTTCGCAAGACGCTCCTGCAGCTTTTCCTTATCGTAATCGGAGGTCGTTTCCTCGATCTGCGCACGAATGGACTTCACACGCGCCGCGATCTCGCCGGAATCGCCCGCACCCTCGACGATGACGGTCTTTTCCTTGTCGACCTTGACCTGCTTCGCGCTGCCGAGCATATCCAGCGTGGTTTCTTTGAGATCCATGCCGAGCTCGTCGGAAATCACCTGACCGCCGGTCAGGATCGCGATATCCTGCAGCATCGCCTTACGCCTGTCGCCGAAGCCAGGCGCCTTCACCGCAACGCAGGTGAACGTGCCGCGCAGCTTGTTGATGACGAGCGTCGCAAGCGCTTCGCCTTCGACGTCTTCCGCGATGATCAGAAGCTTTCTGCCCGCCTGTGCAATCTGCTCCAACACGGGAAGGATCTCCTGGATGTTGCTGATCTTCTTTTCGGTGATCAGGATCATCGGGTTGTCGAGCACCGCTTCCATCTTGTCGGTATCGGTCGCCATATATGCGGAGCAGTAGCCGCGGTCGAACTGCATACCTTCGACGATATTCAGCTCGGTCTTCATGGTCTTGCTCTCTTCAATGGTGATGACGCCGTCCTTGCCGACCTTCTCCATTGCGTCCGCAATCAGCTTGCCGACCGTTTCGTCGCTTGCGGAGATCGCGGCGACCTGCTCGATCGCGTGCTTCGAACCGACCGGAACGGAAAGCTCCTTGAGCCCGTCGACCGCCTCGTTGACCGCCGCTTCGATGCCGCGGCGAACGACCATCGGATTTGCGCCCGCTGCAACGTTGCGAAGTCCTTCGCGAACGATCGCCTGCGCAAGAAGCGTTGCCGTCGTGGTGCCGTCGCCCGCGACGTCGTTCGTCTTGGTTGCGACTTCCTTCACGAGCTGCGCGCCCATATTCTCAAACGGATCCTCGAGCTCGATCTCTTTTGCGATCGTTACGCCGTCGTTGGTGATGAGCGGCGCGCCGAACTTCTTTTCGAGAACGACGTTTCTGCCCTTCGGTCCGAGCGTGATCTTAACGGTGTTTGCAAGCTGGTTCAAACCGCTTTCCAGCGCTTTTCTGGCGTCTTCGCCGTATTTCAACTGCTTTGCCATGGTTTTATCCTCCTGTTATTCCACAACGGCAAGAATGTCGCCCTGCTTGATCACGATGACTTCCTGCCCGTCGATCTTCACTTCCGTACCGGCGTACTTCTGGTAAACGACCTTATCGCCGACCTTCACGACCATCTCGACGTCCTTTGCGCCGGGACCGACCGCGAGAACTTCCGCCATCTGCGGCTTCTCCTTTGCCGAGCTCGTCAAAAGGATGCCGCCCTTGGTCACTTCTTCCGTTTCGATGTTCTTGATCACAACACGATCGAACAACGGTTTCAACATGTTTCTTACCTCCTGTGAATCTTTTTAGCACTCATTCGATCCGAGTGCTAACCATCGTCCCTAATTATAGTGAGAGGCGCCGCGCTTGTCAATCGGTGAAATGCAACGAAGTTGTGAACTATTCCGATTCCGCCGCTTTTTGTCCGGAATCAGACAAAAATCGCCCCGTATTCCCTTGAAAACGGACTTCGATTCGAGTATACTCAATCTATGATCAAAACATTCAAAATCGGCGGCATGCATTGCGCCGCCTGTGCCGCGTCCGTGGAACGCGTCACGAAAAAGCTGCCGTTTGTCGACAGCGCACAGGTAAATCTT
>CADAZC010000012.1 GCA_902792295.1 uncultured Eubacteriales bacterium
AAGAGCGCCCTGCATCTTCTGCATGCAAGCTGCGAAACGGTCCCGCTTACCTCGGACTACGGCGCGCGCACACTGGTAATCTGTACCAAAAACGCACCAACTCCGTCCGCCTACCCGCGCAAGGCAGGTCTGCCGAGCAAAAAGCCGCTTTGACAAGGTCAAAGCGGCAGTGATATCCGCGCTGCGCGCGGGCGATATCTGCTGCGCAGGTGATATCCGCTTCGCGGGTGATATATTCCCTGCGGGAATGTTCAGGAGGATTCTCCTGCCGGAGAATCACGGGATTGGGTGCGGGACGCCGACCCCGGCGTCCCGCAAAACCTGTTTCTTTTACCGCTTGTCCGTGCGCTCGAGAATATAGTCGGTCGTCGTATGATAGAGATCGGCGAGCGCGATCAGAATATCCGTCGGAATATCCCGATATCCCTGCTCATACCGAAAATACTGCGGCTGCGGCATGTTGAGATATGCCGCCACCTCGCGCTGTGTCATATCACTGTCCTCGCGCAGTTCCCGAATCCGTTTATAAACCGCCATGTCTGCCTCCGGATATCCGTTTGGATATATTGACAATACCCGAAACGGATGGTAAAATGCACATATGATAACCGCATGGATATCAATTCATTTGAGGAGGGAATACTATGTTTAAGAATGTCGGCAAACAACTTCAGGTGATAGCGATCATCTTGTTTTGGATTCTTACTGCCGCAAGCGTTGTTCTTGTATTTGTATTTTGTTATGATGATGGTTACTATTTCCGGAAAGCATTCAGTGCAGATTTTAATGTTGGATGGTTTTTCGCTTTCTTTCTCGGCGGGCCGATCGTTGCATATATCGGGAGTCTGATTCTGCACGGGTTCGGGAGCATCGTTTCGGATCATGAAGAGTATGAATATCCGGAAGAAAAAGTGCAGGGATGGTCTGGAAAGAATGTGAATTGGCTGAACGGTCAGAACAAAAAATAAGCAAAAAGCGCTTCTTCGGAAGCGTTTTTTCATGCTTGCGCGGCGATGCATGATATGCGATAATGAAAATCGGGAGGACGGGCATATGAAGCAATACATCGTCGACGCATTTACGGATCAGCCGTTTCACGGCAATTCCGCGGCGGTTCTTGTCACGGACCGGTGGCTGCCGGACGAGACGATGCAGGCGATCGCGACGGAGAACAATCTCGCCGAAACCGCTTTTGCGGTAAAGGAGGGCGAACGGTATCGCCTCCGCTGGTTCACGCCGAGCCCGCTGGTTCACGCCGAGCATGGAGGAGGAACTTTGCGGTCATGCGACGCTGGCGGCGTCGTTCGTGATCCTGAACTTCTATGAAAAGGGCGCGGACGAGGTGCGCTATACCTCGATGAGCGGCGATCTTTCCGTGAAGCGGGCGGGCGACCTGTACGAACTGAATTTCCCGACGTATGAGCTGAAAGAGATACCGGTGACCGACGAAATGGCGCGGGCGTTCGGCGCGCGTCCCGTTCATGCGATCCTCGGACTCGATCTCAACTGCGTGTTTGCGGATGAAGAGATCGTCCGCGGACTTGCGCCCGATTACGAACTGCTGAAACAGCTGCCCGGACGCATCTGGAACGCCACGGCGAAGGGCAAAGAATACGACTGCGTATCGCGGAGCTTTACGCCGGAGACCGCCGTGCCGGAGGATCCGGTCTGCGGATCGGCGCACTGTCAGATCGGCGATTACTGGGCGAAGGTCCTCGACAAAAAGGTGATCCGCGCATATCAGGCGTCGCCGCGCGGGGGAGAGCTTTTCTGCGAGCCGCTCGGCAGCGGGCGGATCGCGCTGCGGGGCAAAGCCGTGCTCGTCGCGGTATCCGAAATCGTCGCGCCGCTGTAAAAGTCTGCATAAAAAATGATCCCGGAGCATTCCGGGATCATTTGTATTTCTGCGTTACGGACGGGATCAATCCGAGAACTGTCCGCTCTTGAAGAGCTCGGGCGCGTCGCTCGTATAGGTGACGGTCGTCTGCGTGCGCTTGCAGCTGCATCCGCCGGACGCGGTGGTGATCGTCTTTTCGTATGCACCGTCGCCGACGAGCCAGTCCGTCAGCAGTTTTTCCGCCTTCTTGGCGCTGTCGGTGCGGTCGGGCGCGGTCAGAACGATGAAGCTGAACATGCCTTCATTGGTCTTCTTCTGCGCGTCGGTCCAGTTCTCCGTTTCGGTCCAGCCGGCTGCCTTGAGCTGCTCTGCGACGGCTTCGTCCTTGAGAAGCGCGACGGACGCCTTGGCCGGAAGCGTTTCATAATCGGTTTCCGCGTCGAGGAGCACACCGGTCACGATGCAGTCCTGGTTTGCCTGGAAATAAGTCAGAAGCTCCTTCGTGCTCTCCCGGTCGTATGCAACCGACAGCTCGCCGCGATGGGTGACGGTCTGCTGTCCGCGTGCGCATCCGGCGACCGCGATCAGAAGGATCAATGCGATCAATAACGAAATCAGTTTTTTCATGGAAGTCTCCTTCTCGGATAATCGATTTATATTAGCACACTTTTTCGGGAACCACAAGCCCCCAAATGCAGAAAATCGGAGGAAGACGGGCAACCGCAGGGAATTCTTGCTTTTTGCGCCGTATAATGATATAGTATTTTATTATTGCAATACGCGGAGGAGTTTTTATGCAGATCATGATCGTCGGCTGCGGCAAAATGGGATCGACGCTCGCAGTACAGCTCGTTGCGGAGGGACATCGCGTTACCGTCATCGACCGGAGCGAGTCGGTCATCGAGCAGATCAGCAATACGCAGGACGTCATCGGCTACGTCGGAAACGGCGCGGTCTTTTCCGTGCTGGAGGAAGCCGGAGCGAAGGAGGCGGACCTGCTGCTTGCGGTGACGCAAAGCGATGAGATCAACCTTCTGTCCTGCCTGATCGCGCATAAGATCGGTGCAAAGCATACGATCGCGCGCGTCCGCGATCCCGAATACGCGAACAACATGTACCGCATCTCCGACGATCTCGGGCTTTCGATGACGGTCAATCCGGACCGGCAGGCGGCGGAGGAGATTGCGCGCGTGCTTCGGTTCCCGGCGGCGATGCACATCGAGCTGTTCGCGCGCGGGCACGTGGAATTGGTCACCTGCAAGCTTCCCGAAAAGAGCGTCCTTTCCGGCATTCCGCTTTTCGAACTGCCGCAGAAGCTCGGCGTAAAGGTCCTGATCTGCGCGGTTGAGCGCGACGGTGCGTTTACGATCCCGTCCGGCGGATTCACGCTCGCCGGCGGCGACGTGCTGTATGTAACCGGCGCGCCGCGTGAGGTCGCAAAGGCGCTCCGCAAGGCGGGCGTGCTGGCGGCGCCGATCCATTCTGTCATTCTGGGCGGCGGCAGCCGTATCAGCTACTACCTCGCGCAGGAGCTTTTGAGAAGCAATATTTCGGTCAAGATCATCGAGCGCAGCAAGGACGCCGCGCATCAGATCGCGGAACTCCTGCCCGAAGCGGTCGTCATCAACGGCGATATCACCGATCACGACCTGATGCAGGAGGAGGGCATTGAGCGCGCCGATGCGTTCGTCGCGCTGACCGGATTGGACGAAGGCAATGTGCTTTCCGCGCTGTACGCAAAGCGCCGCAACGTGTCGAAGGTCATCGCAAAGGTCAACAACGACGGGCTCGAAAGTCTCGTCAGGGAGACGGCGCTGGATTCTGTCATCTCGCCGAAACGCGTTGCGACGAATCAGATCCTGCGTTACGTCCGCGCCCGTGAAGCGAGCGGCGATCAGGGTAAAATCCGTGGACTCTATAAGATCGCGGACGGTTCGATCGAGGTGCTGGAGTTTCTGGCAAGCCCCGAGAACGGCAATCTGCTCGACATTCCGCTGAAGGATCTGAAAACGAAAAAGCATCTGCTGATCGCGTGTCTCGTGCGCAACGGCAAGGCGATCATCCCCGGCGGCGCCGACAGCATTCAGGCGGGCGATGTCGTGCTCGTCGTGACGGCGCAGCGCCTGATGAACGATCTCGGCGATATCATGGAGGAAACGAAATGAACCGCCGCATGGTCGCTTTCCTGCTGGGCCGCATTCTGTTTCTGGAAGCGCTTCTGATGCTGCCGTCCGTGCTGGTCGGGATCATCTATCGCGAGGCGATCACCTGGTGTTTCCTTCCGGCGATCGGCGCGCTGGCGCTTCTGGGACTGTTCGGACTCAAAAAACCGAAGGACACCGCAATCTACGCGCGGGAAGGGTTTTTGACCGTTGCTGCGGCGTGGGTGCTGATGTCCCTTTTCGGCGCGGTGCCGCTGTGGCTCTGCGGCGGATTCGAAACGTTCTGGGACTGCTTTTTTGAGATCGTTTCCGGCTTCACCACGACCGGCGCGTCGATCCTCGAGACGGTCGAACAGCTTCCGCACTGCATTCTCTTCTGGCGCAGCTTCAGCCATTGGGTGGGCGGCATGGGCGTGCTGGTGTTCGTTCTGGCGGTCATGCCGATGAGCGAGGAGCGCTCGATGCATCTGATGCGCGCCGAGGTCCCGGGACCGGTGGTCGGCAAGCTCGTGCCGCGCATGCGCGATACCGCGAAGATCCTCTATGCGGTCTACACCGTTCTGACGCTTGTTCTGATCATCCTGCTGTGGGCGGGCGGCATGCCGCTGTTCGAGTCGATCTGCCACGCGTTCGGCGCGGCGGGCACCGGCGGATTTTCCGTCCGGGACGCAGGAATCAAGGCGTACGACAGTACGTATATCCACGTTGTGCTGTCAACGTTCATGCTGCTGTTCGGCGTCAACTTCAGCTTGTACCATCTGATCCTGATCGGGAGATGGAAGAACGCGGTGAAATCCGAGGAGCTGCATACGTATCTCGGCATCATTGTCACGGCGGTCGTGCTTATCACGATCAACACACTTTCGGCGGCAAAGAGCTTCGGGGTGACATTGCGGGACGCCTATTTCCAGGTCTCGTCGATCATTACGACAACCGGATACGCGACGGTCAATTTCGACCGGTGGCCGAGCTTTTCCAAGATGATCCTGCTGCTTCTGATGGTATTCGGCGCGTGTGCGGGTTCGACCGGCGGCGGTCTGAAGATCAGCCGCGTTGTGATCCTGTTCAAATCCGCGCGACAGGAGGTCCGGAAGCTCCTGCATCCGCGCGCGGTCACGGTCGTCCGCATGGAAGGCAAGCCGATCCAGCCGGATCTGATCCGCGCGACGCTGATCTTCTTCGTAATGTATATCGCGTGCCTTGCGCTCGGCGTGCTTCTGCTGTCGCTCGGCGAGCAGGATTTCGTGACGAACTTCACCGCGACGCTCGCGTGCCTCTCCAACATCGGTCCGGGTCTCGCCCTCGTCGGTCCGACCGAAAACTACGGATTCTACAGCAGCGCGTCGAAGGTCCTTCTCTCGTTTGAGATGCTTGCGGGCAGATTGGAACTGTTCCCGATCATCATGCTGTTCAGTCCGCTGACCTACCGGCACAGATCGAAATAAAAAACAGACCGTCTTTCGACGGTCTTTTTTCTTGCCGGATTCAGCGCAGAATGTTTTCCAGCGCTTTGTGCTCCGCAACGGCGAAGATCTCGGCGTCGGCAAGAAGGACCTGATCGGGATCCATCGTCGCGCTGGTGCGTCCGCTCTCGCGGATCGCTATGATGTTGAGCTGATAGCGGTCGCGCAGTTTGAGCTCGCGCAGCGTTTTGCCGACCCATTCTTTTTTCGGTTTCATGCTGAAAACGCAGAGATTCGATCCGAGGTTGAAGAATTCAAGGAAGTCGGACGAAAGCAGCCGCCGCGCGGTCATCTCCGCGCTCTCCTTTTCGGGGTAGATGATCTCGTCCGCGCCGACGCGCCGCAGAATATCGCCCATCCGCAGGGAAGCGGCTTTTGCAATTACGTATCGCACGCCGAGCTCCTTTGCAACCATGACGCACATGATGCTGGCGTCCAGACTGCTGCCCATGGAAACGATGACCGTATCCACGCCGGACAGCCCCAACCCGCGGATGACCTCCGGGTCGCTGAGATCGGCTTTGATCGCGCAGCTTACCTGATTTGCAAACTTGCGGATGGTCTCTTCGTCGTTGTCGGCGATCAGAACGTCCGCGCCGCCTTTGGACAGTTCATCGGTCAAAAACTGTCCGAACCGTCCCATGCCCAGAACTGCGATTGATTTTTTCATAAAGGCCTCCTTTTAGCCGACATAATAGCGTCCCTGCGCAAAGCGGATGTTCCCTCCGCCGGACAGGTCCGTATGGAAGAACAGGGCGAGCGAGATCGGACCGATTCTTCCGAGATACATGCAAAGAATGATCAGGATCCGTCCGAAGACGGACAAATGCGGGGTAAGCCCGCGGGACAGACCGACCGTTCCGGTCGCGCTGAACACCTCAAACATGGCGTCCGGTATCGCTGCGCCGTCGAACGCGACAAGCAGAATGGAAGAAAGCAGGGACAGCATCAGACTGAAGAACAGGATCGCCGCCGCTTTTCTGACCAGTTCGGGCGGGATCCTGCGGCGGAACACAACGGCGTCCGCGCGTCCGCGCACATAGGACAGCGCACTCAGAAGCAGGACGGCGAGCGTAGCGGTCTTGATGCCGCCCGCCGTGCCCATCGGGGAACCGCCGATGAACATCAGAATGCTGCCGAACAGCACGGAACCGTCGGAAAGACCGTTCTGCGGGATCGCGGAGAAACCGGCGGTGCGGTAGGTGACCGACTGGAACAGGGCGTTCAGGATCTTTCCGCTCCACGGCAGCGCGCCGAGCGTCGCGTCGTTGCGGTATTCCAGAAGCAGCGTCCCGACCGTGCCGAGGACGATCAGGATCGCGGTTGCCCACAGGACGAGCTTGGTGTGCTCCCCGAGATGCCGGAAAAACCAGCAGATGCCGAACCGGTGCTTTGCGGTCTCTTTTGCGGTCGTGTATGAATCGAACCAAACGATATAGCCGAGACCCCCGACGACGATCAGCAGCATTGTCACGATGAGCACATAGGCATTGCCCTGATACGGAAGCAGACTGCTCGGACCGATCAGGTCGAGACCGGCGTTGCAGAACGCCGAAACCGAGTGGAACAGCGCGTACCAGAGCCCGCGGAAAAAGCCGTATTCCGGAACAAACGCAAATGCATAGAGAATCGTGCCGACGCCTTCGATGAGAAGCACGCCGAGGATCACCTTTCGCAAAAAGCGAAGCACGCCCTGCAGCGAATCCAGATCGAACGCGTCGCGCAGGATCGCACGGCTGCGGATCGTGAAGGACTTGCGCAGCAGAAGGAACAGGGAAGAGGACACGGCGACGATTCCGAGACCGCCCGCCTGTATGAGCAGGAGGATCACGGCTTTGCCGAAGCCGGACCAGTAGGAGAAGGTGTCGACGACGACGAGACCGGTCACGCAGACGGAGGTCGTCGAGGTAAACAGCGCGGTCAGAAAGGACGCGGGCGTTCCGCTTGCCGTTGCGAACGGCAGCATCAGGAGGACGGTCCCGATCGCAATCAGAAGCAGGAATCCGATCGGAATGATCTGTGACGAAGACAGAACACGGCGTTTCATCAAGTCCTCCTTTCCGTCCCGCGCAGGACAATATATTAAATATATTATAGCGGGCGCGGCGCGATTTTGCAAGCATGGAAGAAAGACCGTTCCGAAAGGGGTGCCGTCACATCGATTTTACATCTTATCTATTGAATGAAACGCAGAAAAGAGGTATGATATGTTGAATGATTTTGTGGCAACGGAGGGTGTCGGATGTCCGCGATCGGCTGGTATAACGGAACGCTCGGAAAACCCGATGAAATGACGGTCCCGATGAACGACCGCGCCGTGTATTTCGGCGACGGCTGTTACGAGGCGTGTGTCGCGTTCGGCACGCGCGTGTTTGCTCTGGAAGCGCATTTCGACCGGTTTTTCAACAGCTTAAGGGCGCTCGAGATCCCGTTCCGAACGGATCGCGCCGCGTTAAAGGCGATCCTGACCGATTGCCTCAAAGCGGCGAACGAACCCTGCGCGGTGCTGTACTGGCAGGCCTCGCGCGCGACGGCGCCGCGGACGCACGCGTTTCCCGAGGGCGGAGAGCCGAACCTTCTGGTCACGGTGACGCCGAAAACGCTTCTGCCGCCGGAACGGACGCTGCGCCTCGTCACCACGGAGGACGTCCGCTACGCGATGTGCAACGTGAAGACGCTGAACCTGATCCCGAACATCCTGGCAAACGAGCACGCAAAGCGCAGCGGCGCGGACGAAGCGGTCTTTGTGCGCGACGGTCTCGTTACCGAGGGGTCGCATACGAACGTTTATATCCTGAAGGACGGCGTACTGTATACGCATCCGGCGGACAACCGGATCCTGCCGGGCGTTACGCGCAGGATCCTGCTCGGGCTCTGCCGTGAAATCGGCGTTCCGGTCGCGGAACGCGCGTTTACGGGCGACGAACTGATCAAAGCGGACGAGGTGCTGATCACATCCAGCACGCTCGGCGTCCGCCGTGCGGAAACCGTCGACGGCGTGCCGGTCGGCGGCAGAGCGGAAACGATTTTTAACCGGATAGCATCGGCTTACGAAAGGATTTTTTCAAAGGAAATGCGGGCATGAGGCAAGTGGAGACGGGGGAAAAACAAATGCAGCGGCAGCCGCTGTGGCGTTCCGTGCTGACAGGGATTCTGCCGGTCTTTGCGCTTGTGCTCGCCGTTTCTTTTGTGCTGCTCTGCGTTGCCTACGGCGGCGTGCGCGCGTTTGTGACGATCGAGCTCGGCGAGAACTCGCCGGAAGTCGACGCGTTCTTGCGGAAGGAGTTTCCCGATGCGGAATATCGCCTTGCGCCGGAGGAGCGGTATACGTCCGCGGGCAATTATCCGGTGCGCGTCTATGCGGACGGACGCACCGTTCCGGCTGTGCTGAAGATTCGGGACACGGTTGCCCCGACCGCAAAGGGAATCGAAACGACCGTGCCCGTGGGGAAGACGCTGTCGCCGGACCGGCTGATCAAAGGTCTGCGTGACGAGAGCGTTGTGAAGATTACATATGAATCCCAGCCGGATTTCGATGTCGTCGGCGATTATGAAGCGGTCATCCTTCTGGAGGATGCGGGCGGAAACAAGTCGCGCGTTTCCTCCGCGGTGCATGTGCGTACCGTCAGGGACGAGGTCGTTATGGAAGCGGGCGATTCCGCGCCGGATGCGAGCGCGTTTCTGGTCGGCGCATATGCCGACATCACCATTTCGCCGATTACGGACGCGATGCTCCGCGAGCCCGGAGAATACCCGATCCGCATCACGACGGACGGGATCGAGGCGGAAAGCCGCCTCATCGTGCGCGACACCGTCCCGCCGCAGGGCGAAGGCGTCACGTTCATCGCGCAGCCCGGCGAAACGGTTTCTGCCGAACAGCTTGTGACCGGCGTCGTCGACGAAACGGAAGTGACCGCGACGTTCCTTTCGGAGCCGGATCCCGGCAGTCTGGATTCGCAGACGGTCGGCGTGGTTCTCACCGACCGCGGCGGCAATCAAACGACGGTGTACGCAACGCTGCTGTTTACGAACATAAAGCCGGTGGAGATCGAGGCGCGCATCTCGCAGCTTGATATCTCCGAACTTCTGGAAGAGGGAACGTATGCCGAGGCGTCGATGGACCCGTTCATCCCGGACGATCCGGGTCTGCACGTGCTTGCGGTTACGATCGACGGAAAACGGAACCTTGCGCTGGTGGATGTTCGCGACACGACACCGCCCGTGATCGAAACGACCAAGGGGAAACGGTATCTGAACACGCCTGTGGCGGCGTCGGAACTGGTGAAGGTGACGGACCCGACGGAAACGGAGGTCAGCTTCGTTTCGGAACCGGACTGGACGCAAAAATCACAGGAGGTAACGGTCGCCGCAACCGACACGAGCGGCAACCGCAGCGAAAAAACCTTTACGCTGAAACTGGTCCCGGACACCGATCCGCCGGTTTTATACGGCGTGCGTGACCGCTACTGCTACACCGGCGAGCCGGTCGCGTATCTTGCCGCGGTCTCCGCATGGGACGATTGCGACGGCACGGTCGACGTGACGGTCGACACTTCGATGGTCAACGGCGAGAAATCCGGCGATTATCCCGTGACCTATTCCGCCACGGATAAGGCGGGCAACACGGTCACGAAAAGGGTGTTCTTCCGGTTCGTGACCGCGCAGGTCGACGAGCGGCGCGCGCAGGAGGTCGCGGAAAAATACATTGCGAAGATCCTGACCGACGACATGACGCTTGCCGAGCAGGTCGAGGCGATCTATAACTACATCTTCAAAAACATGCGCTACAGTTCCCGGTCGAACAAATGGGACTGGCGCGGCGAAGCGGTCCGCGGATTGACGACCGGCAGGGGGGACTGCTTTACCGCCTATGCGTCGGCACGGCTGCTCCTCGAACAGACGGACGCGCAGGTCGTCGGCGTACAGCGGATGAGCGAGACCTCGCGTCACTACTGGATGCTCGTCAATATCGGCACGGGCTGGTATCACTTCGACGCCTGCAGCGCGTGGACGGGCAAGTATCGCTGCTTTATGTGGACGGACGCCCAGACGCGCCGGATCAGCAAATCCTATTGGCGTTACGACAAGACGCTGTATCCGCCGGTTGCGACCGAACCGTACAACGGAGGAAACGGATCATGAAATCGGTGCTTGACGACCTGAAAAAACAGAAAAAGCTGCGCCCGGACCGGATGATGTTTCGGGACGAAGCGGAAACGCTGACGTTTGCGGACGTCGCCGCACGATCCGACGCGATCGGCAGCGCGCTTTTAAGCCGGCGGGCGAACCGCGAGCCGGTGCTGGTGTTCATGCGCCGCAGCGGCGCAATGATCGCCGCGTTTTTCGGCGTATGGAAGGCGAACTGTTTTTATGTGCCGGTCGACGCCGAGATGGGCGAAGCCCGCATCCGATCGATCATCGATCGTGTGAAACCGCGGCTTGCAATCGCGGACGACTCCGCCGATCCGCTGCTCTTTTCCTGCGGGTTTGCGGGCGAACGGCTCGACGCGAAGGCGATCCTTTCGGAACCGGTCGATCCTGCCGCGCTGGAAGCGGCGGAACAGGCAAGACTTGACACCGATCCGGCGTATCTCGTATTCACAAGCGGCAGCACCGGCGCGCCGAAGGGCGTTGTGGGCGTGCACCGCGCCGTGCTCGATTATGCGGAGCAGATCACAAGGGCGCTCCGCGCCGACGAAACCGACGTGTTCGGCATGCAGGCGCCGCTGTACGTGGACGCGTGCCTCAAAGAGATTCTGTCTGCGCTGCGCTGCGGCGCGGGTGTGGTGCTGATCCCGAAAAAACTGTTCATGACGCCGGTTCCGCTGGTGGAGTTTCTGAACGCGCACCGCATTACGTCGCTGTGCTGGGTTGTTCCGGCGCTGACGCTGATCTCCGCGCTGCATACGTTCGATGCGGTCGTGCCGCAGCATTTGAAAACCGTTGCGTTCGGCAGCGAGGTCATGCCGCCGAAGCAGCTTAAAATCTGGCGCGACCATGTTTCCGCGCGATATCTCAATCTGTACGGACCGACCGAGTGCACGGGCATGTCCTGCTTCTATGAGGTCGACCGGGATTTTTCGGACGATGAGCGGATCCCGATCGGACATGCCTTCGACAATACCGAACTCTTTTTGATCGATGAAAACGGAAACCGTGCAAACGAGGGCGAGATTTTGATCCGCGGGACGGCGGTGTGCCACGGGTACTATCGCGATCCCGAACGCACCGCGGCGGCGTTTGTGCAGAATCCGTTGAATCCCGATTATCCGGAAACGGTGTACCGCACCGGCGATCTCGGACGGATCAACGACCGCGGCGAGCTGGAGTTTCTGGGGCGCAGGGACGATCAGATCAAGCATATGGGGCACCGCATCGAGCTCGGCGAGCTGGAAGCGGCGGCAAAAACCGTCGATGGGATCGACGCCGCCTGCGCGGTGTTCGACCGCGGACGAAGCGTACTCGGGCTGGTGTATACCGGCGCTGCGGACAAGGCGGAACTGCTGGCGGTTCTGCGCAAAAAGCTTCCCGAATACCTGCTGCCGAAGCGGACCGTGCGCGTCGATGCGCTGCCGCTCACCGAAAACGGCAAGACCGACAGAAAAGCGGCGTGCGCAATGCTGTATCGATAGGAGGGGTCATGGAAAAGCTGCTGGACATTTTAAGGGAACTGCATCCCGAAACGGATTTTGAGACGGAGACACGTCTCGTCGACGGCGGCATCCTTGCCTCGTTCGATATCGTGATGCTGATCACGCGGATCGAGGAGGAATTCGACGTCGTGATCCCGGCGAAGGATATCGTTCCGGAGCACTTCAATTCCGTAAAGGCGCTCTATGCGCTGATCGAAAAAATCTCGGAGCAGGACGACTGATGCTGTTTCCCTCGTGGGCGTTTCTTCTGTTTCTGGCGGTACTCGTGCCCGTGTACTTTCTGGTGCCGAAACGGATCCAATGGATCGTGCTGTTGCTCTTCAACGCGGTTTTCGTCTGCGCTGCGGGGGTTCTCGGCGCGGTCTTTATGGTCGTGACGATCGGCACGGTGTACGCGGCGTCGCGCGCAATGGACGCGCTGTTTTCCCGCCAGCGCGAGACGCTTGCCGCCATGAAAGAGACGCACACGAAGGAGGAGCGGAAACAGACGCGTCTGCGGTTTGAAAAACGCCGGCGGCTCGTTCTGATCGCGTGTCTCATCGTCAATTTCGGCATTCTGTTCGTGCTGAAATACGGCGCAATGATCGGACGCTTTTCCGCGGCGCTGTTCGGCACGCGCGCGTTCGGACAGGACCTTGCGCTCACGATGGGCATTTCGTTCTATACGTTTTCCACGGTCGGCTACCTGCTTGACGTATACCGCGAAACGATCCCGGCGGAGAAGAATCCCATGAAACTCGCGCTTTTCACCTCGTTTTTCCCGCTTCTGGTGCAGGGACCGATCACGCGCTTTGAAACGGTCGGACGCGCTTTGCTCGAACCGCATACGTTCGACGGACAGCGGTTTTTGTCGGCAGGTCTTCGCATCGCGTGGGGGTACTGGAAGAAGCTGATCGTCGCCGACCGGCTGCTCGTCGCGGTCAAGGCGCTCTGCGCCCGGCCGAACGTATATCGCGGGGATTTCATCTTTGTCGAAATGCTTCTCTACGCCGCGTGCCTCTATGCGGACTTCACGGGCGGCGTCGACATTACGATCGGCGTGGGCGAACTGCTGGGCATCCGGATCGAGGAAAACTTCCTGCGCCCGTATTTTTCCAAGAGCATCTCCGAATACTGGCGGCGCTGGCACATCACGCTCGGCGAATGGTTCAAGCGTTACGTCTATTACCCGCTGTCGGTTTCTAAACCGATGCGCGCGCTGTCGAAGGGCACGCGGAAACTCGGCGCCGGCGTTTCGCGGCGCGTTCCGGTGTATCTGGCGACGCTGCTTGTGTGGGCGCTGACCGGCGCGTGGCACGGCAGCAGACCGACGTTCCTCGTCTGGGGACTTTTGAACGGCGCGGTGATCCTGATCTCCGAGGAACTGAAACCGCTTTACGCACGGTTTCATAAACGCTTTCCGCGGCTTACGGCAAGCGCTTTCTATCGCGGGTTCACCGTGATCCGCACGGTGCTGCTGCTTTCGTCGCTGCGCATCCTCGACTGCTACGGTACGGTAAAGGAAGCGTTTTCATCCTTTTTCTCGATGTTCACGACGTGGAACTGGGGCGCGGTGTTCCGCGGCGGGATCCGGTCGCTGGGGCTTTCGTATACCGACTATGCGATCGCCGGACTCGGCGTGATCGCGATGTTCGCGCTGTCGATGGCGCAGCGAAAGGGCGCGATCCGACCGCGCATCCAAAAACGCGGAACGGTGTTTTCCGTCTGCGTGCTGCTCGTGCTGATCGGCACGATCCTGATCTTCGGACGCTACGGCTTCGGCTTCGACGCGTCCCAGTTTATCTACAACCGGTTCTGATATGAAACGAGCGTGCAAAACTGCAATCGGCATTCTGCTTGCCTGCATCGTGTTTTTCGGAGCGCTGTTCGCGCTTACGCGTCTTGCTGCGCCGAAATATCACGACACGCTGATCGACGGGCATCTGACCGGTGAATACTACGATGAAAAGACGGATCACGACGTGCTGTTTGTCGGCGACTGCGAGGTGTACGAGAACTTCTCGCCGGTCACGCTTTATAACGTATACGGCATCACGTCCTATATCCGCGGCGGCGCGCAGCAGCTCGTCTGGCATTCGTATTATTTTCTGAAGGACGCGTTGAGGACCGAAACGCCGAAGGTCGTCGTATTCAACGTGCTTTCGCTGAAATACGGCGAACCGCAGTCCGAGGCGTATAACCGCCTTGCGCTGGACGGCATGCGCTGGGGCGCCGCGAAGATCGGCGCGATCAAAGCAAGCATGACCGAGGGCGAGGATTTCATGAGTTACGTGTTCCCGCTCCTCCGGTATCACGACCGCATCACGGCGCTGACGGCGGAGGATTTCGAATACTGGTTCAAAAAAGGCGATCCGGTTTCGTTCAAGGGCTACGTGATGCACACGGGCGTCGAACCCGCCGCGGAAACGCCGCAGGAGATTTACGAACCGAAACTGCCCGAGCAGAGCTTCGCATGGCTCGAAAAAATCGCGGCGCTGTGTGAGGAGAACGGGATCGCGCTGGCGCTGATCAAATCGCCTTCGATCTATCCGGAATGGCATCCGGAGTGGGATGCCGAGATCGCAGCGTTTGCAAAGGCGCACGGAGTGCGGTATGACAACATGATTGCGGAAAACGATGCGATCGGCATCGATATGCAGACCGATACCTACGATCAGGGACAGCATCTGAACGTTTACGGCGCGGAAAAACTCTCGCGCTGGTTCGGGAAGGTCCTTCAGCAGGAATACGGACTGAAAGATCACCGGGGCGAAGCGGCGTACGACGCGGACTACGCGGCGCTGACCGAACGGTATGAGACGGAAAAACAGAGACAGCTTTCGGAGGAAAACGGAACATGAAACAAGCGATACTTCTTTTGACGGCGCTGCTTTTGCTTGCGGCGATCGGCTGCGGCGCGGCGAATACGGACGATCCCAACGCGGTGTTCATCGATCCGAACGCGGTGCGCGGCGGCGAGTACGGCGATCTGTACTTTGAAGCGAACGGCGTGCGCTTCGGCATCTATGACGAAACGGAGCAGGTGCTTCCGGCGCTGCCTGCGTACAGCAGCACGTTTTCGGAGCAGTCCTGCGCGTTTCCCGGCGCAGACGTCAGCTATTCGTTTGACGGCTTCCGGATCACGACCAATGAGATCGACGGCGTCAGCCGCATCACCGGGATCTCGGTAAAGGACGATACCGTGAAAACGCCGCAGGGTCTTTATATCGGCATGACCGAGGCGGACGCGCGCGCGGCGTTCCCGGCGCTTTCGGAAAGCGGCTGGAATCTTGAGGACGGCACGGCGCTGCTGTCGGTGATCGTTTCGGACGGCGTCGTCACGCGCATCGAATATTCGCCTGCGATCGCGGAGGACTGATATGCGCTTTCGAAAAACACCGAAAAAAACGTTCGACGCCGAGCATTTCACACCGGCGATCCGGCAAAGCATCTGCACCGGCGAGCGCGTCGCCGGGTTTGTGAACCGCGAGACCGGCGGGTTTTCCGAGGTCATGCTGATCCGCACGGAAAAGGACCTCGACGCGTTCCGCGCGCAGTACGGGATCGATGGCGCAATCAAAACGATCTATTGAAAAAAGACTGTTCCGATTTCGGAACAGTCTTTTTTTGACGGTGAAGATTATCTGCCGGATTTTACAGCCGCTGTGATAGCCAGTACGGCGATGATGATGATCAGGATGACGAACATCACAATGCTCAGGATCAGACCGACGATCGAAACGATGCTGCCGACCTTTGCAAAGATGCCGCTGACCTTCGCTTTTTTCGCAAGCCCCGCCGGACCGATCTGATAGCCCGCTTCCCGGAATCTGCGCACCATGCCTCTTGCGATCGCCGAGAAAATGATGCCGAGCAGACTCG
This sequence comes from uncultured Eubacteriales bacterium, assembly GCA_902792295.1. Taxonomy (GTDB): domain Bacteria; phylum Bacillota; class Clostridia; order Christensenellales; family CAG-138; genus UBA3792. The sequence continues at coordinate 15,977 of CADAZC010000012.1, forward strand.
TATACGGGTTTGTACCGAAGGCAACGCCGACGATCGAGAAGATCATCAGCGTCAGCGCCTTGGAAAAGCCGTTGTCGGAAACGGGCTCTTCCGGTGCTGCCGGCTCCGGCACGATCTCCGTGACGGGTTCTTCAACGACGGCCTCGCGCACTTCGACCGGCGCGCCGCAGTTCGGGCAGAATTTATCCGTGTTGTTCAGTTCACTGCCGCAGTTTTGACAAAACATATGAATGCCTCCTTTTGTTATTCTCAGAATCCAAGCGTATCGTTGACAAGAATCACATGGATCCGATCCTTATGACGGGAATATCTGGTGACCAGGAACTGGCAGCAGATCGTGTCGGGCGATTTGCAGTTCATGCATGTGCCGACCTTGGAACACGGTGTGGAAAGACCGAACCGCTGGGCGTTCATCGGCGCCGCGACGCTTCTGGCGCGCTTCATGGCGCTGTCGATGTCGGGGCAGACCTTGTTCATGCCGACGATGAACAGCACGTGCTTCGGTCCCTGTGCAATGCAGGACACGCGGTTTGCGTTGCCGTCGATATTGACAAGCACGCCGTCGTCGGTCATCGCGTTCGCGCTCGAAAGGAAGAAATCGGCGTCGTATGCCGCCAGCAGCGCGGCGCGCGGGTCGCTGAATGCGCCGCGGTCGATGAAGCGGTAATTTCCCGCCTTGATCGCGTCGATCAGTCCGATTTCGCGTGCGCTCACCGTCCCGCCCATCGTGACCGAGCTGCCCTCGGGGATCAGCGAAAGCGCAATGCGCTTCGCTTCTTCGCGGTCCTTTGCGTAATAGCCCGTCATGTTGCGGGATTCGAGCCCCCTGATGACCTTCTGCGCCAGCAATTCGTTGCGTTTGACGATGTTCGGATCCATGTTTTTCCCTCCGTATTCTGATACCCTATTATACCGCCGGAGCGGGCGGGCGTGTCAATCCCTTTTATAAAAAAAGACCGTATCCCGAAGGATACGGTTCGTTCCGGCTTATCGTTCTTTTCCGAAGAAATAGACGGCAACCGTTCCGGGACCGGCGTGACAGCCGATGATCGCGCCGATATAGTAGACCTCGATCTCGCCTTTGATGTGCGGGAAGCGTTCCTCGACCTGCGCTTTCAGCGCCAGCGCGTCTTCGATGCAGTCGGAATGGCTGATGAAGCAGCGACCGGAATAGTTCTCGCCGTCGTCCGCAAGCTCCGCCATCTGGTCGACCAGCGCGCGGAGCGCGCGCTTCTTGGTGCGTACACGGGAATGGACCGCAAGATGTCCCGGATGATCCATGCGCATCACCGGGCAGATGCCGAGGAGGTTTCCGATCCTGCCGGCGGCGGGGGAGATGCGTCCGCCGCGCATGTAATAGGTCAGCGTGGTCGAGCAGAACAGGTGCTGGATGCGAAGACGGTTGCCGATCGCCCAGTCATAGAGCTCGTCGATCGATTTGCCCTCGTCGCGCAGGTCCGCAAGCGCCTGGATCAGAAATCCGAAGCCGGACGACGCGCCGCGGGAATCGACGATCAGAAGCTTTCGTTCCGGGAACCGCTCTTTCATGATATCGATGGAGGCAAGCGCGGCCTGAAACGTGCCGGAAAGACCGCTCGAAAGCGTAACGTGCAGGATATCCTTGTTCTCCTCGGTAAAGAGCTTTGTAAAGTAATCGACGTAATCGGCGGTGTTGATCAGCGTCGTGACGCCGACCTCGCCCGCGCGGATACGGTCGTAAAATTCGCGGTATGGCATGGTCTTGCCGAGATCGTCCTTATAGGGAACGCCGTCCATCGTATAGTCGCTGCAGATCATTTTCACATCCAGCGAATCCAGTTTCTCCTGTGTCAGGTCGACGGGCGAGCAGCAGCTCAGAATGTAATCGTGCATGATGATCCTCCTCGTTCGCGTAAACTTCATATCATAGTATAGATACGGTCTCCGTAAAAAGGCAATCTATTGAATCGGACCTGCGCTCTATCAATTAATAAAGCACGGTAGAATCCGGATCCCGGACTCTACCGTGCGTGGAAAAGCAGTGTTTTCGGCGAGTTTTCGGCTCAGAACTTGCCGGAATGTCCGCCGTGCGTTCCGCCCGAAGACGAGGAGTGCGTCGAACTTCCGCCGTGGAAACCGCCGCTGCTGCCGCCGCGTCCGCCTCCGCCGGAGGATTCGGTGCGCACGACGTGGACCGAGCGGGAGATGTTCTTGCCGAGCAGAACGTCGCTGTTCTGCGTTACGGTGAACGACGAGGGCTCCATATAGGTCTCCGCGCTCGTCTTTTTGTTCACGCTGATCAGCTGGCGCTTCATGCCGCTGACCGGAATGAAGCCGAACAGCAGACCTGCGACGATCGCAATGAAGAACGTGAACCAGTTCACGGGACGCCAGCTCGCTATTTTTTCGCCGACGGACAGATAATTCCTGACGGCCGTGTCGATATCGCCGCTTTCCAGATAGGGGATAACGGCGTTTTGAAGCTCGGCCAATTTCTTCTCCGAGAACTTCGTCTTTGCGCTGTTTCCGAACACGCGGAGACTGTAACCGTTCGGACCGCTCACAAGCAGGATCGAACCCGGCTCGGAAACGCGGTCGTAACGGAAGGATTCGAGATACGTTTCCGCGTTGTCGATCGCGTCGCTCTTCAGGAAATAGATGCCGATGTTGTGTTCGCGGGCAACGGCCGCCGCGCGGTCGTTGTATTCCAGAAGCTGCGCGTCCGTCCAGGTGTCGACGTAGATATGACGGCTGTCATAGGGAATGCCGTCCCGCGCCGCCTGAAGCATGTTTTCACATTCGTATGCAAACGCGTTGAACCCTTCGCCGTATGCATTGTTGCGCAGGTACGGCAGAAAAGCCGGCTCCAGACAGCATTGAATGCCGTAGTCGGTGAACGCTTTGATCGCGGAACCGCTGGTGCTGATCGCAAAGTCGCGCGCTTCCATCGAAAGAAGCAGCAGGATGCCGTCGCCGTTGATCGTGGTGCCGTTCGCATCCGGAACTGCGCCGTAGCCGTAGCCGTTGTAGTCGAAGAAATCGTCCGCATACGCCTCGGCTGTTTTTCCGCCGAGACCCGGCACGGTTGCAACAATGACGTCGCAGCGGTACTCGCTGCCGATCTCCTTGAGCAGTTTCGAGAGCGACGCCGCTTCGCTGTCGGTCAGAAGATGCGCGCGGTCGACCAGCGTGGGCTTTCCGCCGTCGGTTCGAGCAATTCCTTCGGGCACGTCGGAAAGGTCGTACGGGTCGCTGCTGACGGACTGAGTTTCGGATGCATAGCCGTACGTGTTGCGATACTCTTTCAGGATCTCGTCCGTCGTGTTCAGGTATGCGAGCAGCTTGCCTTTCGGATCGCCCTTTACCGCGCGGTACGCTTCGAGAATCGTGCCTTCGCAGACAGAATCTGGCAGCGCCGCCTTCGCAACGGGACCGATCTGCAGGAAATAGTAGTAGTCCGCATTGAAGCCGAGCACGAGCGCGTTTTCTTCGGCAACGTGCTCCGCCGCGAACTGTTCGATATAGGACGGCAGATCCTGCACGTCGCTGTAATAGAAATAGTAGACGCCGACGCCGCGGTCAAGCCGGATCATGAATGCGCGCGTGTTGAGGTCGCCGAGTTCATCAACGGTCAGAAGACCGTCGTCGACGAATACATACGTCGGTCTGTCGTCCGCCTGTGCGGAAAGAACGGGGAGGATCAGCAGAAGCGCGACCAGAAGAATCGAGAATACGCGTTTCACAGACAACCACCTCCGCATCCGAGAAAATGACCGAGCAGGCACAGTCCGCCGAGGATCGCGGCGAAGATGCCGCCGTACAGCAGGCGGTACTTCCACATGCGTCCCTTGTCGAGAGGCAGGTCGCCGACAAGCTTGCCGGTCTGACCGTTCATCGCGAAGGTATAGAGCTTGCCGTTCCATCTGACGTGCAGCAGCCATACGGGCAGCAGCGCGTACTCGCGTTCGTTGTTGTGCTCCGAGATCGTCGAGCTTTCCAAAGCGACCGAGCTGAATCCGCCGGTCAGGGCGGAGACCCTGGAGGTCATCGTCTGGTTGAACCGCGTTTTTGCACGGTCCACGCTGACGTCCGCATCGACGTCGTACCGGTCGGAGAAGAAGCCCGAAAGGTACGCAGTCTGGAAATCGACCGCTTCACGGAAATCGAACGGCTCCAGCGAATCCATCATCGCGTCGTCCATCTTCAGAGAACCGTCGACCGGAATGCGGTTGAACCGTGCGTTCGCGGCGCGGAGCAGCGCATAGCGCGAGGTTTCGACGTAATCGAAGCCGCCGTCCGTCCACGCACGGGACTTCGTGCCGGAAAAGCGCATGCTCGCGGAAACGTCCGACGAGAACAGCCAGAACGGCACGTAGATACCCTTGATCTCCTCAATGCAGGATTCCGAGTGAAACGCCTTCGGCAGGAGCTTTTTGCCGTGCAGGTGCTTGCGGAACGCATTCTGCGCAGCGGCGCGGTCGAGCTTGAACGGCAGAACAAGGTCCGGCTTCCATTCGCCGGTAAACTGCCGCTTCATGATCACGGTGTTGTCGCAGAACGGGCAGCGCGCGCTGGCGAGCGTATCGTCGCCGAGCACCTCGCCGCCGCACGCGGCGCAGGTATACACATTGAGGCCGGTGGCTTCGTCCTTGTCCCAGCGATCGGCGTCCTTCGACCAGGAATCGCTTGTTTCGTTCTTGGCGTCTTCCTTCAGAAAGCTGTCGTAATCGATCAGCTCCTGCGGGGAAAACGACGAATCACAGTACGGACAGACGACCTGCTGCGATCCGCTGTCAAACTGCAGGGATGCGCCGCAGGCAGGGCATCTGTATTCCAATAATTGCTGTGGCATCGGAATCTCCTTTTCAATGCGGTCTGTCGAAAAGATGTGTCAACAGACCGGTTCTGGAAACAAACGGAGGATGCGGAACGGTTCCGCACCCTCCGCGTCGGGCTCAATTTTTACGGGATTCGCTTATTCGAAGCGGCTGCCGCACTCGGGGCAGAACTTCGGGGGATTGGCGGGATCCTCGGGCGTGAAGCCGCACTTCGGGCAGCGCGCCGCCGGAGCTTCGGGCTTCTTGGTGCCGCACTGCGTGCAGAACTTGCCGGTGTTCACCGCGCCGCACGCGCAGGTCCATGTGCCGGCGGGCGCGGGCTTCTTGGCACCGCACTCGGGGCAGAAGTTGCCGGTCGCGGTCGTTCCGCAGGTCGGGCACTTCCAGGTGTTGGCCGCCGCTGCCTGCGCTTCCTTCTGCTGCTGACCCATCTGGAACAGCGCAGCGGTGTTGCTGCCCATGGCGCCGCCGACGCCGTTGACCATGCCCATGCCCATGAAGCCGGTCATTGCGCCGTTTGCGTTGCCTGCCGCGGTCTTCATCGCTTCCGCGCTTGCCTGCGTCATGGTCGCCGCCGCCATCGTCGGGTCGCGGTTGATCGCCGCGCGCTGTGCCGCCTTGATCATCTCCGCGTCCTCTTCGGTCAGCGTGATCGGATTCATCGCGATGGAAACGACTTCAAGACCTCTCTTTTCGCCCCAGAGCTTCGAAAGCTCGACGTTCATCGCTTCGCAGAGCTCGGTGGTGTGCGCCGGGACCTGGTTCGGACGGACTTCCAGCGCGGAGATCTTTGCCATTGCGGGCTGCAGCGCGTTGACGAACTCGGTCTTCAGCTGCGCGTCGATCTCGCTGCGCAGATAATCGCCGGAGACGTTGCCGCAAACTTCGGTGTAGAACAGGATCGGGTCGACCATCTTGTAGGAGTAGACGCCGTTGCAGCGTAAGCTGACGTCGATGTCCAGATTGATGTTGTGGTCGACGACGCGGAACATGATCGGGTTGGAGGTGCCGAACTTGTTGTCCAGGATCTCCTTGGTGTTGAAGTAATACACCCGCTGATCCTTGCCCGTGTCACCGCCGAACGTGAAACGGCGGCCGAGCGTCTTAAAGGAGTTCAGAATGCTCTGACCGAGGTTGCCCGCAAAGATGCTCGGCTCGGTCGAGGTGTCGTAAACGAATTCGCCGGGCTCGGCGCAGACTTCAACGACCTTGCCCTGCTCGACAATGATCATGCACTGACCGTCGGCGACCGCGATGACGGAGCCGTTGCTGATGATGTTGTCGCTGCCCTTCGTGTTGGAGGAACGGCTGCCGATCCGCTTCTGTCCCTTCGTTACCAGAACGTCCTTCGTGAGCGCCTCACAGTAGAAAAACTCTTTCCACTGATCTGCGAGAACGCTGCCCAATGCGCCGATACCGGCTTTAATAAGTCCCATAGTGTTTCTCCTTTCAGTTGGTCGGTTCTATCGAAAAAGGTTTGTATCCTTGATCGCCGCTTCCTTTGCAAACTATTCCGTATATATTATAACGACCTGTCGGGCAAATTGCAAATGCATTTTTGTGATATTTGTGTTATACTGATGTGACAGGGAGGTGAAGCCATGCTTGATACGCCGCTGTCCGTAGAATTGAACGAGCTGATGGAGCGGGCGCAGGAAGGTTCGGACCGGATCGGATACTCCGACGCGGGCGTTTCCGCTTATACCGCTGAAACCTGGCTGAAGGATTTTCGCCGCCATTATCATGTCAAAAAGTTTGATCTGATTCCCGCAGAGGAGAGCTTCGAAGAATCGCTTGCGGAGTGGTACGGCTGTACGGCGCCGGCGCTCTGCGAAAAGATCAAAGAACGTCTCGGCGAGCCGCTTGCCGTGCTTCGCGCGGAGGATCATTACGCATTGACCGATCAGCTCAGCAGCTGCAACGGCCGCATCGGCGCCTACTACTGCACCGACGACGCCTTCTTTGCCGTTTTTCGGACCCATGCGCTCGCCTTTATCATGGGCAGTTTTGATTGAGAACCGAAACAATAAAAGCTCCCCGCGGGGAGCTTTTTCATTCGTTCAGCAGCCGGAAGAATTCCTGCGCTTCCGAAACGGTCAGGGGCTTGTCGGAGATCATGCGGTACAGGAAAAGATAGATCGAATCGAACGGCGGCTCGCCGCACAGATCGACGTGCCGGTCCATCCAGTGCGCGATCGCCATCGCGTCGGACGGGTTCAGAAATGTCGTCGGCTCCACGCCGTCGAGCAGCTCTTTGAGCTTGCGAAGCTCAAGGCCGGCCTCCGACTCGGTTGAGAACCGTCCCGCGGGCTTTTGCACCTGCTTTGCGTGCCTCCGGTACGGGCGCACGTCGCGCGGGTCCTCACCGAAATCGGTCAGCAGTTCGCGGTACAGCCGATAGCACGCAAGCGCGTCGCACAGCGCGTCGTGATGGCTTTCAAGCGGGATATCGAACGCGGCGCAGAGCGTGTCGAGCCGGTAGCTTCCGTAGGTCTCGCGGGCGAATCGCCGCCGCGCCATCTGCACGGTGCAGCAATAGGTGATCGGCGGCACGGGGATGCCGTACCGTTCGAGCGTGCCGGCGATCATGCCGAGGTCGAAGGCGGCGTTGTGCGCAACGACCACGGAGCCGGTGAAGTATTCCGCGATCCGCGGCCACAGCGTCGGAAAATTCGGCGCGCCGGAAACTGCCGCGGGCGTGATGCCGTGGATCGAGATGTTCACGGGATCGAACGGGACCTCGGGATCGACAAGATACGATTCGGTTTTGACGATTTCGCCGTATTCCGCGACGACGATGCCGATCTGGCAGATCGCGGCGTCACGACCGTTCGGCGTTTCGACGTCGACGGCGACAATGCGCGTTTCGTTTGTTTCCATGCGCATAGTATAACACGTCGGGCGGCATTCCGCAACGATTGTGAAACCACGGAAAAATCGCGGCGAAGCGCTTGCAGTCCGACCGGATTTGTGGTATATAATAATCTATCGACATATAGGGGAAAGACCGTTTCCAATGGAAAAAACAAAGAAAAAAGGACCCGGGATCAAGCATCTCAAGCCGTGTGTAAAGGGTTACGTAACGCCGTCGGTTTTGACGCCGGTGCTGATCGTTTTTGAGGTCGCGCTGGAGATCCTGATCCCGCTTCTGATGGCGGCGCTGGTCGACGGCGGTTTGTACCGCGTGGACAAGTTTCAGCTGCAGGGTGTGATCTCGCATCTTCCGTACAGCAACAACCTGCAGTTCGTTCTGTGGGTCGGCGGACTGATGGTGCTCGCGTCGCTTCTGTCGCTTCTTTGCGGCGCACTTGCCGCGCGCACGTCGGCGGTGGCGTCGATGGGATTTGCAAAGAACCTGCGCGAACGGATCTTCGGCAAGATCCTGCAGTTCTCCTTTAAAAATACCGACCGGTTCCAGACCTCGTCGCTGGTCATCCGCGCGACGACGGACGTCAACAATCTGCAGAACACCTACCAGATGTTCCTCCGCATGATGTTCCGTGCGCCGATCATGATGGTGCTTGCGGCGGTCATGGCGTTCCGCATCAACGTGAAGCTGTCGTACATCTTCGTGATCGCGCTGCCGCTCGTTCTGACGCCGATGCTGCTCTTCATGTTCATCGGACGCAAGCGGTTCAAGATGATGTTCACAAAGATGGACACCATGAACAGCGCCGTGCAGGAGAACCTGATCGGCATGCGCGTGGTCAAATCGTTCGTGCGCGGTCCGTACGAAAACAACAAGTTCCGGGACAGCGCCGACGATCTGATGAAGACGCAGATCTACGCGCAGAAGCTCTTCTCGTTCGCGAACCCGATCCAGCTCGGCGTGATGTGGGGCGCGACGATCCTGCTGTGGCTGTTCGGCGGGCGTATGAGCGTTTCGCCGGACGGGAACCTGCCCATCGGCGAGCTGACCGCGCTGATCGGCTATTCCACGCAGGTCATCGCTTCGCTGCAGATGGTTTCGATGTTCCCGCTGATGCTTTCGAGGATGCGCGCGTCGCTGGACCGCATCAACGAGGTGTTTGAAGAACAGATCGACATCGAATCGCCCGAAAGCGATCTGACGGTTGAAACCGGCGAGATCGAGTTTGACCACGTCGACTTCTCGTATTCCGGCAATCCGGAGATTTTGAATCTCAAGGATATCTGCCTGCATATTCTGCCGGGGCAGACGGTCGGCGTCATCGGCGGCACGGGCGAGGGCAAATCAACGCTCGTGCAGATGATTCCGCGGCTCTACGACGTGCTTGCGGGGTCCGTACGCGTGTCGGGACACGACGTGCGCGAATACAGCTTGAAAGCGCTCCGCGACGGCGTTTCGATGGTGCTGCAAAAGAACATGCTGTTCTCGGGCAGCATCCGGGAAAACATGCGTTGGGGCGATCCGAACGCCACGGACGAAGAGATCCGCGAGGCGTGCAGGATCGCATGCGCCGACGGGTTTGTCACCGCATTCCCGGACGGGTACGACACCGACCTCGGGCAGGGCGGATGCAACGTGTCCGGCGGGCAGAAGCAGCGGCTGTGCATCGCCCGCGCGCTGCTGAAAAAACCGAAGATCCTGATCCTCGACGACTCGACGAGCGCGGTCGACACCGCGACCGAGGCGAAGATTCGGGACGGTCTCAAAAAACTGACCGACATGACCAAGATCGTCATCGCGCAGCGGATCACGTCCGTCATGGACGCGGATCAGATCATTGTGATGGAGCACGGCAGAATCTCCGACGTCGGCAGACACGCCGAACTTCTCCTGCGCAGCGAGATCTATCGCGAGGTCTATGAATCGCAGGTCAGAGAGGAGGCGAACGCGTAATGCCCCCGAGAGGAAGCTCTTTCAACAGCAAGATGGGCGGAAAACGTGCCGAAAAGCCGCTGAAAACGCTCATCCGCCTGTTCCGCTATTTCAAAAACTGCACCGGGATCCTGATCGTTTCGATCATTTCGATCCTTGCGTATTCCGCAGCGTCCAACTACGCGGTGCTGATGACAAAGCAGCTCGTCAAGGTGCTCGAAGCCGGGATCGGCGCGGATATGGCAAAGTACGCCGCGCTGCTCATCGGCATGGCGATCCTGTACGCGATCGCCGTCGTCACCAACTTCCTGCTGAACCGGCTGATGCTCTCCTGCTCCGCGCGCGTCATGTGCGCGCTGCGCAAGGAAATGTTCGAGAAGATGCAGTCGCTTCCGATCGCGTTCTTCGACGGACGCACGCACGGCGAACTGATGAGCTATTACACCAACGATACCGAGGCGGTCAACGAGCTGCTGCACCATTCGATCACGCAGATGCTGATCTCGATCTCCTCGCTGGTCTTCGTGTTCGGAATGATGGCGTCCCTGTCCATCCCGGTCGTGTTCATCATGATCTGCATGGGCGTGACCGTGTTTTACGTGATGCGCGGCGTCACCAAAAAGAGCCGCCGCAACTTCAAAAAGCAGCAGTACGAGCTGGCGGCGGTCAACGGCTACATCGAGGAGATGATGGAGGGACAGAAGGTCGTCAAGGTCTTTACCCACGAGGACAAGGCAAAGGCGGGCTTCAAGGTCCACAACGACGAGCTCTGCAAGGTCGCGACCGACGCGAACACCTACGCAAGCATCGTCGGTCCGCTGATGAACAACATCTCCCACATCTTCTACGCGATCACCTGCACCGTCGGCGTGCTGCTGGCGGCGCCGGTGCCGGGGGAGGAGTTTCTGCTCGAAAACACCTGGTTCGCCTCGCATCAGGCGTTCCTGGTGGAGGGCAGCGCGCTGATCGCATCGCTGCAGTTCGTGCGGCAGGTCAGTAACCGCATCTCGCAGATCTCGCAGCAGTTCAACTCGATCCTTCTGGCGCTTGCGGGCGCGGAGCGCATCTTTGCGCTCATTGACATGCCCGCCGAGGTCGACGAGGGCACGGTCACGCTGGTCCGCGTCGAGGAAAAGAACGGAACGCTCAAGGAGACCGACCGCCGCACCGGGCATTGGGCATGGAAGCGCGGCGACGAACTCGTGCCGCTGCGCGGCGAGGTCAAGTTCGCCGACGTCGACTTCTCCTACGACGGCAAAAAACAGGTCCTAACCGACGTGACGCTCTATGCGCATCCGGGACAGAAGATCGCGTTCGTCGGCTCCACCGGCGCGGGCAAGACGACGATCACGAACCTGATCAACCGCTTCTACGACATCGCGGACGGCACGATCACCTACGACGGCATTCCGATCCGCGAGATCAAAAAGAGCGCTCTTCGAAGCTCCTTGGGCATGGTTTTGCAGGACACGCATCTTTTCAGCGGCACGGTCATGGAGAACATCCGCTACGGGCGGCTCGACGCGACCGACGAGGAGTGCATAAAAGCCGCGAAGATCGCGAACGCAGACTTCTTCATCACGCATCTGCCCGAGGGTTATCAAACGCAGCTCGTCGCCGACGGCGCGAACCTCTCGCAGGGACAGCGGCAGCTTCTGGCGATCGCGCGGGCGGCGGTTTCCGATCCGCCGGTGCTGATCCTCGACGAGGCGACGAGCTCCATCGACACCCGCACCGAGAAGCACATCGAAAAGGGCATGGACGCGCTGATG
>CADAZC010000013.1 GCA_902792295.1 uncultured Eubacteriales bacterium
CAGAACAAGTGACAGCGCCGCGACGATCCAGCCCGCGATCGTAAGCGGCAGCGGGTGGCGGTAATCGCCGACGATCGCGCGGCTATGCGCGGCGAGCAGGATGCAGCCGAGCGAGATCGGCAGGACGAAACCGTTGACCGTGCCCGAAAGGATCGCAAAGCCCGTCGCGTTGCCGAAGATCAGCAGGATCAGCGCGGAGCAGGCGATCATGCCCGGAATGAAGAAGCGTTCGTTTCGCGCAAAGAACGGATGCAGCGTTTTCAGGAACGAAACGGACGTGTAGGACGCGCCGATCGTCGTGGCAAATCCCGCGCAGAACAGCGTCACGCCGAACAGACGCTTGCCCCACGCGCCCCACGCCAGCAAAAACGTTTCTGCGGCAGGGTTATCCGAGCCCGCGATCGCGGCGGCACGCTCCGCAAGAAAGGTTTTGCCGGCACAGCATACGCCGATCACCGCAAAGAACAGCGAAAGCCGGATGACCCCCGACACGGACGCGCCGAGCACCGCCGCGCGGCGGAACGGCTTCGGCGAAGGGCTGCCGGATTCGAGCAGCCGGTGCGCGCCGGAGAACGGGATATAGCCGCCGCACGCGCCGCCGAGCAGCGTGATCAGCGGAAAGAACATGGAAAGCGCGGCGCTCGGCTGCGGCAGCGCCCGTACCGTCGAAAGAATCGGCGGCTGCGTTTTCACGCAGACCGCGAGTACGGCGCAGACGATGATCCCGCCGAGAATGACCGCAAGGACGTCCACGATGCGCTTTGCACCGCGGAAACAAAAGACGCCCGCCGCAAGCGCCGCACAGACAAGCACGCCGACGCGCTCCGGAACGCCGGACACCGCGGAAAGCCCCAGCGCCGCACCGCCGATGTTGCCCGTGTTGAACGCCAATCCGCCGATGACGACCGCGACCGTCAGCACCGTGCCGAGCCCCTTCTGCACGCGGTCGGCGATCTGCGCGCCGGTCAGTCCCGCCGCACCGACGACCGACCAGATATTTGCCTTGGTGACGATATCCGCAAGCGTAACGAGCAGAACGGCATAAAAGAACGGCTGTCCGCCCTCCGCGGAAAACCGCGTGGTCTGGATGAGAAATCCCGGCCCCACCGCCGACGCCGCCAAAAGAAACGCGGCGCCGAGCGCGGCGAAGCGGCGACCTGACCGTTCCGTTCGTTCCTGCATAAAATCCCCCGCAAACAATACAAATGCCCCGAATCAATCGGGGCAGAAAACCGTTTTATTTCAATACTTCAGGACGGTCTCGACCGGATAGTCCTTCAAAAGCGCACGACCGTTGAGATCGCAGAGTTCGATCGCGAACACACAGCCCTCCACAACGCCGCCCGCCTTTTCGACGAGCTTCGCGCAAGCAAGCGCCGTGCCGCCGGTCGCCAGCAGGTCGTCGACGATCGCGACGCGGCTTCCGGGTCGGATCGCATCCACATGGATCTGCAGCTCGTCCGTGCCGTACTCGAGCCCGTACTGATAGCCGATCGTTTTGTACGGCAGCTTGCCGGGCTTCCGGGCAGGAACGAATCCCGCGTGCAGCGCGTTCGCAAGCGCGACGCCGAAGATGAATCCGCGCGCTTCCGGTCCGACGATCAGATCGATGTCTTTTTCGCGCAGCGGCTTCGCCATCGTTTCGACCAGTTCTTCAAAGGCGTCCGCATTGCCGATCAGCGGCGTAATGTCGCGAAACAGAATGCCCTTTTTCGGAAAATCGGGAATGTCCCGTACCAGCGATTTGAGATCCATAGGTGCCTCCCTCCGGCATGCGCCGAACAAATTACATTTGATTATATCATGCCCGGAACGGTTTTTCAACACTTTACGGCAGAAGTCCCGCCTTTTCCGCCTGTACGACCGTTTCGTAATCGAACCGTTCGGTCGCGAGCTCCGGATAGAGGGAGCTGTCATAACGCCAGAAGTCCTCGTTGATCGCGCATTGCGCGTCGGTCCACATGAAACAGCGATTCCATTTATAGTAGTTGATCGCGTCGAAGTGATACCAGCCGGTTCCGATGTTGACGATCGTCCAGTAGTGCCGCGATGTGCCGCCGAGCCGCGTGACGCTCATGTACTCGACGCCGAGCTCGTCCAGAAGCGCGCGCGTGACCGAATAGAACGTAAAGCAGTCGCCGTGTCTCGTCTTAAACCCGCGGACAGCTTCCTTTCGCCAGTCCGTTTTGTCCGATCCGTTGACGTAGTGCAGATTCTTGTGAATATAATCGTACACCGCCTTAAGCTTTTCCGCCGTCACCATATCATCCGAGATGATCTTTTTGAGCACGCCCTGTGCAAGCGCGCGGACCTCCTCGTCCGAAACGGTCGCCTCGACCAGCCGGTATGTGCATGCCGCGGTCGTACGGTTGCCGGAACGGTCCTCGGTTGTGAACGTAACGTTGTATGCGCCCGGCTTTTCCGGCTGCACCTCGGACGCGACGGCGACCTCCGTTCGGCCGTCCACGGCGTCCTCCGCGTAAACCTCCGCGAAATAGGCGATCGGCTCGCCGACATACGCGATGCGGTCGATCACGCCGTACAGCACCGGCGGTTCGGTATCCGCGTAAAGCGTGACCGTGCCCGTAAAATCGGCGGAATTGCCGGCATCGTCCGAAGCGCGCACCGAAACGGTCTGCTCGCCCGCCGCGTTCCAGTCCGGCTCCGCGATCCATGTCATCGTCACCGGAGAAAAGTCCCGCGCCGTGAACGCCGCATCCGGCGAAACGGGATGCATCGTATAGAGCTTGACGTCCGCGCGCGGCTCCGCCGCCGGCGGCGTGGTGTCCTTCACCGTGATCAGGGCAAAATCTTCGACGCCGTCGATCGTGACCGGGACCATGTAGACGCCGACGCTGTCCGGCACGAACGGCTCGCCGAGCACGACCGTGTTTTCGCGGGAAAGCTGCTCCGCCGTGACCGGCTCATCCGACGCTTCGACCGCGATCGGCTCGATCCGCGAAATGATAAGACTGCTCCCGACCTCCGCCGTATTGCCGCCTTCGTCGGTCATGCGGACCGTGACCGTCTGCACGCGCATCGACGCTTCGTCCGGCTCCGTCACGAATGCAAAGGTGAGATCGGTCGCGTCCTGCGGGTTTTTCACCAACAGATCGGGCGTGATCGGATCGCCCGGGCGCACCCAAACGGATGCGCTTTCGCCGCGCGGCGCGACGGTATCGGTCACGACAAGTTCGGAAGTCGCCTCCTGCCCGTTCGGGAGCCGAAACCGCACGGGATACGTCCCGACGTGATGCAGCATCGCTTCCGTCGGCAGCGCTTCCGGCTCGGCAGCGACGCCCTCCAGAAGGAACGCGTCCGCGCCGGGTACGGGCGAACCGGCTTCCAGCGTGACGGAATCCCTGACCGCCGCGATTACAAGACGCGAAACGACGGTGTTTTTGTTGCCGGAAGCGTCCTCCAAAAGAATCGGAACGTCGAAATCGCCGATCCGGTCGAAATCGAACGGCGCCGCGAACGTCACCTTCACAACGCTCCTGTCGCGGATCTTCGTGACGAGCCGGTCCGGCGTGAGCGTTTCGCCGTAACGAATCGTCTGCGCCCTTGCCTCCGCCGTCGGCGCAGCGGTATCGCGTACGCGCAAAAGCACCGGCGTTTCGATCCCGCGATGCACGACCTTTATGATATGATTGCCGACCGGCAGGTTTCCGTATTCCTCCGCGTAGCGGTCGCCTGCCTGCGCGAATTGTTCGATCGCGGGAAGCGGCTCGCCGAGCTCGGCGGTGACGACCGGACGAAGCCCGATATAACGGAAGCAAACGAAACCGACCGCGGCGATGAGCGCGGCGGCGCAGAACCATATGACGATTGCCGTTTTCTTTCGTTTCATCTTCCGTTTTGCGGGTGCTTTTGTCCCGCGGTCCGTGTTTTGAAACAGTATATCATACTTTCCGCCGGAACAATGTAAATTCTTTTCGGAATCCCGACGCGATCGGCGGCAAAGCTGTCACACGGCAAACCTCTTTATCTTGAAAAGGGCAAAGTATTTATATAACTCTCAGATTGCTTTGAACAAATAACGAGCAGATCCTCGCGGATCTGCTCGCGCCATCTGTTCGGCTTGTCCTAAGGCTTCCTGTCCCCAGCCAGCCACCCTCCTTCGGACTTCCACAGCGATAACCTTGTAATTATATCGGACTGTTCAGATAGTGTCAATTAGATTCTGCCGTCCGGCAGTATTCCAATTCCGAGCTTCCAAACAGCTTTTCCGCTGTTCTTCTCAATGATCGTTGTAATGGAGCGATACTCTTCCGGAAGATGGACATCTTCGCAGAAAGAGGTATCAACTTCAAACGTATAGTCATTCCAATTCCGGAAATTCATCAGATCGTAGTGATTGTATTCGAACCAAATAAGCTTTCGCAGTTCATCATCTGCATTCAAAATGTGCGGATAGGACGCTACCAGCATCAGTTTCCTGATATAATCAAAATGGAATTGATACTCGATTTCCTCCGAAAGACTTGTATGACAGCATCGGAAATCACCAAGCGCATATTGCCAGAATTCCCTTGCATCTTCCACGCTGCAACCGTTATCCAGAAAGAGTTGCAGGGTATGAATTCCCCAGTCGTTCGTCTGATAAATATAGTAGGAAAGCGGATGAAAAACATAGCTGTAGTCATATGGAACGGACGGATGACGGATATCCATGCCATAATCAAGAAACAGCTTGGTGATCAAATAAAATGCTTCGGTTGTCTCCTCATAACCGAAATGCTTTTCTGCGACTTCTCCGTAAAGATTATTCTTCCCATACTCGCCCTCGACAGTCCCCAAAGGTTCGGCCCCTTGTTTTAAGAGTTCTTCTGCGCGTTTGAAATCAATTACGTCGGCGGTGCAGTCAGCCAATAACCGATTATTCAATTCTTGCTTCTCTGCATTCATCACGATACTCCTTCTCTCAATCTCCAAAGGTATACCTTGCAACTTCCCGATTCGTGGCTTTCTCAAAAAAGCTTACCCATAGTGTTTCTTCCGTTTCGCTGCGGACGATACCATAGTAATACTTCCGATGATCAATGAAATCGGACACCTTAAAGTCGCCGAATGTTTTGATGATCTCATCTCCGTTCCGCCACTTTGCACCGAATCCGAGATAAACCATAATGTAATGAACAACCGAATCGGCAATGTACCGGGATTCAACATCTCCGCCCAAAAAATACCAGAAATCCCACATCATAAATGCCGGCATGTCCTCTCCCGCTATAACCATATTCGGATTCCCACCGTGCTCCAGCATGAGCTTCGCAGCGTCTGCCGTCTGATAGCCGTTTTTCACAAACAGCATGGAATACATGATGTTTGAAATGATGCTCTCTTGATCCATGGAGGCGTTTGGATCAAGTCCGTAATCAAGCAGGATCCTGATCGCCTCCAAAAGATGGCTGCTTTCTATGCCGGGTATCGTTTCGCCCAATGCGTGTTTATCATATTCCTCATAATCAGGAATATCGGTGCAGTATTCTACATATTCATATGCCGCCTGATTGATATCGTCCGCGCTGAATGCGCCGGATTCCAGTTGAGTCTCCAATTCCGCAGCATTGAAATCCTTTGTATACAGCATCCTAAACAGCTTTTCTGCATTTTCGGTAAGATCCATTTTATCTCCTCCTTACGTTCACATATCAAACATCAGTAGTTCAATCTCTTTATCAATATCAGATGCCAATCCGTTTTCTTTCCTTTCCATCTTCCTAACTTCCGGCACATTCAAAGCATACGCTTTAACAAACAGGAGATGATCCAAATCAAACATATCATCAGCAACAGTATCATCTCCAGTAGAATATGTATAGCCGCGGATTCCATATGTCATCAACATCTCGGTGCAAGCCTTTGCAACGGCATAACAAAGATCCCGGCCTTCCACGGTATACTGTGATGTTTCAAACAGATTATCATCGACTTCATAGGTGATGCTCATCTTGACAGGATCAGCGTCTTTGGTTTCGAAGCATTTGCTGTGGTATTCACGGCTGAACCGGATGGTAATGATCGTTCCTCCATCATCCCATTCCAGTTTCGAACTGATGATATCGTTATCGATGTCCCTTGTAACAGTTTGCAATTTGCCAGAATTATGGCAGTCTTTTCCTTCAGTATACAACAGATAAACGGCAGAGAGAAAGCCATCAAACATACTGCCGAACATAGCAGCAGAAGGGATTATCCTGCGTTTTTCTCCGTTAATGACAATATCAACCACAAGCGAATATGCTTCTGTTGGTGTAAGGTGAATTTGTATCGGGCAGTATCGTTTTTGCAAATCCATTAAATATCATCCTTTCTTACAATACCATCCTAAATCAACACCTGTCCGATAAATCGGATAATTGCGTGTTTGTTTCAAATCACAATCCCATTTCCTTGACGCGGCGATAGAATGTGTTTGGTTTCAAGATGCGAAATACCGGCGCAGTTTGCATTTTCTTCACATTCTTGTGACGCTTCTTTCACACGGATAACGCATTTTTGACGCATTTAACGGTTATACTGAAATCGTCAAAAGGAGAGCGGGTTACCCCTCCCGCAAGCCGATTGACCAATAAGGACTCCTCCTTATCATTACCCCCCTCTATCCTTGTCAAAGCCGCCCTTACCCCGGGGCGGTTTTGATTTGATTGCGATATGCTGCTTTCGCAGCGCGATATGTTTGCTGCGCAAACACGATATACGGCATATGCCGCACGATATGATATCAATCCCTGCGCCCCGCAGGGCATATCGTATCGAAGATATATCGCGCTCCGAAGGCGTATATCGTGAATCCCGCAGGGATTCATATCGCGATAAGCAAAGACCGCGGCGCTCGTGCCGCGGTCCTTTTGCTTATTCTTCCGGTTCTTTCGGCTGTTTTTTGAACTTTCGTTCGATCGCGAAGCCGATGCGCTCGATCTCCGTCAGCCGCCCGATCTGCAGCGCGCCTTCGGTGATGACGATCGCGGAGAAAATATCCGCAATGAAGTGCTGCTTCACAAACAGGACACTGAAGCAGACGAGGATCAGGAACATAAGGTTGAACCACTGGTACCACTTCGGAATCTTTTTGCAGCCCATTGTGCCGCGCCAGCAGATATAGCTCAGAACGACGTGGAGCGACGGAAAGAGGTTCGTCGGCGAATCGACCTGATAGAGGAACCGCATCCATTTGTCGAAAAATCCGTCCCCGGTGATCTCGGGGCGCTCGATCGTGACCGGATAGAGCAGGAAGCAGGCGAGCGAAAAGATCATGATGATCGTATAAACGCCGCACAGACGATAGGCGTGCCGCTTGTCTTCCGCAACGATCCAGAGAGCCGTGCCGAGCCACGACGCGAACGACAGGAAATAGATGATGACCCACGCCGGCATCAGCGGAATCGCCGCGTCGAGCGGCACCGCGAGACTGTACGCCGGCAGATGCGGCAGGATGGGACGCGTGCCGTAAAACACCGAAAGGTCGATCGTCAGCAGATATGCCAGACAGATCCAGACGTACGGCGGGAAAACTTCCTTGAACGTGCGGCGGACTTTCGGCTCTTCCGGCGTTTTTTTGTCGAGAATGAAGTCGGAATGTCGGTTCAGCGCGAACAGCAGCAGCATGCCGAGGATGCCGCAGCAGACGAACTCGCCGACGAAAACGGTCAGTCCGAGGAACCACCACGCATCCCCGAATCCGTACGCGCAGCGCAGGACGAACGGCACGATGATCGTGTTCGCCAGGATCGGCGGGACCGGTGCGAGCCACTTATACCTGCGCAGGGCGTAGGTCAGAAGCGCGCCGATCAGCGTGGCGACGGTGCCGAACACGACGTCCCACACGACCGCGCCGGTCAGGATGTTGGAAAGAAGACAGCCGATCACAAGCCCCGGGATTGCGGCGCTCGTGAAAAACGGCAGGATCGTCAGCGCTTCGGAGATGCGGAACTGGATGACGTTCGTTCCGGACAGCCCGAACTGTGCGGAAAGCTCGGTCAGTACGATATAGAGCCCCGCAATAAACGCCGCTTTGGTGATGTATGCGGCAGAGTGTCGATAAGATTTGGACATGAATTACCTCGAAACTGATTGTTCTGTCGTGAGACGGTTTGCTTTTTTGCGGCGGAAGAATCCGACGAGCCAGTATATAAGCCGCACCAGTCCGTCGACTGCAACGCATGCGGCGAGCGCGATCGTGAACGGCCGCACGATGCTCTTCGGAATCAGCAGAAATCCGAGTCCGAACAGCCCGATCACGGCGCCCTCGACAAAGTTCCAGACCCGCAGGAACCGCTTTTCTTTCTGCTTGATGCCGAGCAGGATCGCATAGTATGCGATCGCGAGACACAGGATGCCGTAAATTGCGCTGCCGATCAGGAACATTGCATGGTCCTTGACAAACAGGATCACCGCCAGCGCGATCATGGCGATCAGGATGAAAACCCTGCCGCGCATCTCGTCGAACTTGCCGTGCTGCTTGACGAGCCGCCGGATCATAAGTACCAGCTGCAGAACGGCAAGCGCGGTGACAATGATCATCGTCGTCAGCTCGAACACCATGCCGGACGCAAAGAACAGGAGCACGCCCGCAATCGCGAACGCCGCCGCCTGAATACGGAGATCGGCGGCGAGCTTTTTCAGCTTTTCCGTCTTTGTCTGCGGGATCTCCGTGAGCGCGTCGTCGAACAGGATCCTGTTCGGCAGCATGGCAATGGTCTTTCTGGTCGTTTCGCTGACGCCCGTGAGCTTAATGAGGACCGACTGCAGCCGGTCAAGGTTCAGATCCTCCAGCGATTCGGCGCCGTCCGCCGCCACCGCGTCGAACAGTTCGTTGATAAAGACCGTTCGGTCCCGCTGCGGAATGCTCTCGACCCAGTCGTTCAGCAGCTTGTTGATCCATACGCTGTTCGGATCGGTCTGCTCCGCCGTCGCCAGGTTGCCGCAGTCGATCTGCCACGACGCAAGCGAATGCTGCAGGATCCCCTTCTGGCTCGAACGTACGATCTTCGTGTCCGTGATGTGCGGCTCGAACAGCATGCCGATCACATCGAACTCCGGAATGATGCGCGTGGTCTTCGGGTCGATGCGTTTATCGAGCTCGGGATCGAGCACCTCGGGGCAGAAGCCGGGTCCGTCCAGCAGAAAGACGCGGCGGACCTTTTCCCACTTCGCGTCGCTCAGCATGCTCGCGGCGTACTGCGCCTGATTCGCGCCCTTCGAATGCCCGCCGATGTACCACACGCCGTCGTCGATCATGTGTTCGGCGTAGGAAAGCGAAAGGAGCTGTGCCTCCGTGCGCGTGAACGAGATCATGCAGTCCTCGCGCCAGCCCGCGATCGACGCGTCCGTGCCGCGATAGGCAATGAACGAAAAATCGTCGGCGTGGAAGGTCACCGCCGCAAACTGCAGCGGCGGAGTCGCGCGCAGCTCGTTTTCATAATCGGACATGCGCAGCGTGCCGAAGCGTTTGGAACGCGCCGCAAGTTCAAAGACCTCGCCGTTGCCGAGATCGCCGCCCGTGATCTCGAGTTTCGCTTCGCCCGATTCGATCATGGGAATGCAGTCGGAAATCCTGTATTCCGGCCTGCTTTCCTTAAAGACCGGCGTAAGATCGTAATAGCTGACGTTGCACAGAACAAGCGCGTCCGCCTCCCGGAACGGATAGGCGTGAAAATCAAGGTCGCCGACCCAGCGAATGTAATCTGCAAGCTTCTCCATGGATATCCTCCCTATCGCGTCCGATAGCAGGTCAAAAGCCCTAATATAATAATTATAGTACGATTCGGACGTTTTATCAAGAGTATGCGGCGAATAACGCGCCATGTGTTGACTTTTCGGGGAAAATCCGATACGATTTATATATGATCTCCATGAAAGACGCGATTGCTGCCGCGCTCGGCGAATTTGTCGAACGGATCACGGGCGTGCGCCCGACGTTCAGACCCTCGAAGAAGGCGCATCTTGCTTCGAGCGATTTTCTGCGCAATGACGCGGACGAAACGGCGAAGCTGCTTTCGGCGCATGCGGAAGAATGCACGCTTTTTTCCGCGCCGCTCTTAAAAGAGATCAAGGCGGAAAACGGCTGGCTGCTGTTCTTTTTTACGGCGGACGCGATCGACGCGTACGAAGCGGTGCTGCCGGAGCCCGAGGAGCCGGACGATTCGTATTTTGCGCGGCGGCTTTGGATCACGGTTCATCACGCCGACGCGGAAACGCCGGACGATCCGGTCCTTCTGGACGGATTCTATGCGGCTCTGTTCTCGGCGCCGAACGGCGAACAGCGATTTTTATCCGCGCCGCGGCATCTTGACGGAACCGCGCGCGTCGCGCTCGAACAGCGCATGAAACGCATGGCAAACATATTATTATGGGAACGGAGGAATACCCTATGAACTGCGAATGGCTCGGTCATTCGACCTTTCTGATCACCAACGAAGCGGGCGGACGCCTTGTCACCGATCCCGTGGACGAAAAGAGCATCCCGAACCTAAAGCACGTCATTGCGGACGTGATCACCGTTTCGCACCGGCATTTCGATCACTGCGCCGCGGAGCGCATCGGCGGCGAACCGGCGATCAAGGAAACCGTCGAACCCGAAACGCTCGCGGGCTTTTCGATTCGCGGATTCCGCACGTTCCATGACGAGGTGAAAGGCGCAAAGCGCGGACCGAACGTGATCTTTTCGATCGAAGCGGACGGGCAGAAGATCGTGCACTGCGGCGACCTCGGGCACATGCCGGACGACGAAACGCTCGAAGCGATCAAGGGCTGCGACATTCTGCTGCTTCCGGTCGGCGGCATCTTCACCGTCGACGGCAAAGCCGCGTGGGAGATCACAAAGCGCGTCGCGCCGAAAAACGTCGTGCCGATGCACTTCTTTACGTCCGACCTCGGGTTTCATCTCGAGCCGGTCGACAATTTCCTCGCCGCGGCAAAGGCGGACCCCGCACCGATCGTGATCAACGTCCCCTCGCGCGGCTGAAAGGAGTGCCTTATGCTTGGAACGTTTACCTTCTCCAATCCCACGAAGCTCTACTTCGGCGAAGAAGCGCTCGAAGGACTGAAAACGGAGCTGCCGAAATACGGCAGGACCGTGCAGCTGATCTACGGCGGCGGTTCCGTCAAGAAAAACGGGATCTACGACGCGGTCGTTTCGATCCTGCGCGCGTGCGGCAAAACGATCGTCGAGGACGGCGGCGTAATGCCGAACCCTACGGCGGAGAAACTGCGCGACGGCGTGCGCATCGCACGCGAAAACAACGTCGACCTGCTGCTTGCGGTCGGCGGCGGCTCCTGCTGCGACTATGCAAAGGCGGTGTCCGTGTCGGTGCACGAGCCCGAGGACCCGTGGATCAAGTATTTCGCGCGCTACGAGGATCCGACCTGCGAGATCGTGCCGGTCGGCTGCGTGCTGACGATGGCGGGAACCGGCTCGGAGATGAACGGCGGCTCGGTCATTACGAACACAGCGGAGAAGATGAAGATCGGCAAGGTCTTTGACGAGCGCGTCAACCCGCGTTTCTCGATCCTGAACCCGAAGTTCACGTATTCGCTTCCGATGCGGCAGACCGTCGCGGGCGTGTACGACATTTTCAGCCACATCTGCGAGCAGTATTTCTCCGGCACGGACGAGAACGTGAGCGACGCGCTTTCGGAGGCGCTGATGCGCACGGTGGTGAGCGCCTCGCGCATCGTGATCCGCGAACCCGAAAACTACGAGGCGCGCTCGAACATCATGTGGGCGGCGACGTGGGCGCTGAACAATCTGATCGGCTGCGGCAAAACCGAGGACTGGATGGTGCATATGCTCGGGCAGGCGATCGGCGCGTACACCGACGCGACGCACGGACTGACGCTCGCGGCGGTCTCGCTGCCGTACTACCGGCTCGTCATGCCGTACGGCCTGCCGAAATTCGTCCGCTTCGCAAAGGAGGTCTGGCGCGTCGATCCCGCGGGAAAGACGGACGAGCAGATCGCGGAGGAAGGACTTTGCGCCATGCATGCATGGATGAAGGAGATCGGCGTCGCCGTTTCGATGCGCGATCTCGGCGCGACCGCAGACATGATCGAGGGCATCGCGGACGCGACGATCCTCATGGACGCCGGCTATCATGCGCTGACGCGGGACGAGGTCGTAAAAATCTTAAACGAGAGCTTATAAGCAAGGAGGAACAACGCCATGATGAAGTCTTTGGTTGCATATTTTTCCGCAAGCGGCGTGACCGCGGGCGTCGCGGCGCGTCTGGCAAGCGGCGTCGGCGCGGAGCTTTTTGAAATCGTGCCCGAAACGCCGTATTCTGACGCCGATCTGAACTGGATGGACAAAGAATCGCGGAGCACGCTGGAAATGAAGGACCTGTCCGCGCGTCCGCCGCTGAGCGGCAAGGTCGCGCCGGTCGACGAGTACGACATCATCTTCGTCGGCTTCCCGATCTGGTGGTACCGCGAGCCGTCGATCATCGATACCTTCCTCGAGGCGTACGATTTTGCCGGAAAGACCGTTATCCCGTTCGCCACGTCCGGCGGCTCGGGACTCGGCAAGGCGCCCGCGCGCATGGCGGAGCTGTCCAAAGCGAACGTTTTGCCCGGCAGGGTCTTCCCGCCGAAGGTGTCGGAACGCGAGCTCAAGGACTGGGTAAGAAGTCTGCCGATCTGAAAAAGAACATGACAAAGCGCCGCGACTGCGGCGCTTTTTGTACTTTCGGGTTCTGCCCGGATCTTACAAACTCCGTTACCGTGTAACGAACATCTCTTCACGGTATTCCCATTTGTTCAGAAAATTCCCGTCGTTATACACGATAGACACCTTTTTGCTTTCCCCGGAATTGAGTACAACCGTGAACTCGGCGTCCCCAAACAAAGAACCGTATTTTTGACACGATAGTTTCGCGATATGCTTTTTCCCATCCGCCGGAACAACAAAATCCTTATAGTATCCCCTGGTCAAACGCGCGGTTTGACCTTCAAACGAAACCGTTACGCTGCAATTGCCAATCAATTTGAGAAACGTATTGAATGCCACGCGTAGGGTTCCGTTTGCACCGGGACCGATCGGACAACCGCAGAACGGGCAGCTATTCGCTCGATCAGATACCTCTCTGCCGCAATCCGGACATTTCATCAAAGCCATACTGTTTTCCCTATCTTATTCCGTTTGGACGCGTCCTTCATCCTTTGAGTCCATGCTTTTGGTTTCTGCTTTTCGGCGAATCAATATCCATGATCGTCCAAATAATCTCCGACCAAGTCCTGAAACTCTTTTCCCGATATGTTTCCGTCATGGTTTTTATCCGCATCATTCGCGTTATATGTCTTTCCGTAACTGCTTGAACTGCTGAAGCAGCCGAAATTCATGACGCCGACAGTCGCAATAAGAAGAATCACGATCAAAAAGAGCGTAATTCCTGCTTTCCCGATTTTATGAGTGTTTCTCATTTTTCTTCCCCTTTCCGATATAGTTCGCAACAGTCCTCCGATCATCGAAATTGCGATCGAACGATCGGAAAAGTTCTGTTCCCGAAATAATTATAGTAAATATATTTACTAATGTCAATAGTAAAAATCTTTACTGGTGTATGCTGTCAAAAACGATGGGGAGAATATCGATATGAACTATCGCAAGCGCATACGCGATTTAAGAGAGGACCACGACAAGACGCAGACGGAGATTGCCGAAATGCTCGGCACGTCGCAGACGATGTACGCGCGCTATGAACGCGGCGCAAGCGAGCTGCCGATCCGCCACCTTTTGAAGCTTGCGGAATATTACGGCGTTTCGACCGATTATATTCTCTGCCGTTCTGATCAGGCCAAATAATAAAAGCGTCGCAAACTGCGGCGCTTTTTTATGGATTCAAAAGCTTTTTTCGCGCTTTCCAGTCGGGCATATACCGATCGAGGATCGCCTTGAATTCCGGTCCGTGCCCGTGCACGCGGATGTGCGCGAGCTCGTGCAGGATCACATATTCGAGGCAGGGGAGCGGATAGTGCGCAAGCTGCAGGTTCAGCGTGATCTTTTTCGTCCGCGTGTTGCAGCTGCCCCAGCGCGAGGTCATGTCGCGGATCGTCCATTCGTTCGGCACGAGTCCCGTCTTTTCCGACCACAGCGGCAGATAATGTTCGATCTCGGCGGTCAGCCGTTCGCGCAGAAACGCGTTCAGCACGGCTTTGCGCTTTTCGGGCGACGGTTCGCCCCGAAGCGAAATCGTGATACCGTCGGAACCGAGGACGGCGCCGTTTTTCTTTTGGTTTTCGAGTACGGAAAGCGGGTATGCGCGCCCGAACAGACGGACGGATTCGCCGGAAACAAAGCGCTTCGGCTCGTCTGCGTGACTCTTTTTCACCTGTTCGGCATGCGCGCGGATCCAGCCCGCTTTTTCGGACAGGAACAGGCGGATCAGCACCTCTGGATACAGCCGCGGCGCGGTGACGCGCACGGTCCCGTCCGGCGGCAGGATCGTGACGCGCACGTTTTTCACGCGCTTGCGGACGACGACCGCCTCGATGCCGTCGACCGTGATCGTCTTTTCGCCATTCATTTGTGGTACGCCTCGTTTCGGAGGATCTTGAAGCCGCGGTAGATCTGTTCGAGCAGCAAAAGCCGCGCGATGCGGTGCGGAAAGGTCATTTTCGAGAACGAGAGCTTTGCGTTTGCGCGGGCGTATACCTCCGGCGAAAGCCCCAGGGAGCCGCCGATGAGAAACGTCAGCGGGCGCGCTTCGGTCTCCTTTTCTTCGAGAAATGCGGCGAACTCTTCCGAGCGCATCTGCTTTCCGTCGATCGCAAGCGCGACGACGAAATCCTTTGCGCCGATCGCTTTCAGAATGCGTTTGCCCTCCTTGTCGCGGACGATATCCTCCTCCGCAGGATGCAGGGATTCCGGCGCTTTTTCGTCGGGCAGTTCGATGATTTCAAGCGTGCAGAAGCGTCCGAGCCGCTTTTGAAATTCGGCGCAGGCGTCTTCGAAATAGCGTTCCTTCAGTTTTCCGACACAGACGATGCGAACGGTCATAAAATCTCGAACACCCCCGTCGGTTCCTCACGTGCGGCGACGGCGATCTGCATGTCGTTCGCAATGCCCGCCTCCTCCAGAACGGAGCGCACGGCGATCATCGCAAGCGCGGGATAGTTGTTTTCCTGGCTCAGGTGCCCCAGGATCACGTTTTTCACGCCGGTCTCGTGGAGCTTCACGAGCGCGCGGCCGCAGTCGTCGTTGTTCATATGCCCGTTGCCGGAGAGGATGCGCTTTTTCAAAAGATACGGATAGCTGCCCGCCATCAGCATGTCGACGTCGTGGTTCGCCTCGAACAGCAGAAGGTCGCAGCCGGACAGGATCGAAAGGATGCGCGCGTCGACGTGACCGAGGTCGGTGCATACGCCGACCTTATGCCCCTGCGCGGAAACGGTGAACCCCACGCAATGGACCGCGTCGTGCGGAACGGAAAACGGCAGAATGCGCGCGCCCGCGAGATAGAAATCGCGGTCGGACTCGAACACGCAGACGTTTTTGGCGGCGACGTCGCGAAGAGGCGCTTTCAGCACCGACCACGTATCTGCGTTCGCGTACACCGGAATATCGTATTTTTTGGACAGAATGTTGACGCCGCGCACATGGTCGATATGCTCGTGCGTGATGAGGATCGCGGAGAGCGTGCGCGGGTCAACGCCCACCCGTTCCAAAAGCTCGGTGATGCGTTTGCACGAAAGCCCCGCGTCGATCAAAAGACGCGCATTTCCCGCTTCGATATAGGTCGCGTTCCCCGAGGAACCGCTGCACAAAGGACAAAGCTTCATATTGCCTCCCGATTTATCAGTATAGCACATTTGCGGATGGACGAAAAGCTTTTTATTGCGCCGCGAAAAAAGAAGTGGTATACTCATCGCATGATCATTGAGGAACTGGCGCTTGCCAAACTGAATCTGACGCTCGGCGTGCTCTATAAGCGCGACGACGGCTATCACGCCCTCGACACCGTGATGCAGACGGTGTCGCTGTTCGACCGCGTATTCGTGGAGAAATCGCGCACGGTCGAGGTGCACGTGACCGGCATGACGCTGCCGCAGGACAACACCATGTACCGCGCGGCGATGTTATATAAGGAAGCGACCGGCTGCGGGGCGAACATCCGCTGCGAAAAGCGGATCCCCGCCGAAGCGGGCATGGGCGGAGGCAGCGCGGACGCCGCGGCGGTTCTGCGCGGGCTGCAGCGTCAGCACCGCATGGCGGACGACCGGACGCTCCGCGAGATCGCGCTCAGGGTCGGCGCGGACGTGCCGTTTCTGCTGCGCGGCGGCACCTGCCGCTGCGAGGGCGTCGGCGAGATCCTGACGCCGTTCCCGCTCGGAAAGCGGCTCTGGTTCGTGATCGCAAAGCCGGAGCACGGCGTTTCCACGCGCGAGCTGTTTTCGCGCCTGCCGCTGCCGCGGCCGCGGGTACAGACGCTTTCCGCCGTCGCCGCGCTCGCGAAGGGCGACCTGCATGCGCTTGCGCCCTTGATGCAGAACGTGCTGGAACCCGCCGCGATCGAGCTGGTGCCGGAGATCGGCGAGCTGAAACGGAAGCTCCTGGACGCCGGCGCGATCGCCGCGCAGATGACCGGAAGCGGCTCCGCCGTGTTCGGGCTGTTTGAAACCGAAGAAGATGCAAAGGCGGCGCTGCCCGCCGTTTCGGACGCCGCGTTTTCCGCCGTCTGTTATTCGCTGTGAGGGAACACCATGGATGATCGTCGTATCCGGATTTTAGTCGCGTCCGGCATTCTTGCCGCCGTGATCTTCGTGCTGACCGCGTTTCTCAGGATCCCGATTCCCGCGGGGTATATTCATCTCGGCGACACGGGCGTGTTCTTTGCCGCCATGCTGCTGCCGCCGGGCGTCGCGGCGGTATGCGCCGGTCTGGGCAGCGCGCTTGCGGACCTCATCGGGTTTCCCGCTTACGTGCCGGTCACGTTCGCCGTAAAGGGGCTCACCGCGCTCGTGTTTGCGCTTCTGTGGCGGCGCAAGAACCGGCTTCGTTATCTTGCGTTCCTTGCGGTTCTCGTCATTCCGGTCGGGTATTTCCTGTTTGAACTGATCCTGTACCGGAACTTTGCATGGGTCGACCTGCCGCTGAATCTTTTGCAGAGCGTCGTCGGCGCGGGGCTTGCGTTTGCGCTGGACCGCGCGGGAAAGGATCGCTTCCGGCTGTAATTCAAAAACCGCTTCGTTCTACCGGCAGTAGAGATGTGTTCTCCTGCCGGTGGACTTTTTTTCGGAAAAATAGAGTGACCTTGACAAACGGCCGTGCTATGATTATGTTCAGAAGAGTATGTAGTATTGGAGGCACACCATGCGCATCCGCATTTCCGCAGACAGTACCTGCGATCTGAGCAAAGAGCTGCTCGAAAAATATGACGTGGCGATCACGCCGCTGTATATCCGTCTCGGCGAAAAGGACCTCAAGGACTCGATCGAGGTCACGCGCGACGATATCTTCAGCTACGTCGAACGCACCAAGTCCATCCCCAAGACCGCCGCGGTCAACGTCGGCGATTACGTGGATTTCTTTACGAAGGTCAAGGAGGAAGGGTACGACGGCATCGTGCATTTCACGATTTCCGCCGATATGTCGTCCTGCTATCAGAACGCATGCCTGGCCGCTGGAACCTTCGAAAACGTGTATATCGTCGATTCCCGCACGCTTTCCACCGGCATCGGACACCTTGTGCTCGACGCGTGCGAGCTGCGCGACGAGGGCAAGACCGCGAAGGAGATCTTCGATATTCTGGAGGAGCGCAAGCAAAAGCTCGACGTCAGCTTTGTGCTCGACACGCTGCGCTATCTCGCGCTCGGCGGGCGCTGCAATTCGCTGCTCGCCTTCGGCGCGAACATCCTGAACATCAAGCCGTCGATTCAGGTCAAGGAAGGCAAGATGGGCGTCGACAAGAAATACCGCTGCTCGTTCGAGCGCGCGGTCGTGCGCTACATCAACGACAAGCTCGCCGATCACGACTCGCTGAACCTGAAGCGCATCTTCATCACCGACTCCGGCTGCTCCGACGAGGTCCGCAATGCCGCGGAGGAGGCGGTATTGAAGAACGCGCCGTTCGCGGAGGTCATCCACACCCGCGCGGGCTGCACGATCAGCTCGCACTGCGGTCCGAACTGCATCGGCATCCTCTTCTACAGAAAATAAAACCATAACCCCACGGGCGGCGATCGAAGTACCGTCGCTTTTTTCATAAAAATACGCTTTTATTGAAAATTTACTTTGCTTTTGCGCCGATCTGTATTATACTGTAACCGAACAATCCGCCGCGCGGTCTTTTTTCGCGTGCGGAAAAGTTTATCAAGGAACAAGGGGGTAATTTCACAGCATGAAAACCAGAAGACTCACCAAAAAAGAGATGATCATCTTCGCAATCGGTCAGCTCGGTTGGTCCATCCTGAGCGGCATCATCGGCGCTTGGTTTGTAACCTTCTATCTTCCGACGTCGGGCGACTTGAACGAAGGCGCAATCCAGTTCATTCCGTCCGGTCTCGTCATTGCGGGCATCCTTACCGTGCTCGGCCTCATTACTGCGCTTTCCCGCGTGTTCGACGCAGTTACCGACCCGCTCATTGCATCGCTGAGTGACCGCAGCAAGAACCCGAAGGGCAGACGTATTCCGTTCATGCGCATCGCGGCGATCCCGCTGGCTGTCGTAACGGTTCTGCTGTTCTGCGCACCGGTTCCGGATCTTTCCAAGAGCGGCATCAACATTGCATGGATCTCCGTCTTCGTCGTGCTGTTCTACCTGTTCATGACGATGTACTGCACGCCGTACAACGCGCTGATCTCCGAGTTCGGCAAAACGCAGGAAGACCGTATGTTCATTTCCACGGCGATCTCCCTGACGTTCTTTGCGGGCACGATGCTTGCGTACACGCCGTTCGTGTTTGCGGGCATGCTGAAAGGCGCGGTCGGCTTCAACTGGAGCTACCGCATCTGCTTCATCGTCCTGGCGATCATCGCTTGCGTCTGCATGCTGATCCCGACCTTCAAGCTGAAGGAAAAGGATTTCGTCGACACCAAGCCGTCCGAAGCAAATATGTTCAAATCCCTTGCGGCGACCTTCAAGAATAAGAACTTCCGCGTATTCGCGCTGTCCGACATCATGTACTGGATCGGCCTCACGCTGTTCCAGACGGGTCTTCCGTTCTTCGTAAAGGTCTCCATGAATCTCGATGAGAGCAACACGATGCTCTTCATGGGCGGCATGACCGTTCTTTCCGCGTGCTTCTATCCGTTCGTCTCCGCGCTCGTGCGTAAGTGCGGTAAGAAGAAGCTCGTTATCTGCGGCTTCCTCGGTCTGGCGCTTGCTTATACCGTCACTGCTCTGATCGGCGTACTGCCGTTCCTGACCGGCATGCTTCCCGGCATCATCATCTGCGTGATCGCAGCGTTCCCGATGGCGCTTCTGGGCATCATTCCGCAGGCGATCGTTGCCGACGTTGCGGAAGCGGACGGCATCGAGACCGGCGAAAACCGCGAAGGCATGTTCTTTGCAGCGCGTACCTTCGCTATGAAGTGGGGCCAGGCGCTCGCAATGCTCGTGTTCACCTCTCTGGCGATCCTCGGCACGACGCAGGATCTCAAGAGCAACGACCTGACTGCATCCGAATTCGGTCTGCGCATCATCGCGATCGTCGCGGTCGTGTTCTGCGTACTCGGCGCGGTGATCCTTGCACTCTATAAGGAGAAGAAGGTCATGGGCATCATCGAAGAGGCGCATAAGAAAGAAAACCTGCCCGAATAACGGGGGACTGCCATGGATAAGACAAGCGTAATTTTCGGCAATCCGATCGACGCGAAAACGATCAAAAAGGCGGAAAAGAGCAAGGCGAACTTCCTCAAAAAGTTCGGCGACGACACGCAGAAGGAATACCATCTGGGGCTTCAGCCGATCGAACAGATCAAGGAGATCAAGCTTCAGAACCTCGTCCTTGCGGACACGCCTCTGGAGCTTCCGGAAAACGCCGTGATCGTCGGCAACATCCGCATGGGCTTCGGGCACTACCGCATTGCGATGGCGATCGCCTCCTGCGCGCAGGCGCTCGGGCGGACGCCGGTGTGGATGGACCTCGCGTCGTTCGACGCCACCGGTTCCAAGATGATCCGGCACCAGAACGACCTGTATTCCACCGGCTCGAAGCTGTCGCAGAAGATCGGGCTCTTCAACAAGCTCGTATGGGAGCCGCTGAACAGCGAGGGCTTCAAGAAGATCACCTACAACGCCGCGGATCAGAAGAACTCCGAGCTTCTCAAGCCGCTGTATCACGATCTTCCGAAAGACATTCCGTACATCGGCACGCACGTCTGGCCGAGCCAGGGCGCGGTGCACGCGGGGCTCACCCACGTCGTCAACGCGATCCCCGACAACTGGCCGATGGGTCTGCATCTGGCGGAGGGCTCGATCCACGCCGTGCAGACGCCGTTTGCGTATCTCGGCTATAAGAAGCTGAACGGCTTTGCAAAAACGCCGCTGAAGCCGATGCCGGACAACGACCTTTACTGCGTCGGTCACTACATCGACCATGAGCTCGTCGAGAACGTCGAGCACGACTGCGAAAAGCGCGTAGAGCGTCTCAATTCCGGCGCGCCGGTCCGCTTTTTGATGACGGTCGGCGGCGCGGGCGCGGGCGGCGACCTGTACCTTGCGATGCTCAAGCACCTGATGCCGTACATCAAGGCGAACAAGGCGGAACTGTGGATCAACTTCGGCGATCATCTCACCATGTGGGAGATGTTCAAGAAGCAGATGCCCGAGCTCGAAAAGGAATGCAAGATGCATTTCAACGACTATCAGGGGCTGTGCGACTGGGCGGAAACGCTGGACGGTCCGTCGAGAGGCGGCGTCACCGTGTTCTGCCACAGCGATATCTTCGAGGCGGTCTATTCGACAAACCTCCTGATGCGCAAATGCGACGTGCTGATCACGAAGCCCAGCGAGCTTGCGTTCTATCCGGTGCCGAAGCTCATGATGCGGCACATCGGCGGGCACGAGGTCTACGGCGCGATCTACGCGCGTGAGATGGGCGACTCCACCTTTGAGTGCGAAACACCCGCCGCGCTGTGCGACATGATCGATACGCTGATCAACGACAAGGCGATCCTGAAGCAGCTTTGTAAGCGCATCGTCGAGCTCAAGAACGCGGGCGTCTACAACGGCGGCTACGAGGTCGTCAAGCTCGCGATCGAAGGCAGAAAGTAAACGTATTGCGGAAAAGCGGACGTTTCCCGTGCGGGAACGTCCGTTTTTGCATGTTCGGATCTCATTTTTGCGCCGTTTTACGCGTATTCTACCGCGGGTAGAGCGATTTTTTACGGCTCTATTGCGCCGCGTCCGTTTCGTAGGGCGGGAAAACGGGAGCGTAGATTGACCGCATCCCGTACAAATGCATATAATGGACCTGCGGCGGGGAACAATACTCTCGCCGCAAATGCATTTTTTCGGAGGATACCCGCATGCAGTTTATCGCAGTGACCGATACGTCCGGCAATCTCCCGACCCGAATGGCGAAGGAATACGATCTCAGAATGATCCCGTTTGCATATTTCATCGACGGCGAGCGCTTCACCTGTCTCGATACAGACGCGTTCGACGGCGACGCTTTTTATTCCATGCTGAAAAACACCGAGGTCAAGACGACCCAGATCAACCCCGCGGAGTACGCGGACTTCTTCGAACCGTTCTTAAAGGACGGAAAGGACGTCGTTTACGTCGCGATGTCCTCCGGCATCTCCGGTTCATGCCAGTCGGCGACGATCGGCGCGCAGATGCTTCTGGAGCGCTATCCCGACCGCGTGATCGAGGTCGTCGACACGCGCGGCGCGTCTCTGGGCGAGGGGCTGGTGGCGGTCGAAGCGGCACGGCTGCGCGATCGTGACATCGGCGCCGCGGAGGCGGCGAAGCGGCTCCGGCTGTATTCGGAACGCATGTTCAACGTGTTTACGGTCAACGACCTGCTGTTTTTGAGCCGCGGCGGACGGCTTTCGAACCTTTCCGCAATCGTCGGCACCGTGCTCGGCATCAAGCCGATGCTGAAGGGCGGCGAGGACGGACGGATCTCCGCCTTCGACACGGTCAGAAGCCGCCGCCGTTCGATCAAGGCGCTCGCGTCGCAGTACGAAAAATACGTGGTCAACGCCGAACAGCAGACGATCGGCATCGCGCATGCCGCCTGCCGCGAAGACGCGGAAATGCTGATCGAGCTCATCAAAAACGGCGAACATCCGCCGAAGGATATTCTGCTGGTCGACTATGAGCCGGTGACCGGTTCGCACGTCGGACCCGGCGCGCTGGCGCTGTTCTTTGAAAGCTGCGAGGGCGTCCGCGCCGTCAAGGGGCTCGACGTGATCCCCGACAAGGTCCGCGAGTTCTTTGAGTCCGCGCGTTCGAAGATCACCGTGCCGAAGAAGCCGATCCAGGACCCTGCGCATGTGTAACACGCAATCAAAAAAGAGACCGCCGTGCGGTCTCCTTTTTTTACGGGAATCGTTTATTTTCTTTCGTTGATGTAGCGGCAGGCAGCCAGCGCCGCGGTCGCGCCGTCGGCGACGGCGGTGGTGAGCTGGCGCACGAACTTCGAACGGCAGTCGCCCGCAACGTAGACGCCCGGCGTTTCGGTGAGGCACTGCTCGTCGGTATCGAAATAGCCGTAGCTGTTCAACTTCGCAAGGTCCTTGAACGGCTCGTTTTCGGGGATCAGCCCGATCGCCACAAAAAGCCCGTCGCAGGCGATCTCGCGCTTCTGACCGGTCGTGCGGTTTTCGACCTCAACGCCCGCGAGCGCTTCGCCGTTTTTCAGCAGTTTGTTGATCTTGAGGTTCGTCAGCACGCGCACGTTTTTACGCGATTCCAAAACCTGCTGGAGCCGCATTTCGCCGGTAAGCGCCGGAAGGTCCTGCAGAATGATGACCTCTTTGCACTTTTCCGCGAGCAGGATCGCCTCCTGCAGCGCGGAATTGCCGCCGCCCGCGACGCACACGGTCTTATCCGTATAGAAATCGCCGTCGCACACCGCGCAGAACGAGATGCCCTCGCCGACGAGCTCGTTTTCGCCCTCGAGCCCGAGCATGCGGTGCTTGACGCCGGTCGCGATCACGACCGTCCACGCTTCGTAGCGTCCGCCCTCCTCGGTTTCGACGATCTTCATGCCGCCCTCGGTTTTGACGGAGACTGCGCGTTCCAGTTCGATGTCCGCGCCCTGATGCAGGATCTGCTCGAGGAAGCGGTCCGCGAACTCGTTGCCGCTCATCTGGAGCGTGCCGGGGTAGTTTTCGACCTTCGGGGAGTGCGTGATCTGTCCGCCGAAGCCGTGCTTTTCCAGCACCAGAACCGTTTTACCGTTGCGGAGCGCGTACAGCGCCGCCGTCATGCCGGCGGGACCGCCGCCGATCACGATCATATCGTACATAAACTCTTCCTCCGAAGTCTTTTCAAAATGGGAGATTCTCCGCAGTTGCCCGCGGAGAATCGGATCGTTTGTGTGAATGCCGCTTATTTGTGCATCAGCCAGCCCTTGATATCGCTGACGCCGCGGTAACGCTCAATGCCGTCGTCCTTGATGAGAACGAGCGTGGGCGCCTGCTTGACGCCGTACTTTTCGACGAGCTCCTTTTCCTCATTCGCGTTCAGCGCGACGAACGGGATGCCCGCCTTTTCGAGCAGCATCGTCGCGACCTTGCAGTTCGGGCAGGTCGGCGTCTTGAAGAGCAGGAACCTGGGATTGCCTTCGGGCACGGTCTTCGCCTCGGTCGGCGCGCAGCAGGGCGCTTCCTGTACGGCTTCCGCCGCCGCTTCCGTGATCGTGTCGTCGGGCGCGGGGTTCGGACCCTGATGCGTCAAATGCGAACGGCCGATGTTGTAAACCTTGCGATCCTTGAACTCCTGCGCCTTGCCGTCGTTCCAGTTCTGGACCGGACGGTAGTAACCGGTGATGCGGCTGTAAACCTCGGTCTTCTGACCGCAGATCGGGCAGGTGAAGTGCTCGCCCGTGATGTAGCCGTGGTCCTTGCAGACCGAGTACGTCGGCGATATCGTGTAGTACGGCAGCTTGTAGTTCTCCGCGATCTTTCTTACCAGGTTCGCCGCCGCTTTCCAGTCGGGCAGCTTTTCGCCGAGGAACGCGTGGAACACGGTGCCGGAGGTGTAGAGCGTCTGCAGATCGTCCTGAATGTCGAGCGCCGAGAAGATATCCTCGGTGTAGCCGACCGGCAGGTGCGACGAGTTGGTGTAGTACGGCGTGCCGTTCATGTTCGCGGTGATGATGTCCGGATACTTGGACTTGTCATGCTTTGCGAACCGGTAGGTCGTGGATTCCGCGGGCGTCGCTTCGAGGTTGTAAAGGTCGCCGTACTTCTCCTGATAATCGGAGAGACGGTTGCGCATGTGGTTCAGAACCTCGCGGGTGAAGCGCTGCGTCTCGGGATGCGTCAGGTCCTTGCGGAGCCAGTTGGCGTTCAGACCGACCTCGTTCATGCCGATCAGACCGATCGTGCTGAAATGGTTGTTGAACGTGCCGAGGTAGCGCTTGGTGTACGGATACAGACCCGCCTCAAGGAGCTTCGTGATGACGGTACGCTTGGTTTTCAGAGAGCGCGCCGCGATGTCCATCATCCTGTCGAGCTCGGCATAGAACGCTTTTTCGTCCTTTGCGAGGTACGCAATACGCGGCATGTTGATCGTGACGACGCCGACCGAACCGGTCGATTCGCCCGAACCGAAGAAGCCGCCGGACTTTTTGCGGAGCTCGCGGAGGTCAAGGCGGAGACGGCAGCACATCGAACGCACGTCGCTCGGCTCCATGTCCGAGTTGATGTAGTTCGAGAAATACGGCGTGCCGTACTTTGCGGTCATCTCAAACAGCAGCTTGTTGTTCTCGGTCTCGCTCCAGTCGAAGTCGCGGGTGATCGAGTACGTGGGGATCGGGTACTGGAAGCCGCGGCCGTTGGCGTCGCCCTCGATCATGACCTCGATGAACGCCTTGTTGACCATGTCCATTTCCTTCTTGCAGTCGCCGTAGGTGAAGTCCATCTCCTTGCCGCCGACGATCGCGGGCAGGTTTTCGAGGTCCTTCGGAACGGTCCAGTCAAGGGTGATGTTGGAAAACGGCGCCTGCGTGCCCCAGCGGGACGGCGTGTTGACGCCGTAGATGAACGACTGGACGCACTGCTTGACTTCCTTCTGCGAGAGGTTGTCGACCTTGACGAACGGCGCAAGGTACGTGTCGAACGACGAGAACGCCTGCGCGCCCGCCCACTCGTTCTGCATGATGCCGAGGAAGTTGACCATCTGATTGCACAGCGTGGAAAGGTGGCTCGCCGGAGAGGACGTGATCTTGCCGGGCACGCCGCCGAGACCCTCCTGAATGAGCTGCTTCAAGCTCCAGCCCGCGCAGTAACCGGTGAGCATGGAGAGGTCGTGCAGATGGATCGCCGCGCTGCGGTGCGCTTCCGCGATCTCGTTGTCGTAGATCTCGGTGAGCCAGTAGTTCGCCGTGATCGCGCCGGAGTTAGAAAGGATCAGACCGCCGACCGAATACGTGACCGTCGAGTTCTCCTTGACACGCCAGTCGTTGATCTGCAGGTAGTTGTCGACCAGATCCTTGTAGTTCAGCATCGTGGAGTTGATGTTGCGGATCTTCTCACGCTGCTTGCGGTAGAGGATGTACGCCTTCGCGACGTCCGCATAGCCGGATTCCGACAGCACCTTTTCAACGCTGTCCTGAATCTCCTCGACCGTGATCTTGTCGTCCTTGATCTTGTTCTCGAAATCGCTCGCTCGATCACGCTGGGATGATACTGCTTTCCCGTCGCCTCAAACGCCTTCGTGATCGCCGCCGTGATCTTGCCGATCGAGAACTCGGCAAGCTTTCCGTCTCTTTTAATGACCTGGTACATAAAAAATCCCCCTCGTCGGTAAAGTTTTCAAACTTTTGATCCCGCAAACAAAAATGCTGCGGTTTTCAGCGTTGTAACTGTACCACAAGTGGGGGTTTGATGTCAATATGTAGTGGTGATTGTTAACAAATCATACAATATCTTGTATTTATGCGTTGCATATGCAAAACGGCATATACGGCGGGGAAAAAGCCGGAAAACGCAGATTATATGCCCCTTAACGCGGTGTTCGGTACGGTTTTTCGGACAGCTGCGGCATACAGTTCCATGCACTCCCTTGTAGGTGCGTGGAAGTTCTCGTATACCACCGTATCGCGGTCGGTGAACGCCTGCAGGTAGTATGCCTTCGCGCCTTTGATCCACCCGGAAATCGCCGTAAAATCGGACAAATCGTGCAGCTCGTCAACGACGGTCGTGCGGAATTCGTAATCGATTTTGCTGTTCAAAAGCAGCGAAATGCTCTCGTTGATCGGCGCAAGATCGATTTTTTCCAAACCGCATATATGCGCATAATGATGCGGTCCGCCCTTGACGTCCATTGCGACGTAATCCAGAAGCCCCTCGTCGAGCATGGCGCGAAGCCGGTCCGGATGCATGCCGTTGGTGTCGAGCTTCACGGGATACCCCATCGCGCGGATCTTCCGGATGAGTTCCGGCAGGTCTTTGCGCAGCGTCGGTTCGCCGCCCGTAAACGCCACGCCGTCCAGCAGTCCTTTGCGCTTTTCGAGAAACGCGAGAAGCTCCGTGTCGTCCATCACCGGCTTCGCCGTGCCGTCAATGAGCTCCGCGTTGTGGCAGAACGGGCAGCGCAAATCGCACCCGCCCAAGAACACCGTGCACGCCACGCGCCCCGGAAAGTCCAGAAGCGTCATCTTTTGCAGTCCATGAATCTCCATCGTTTCTCCTTTCAGATCGCCGCAAGAACGTTCAGGTTGCGGATCTCTCCGTCTTCGATCGCATCGTTGACCGAATACGCGTGTTTTTCGAGGTCGCCGCAGATCGCTTTGGTGAGTCCCTGCGCCGTAAGCTCGTCGATCACATCCGCCGCGACGTCCTCGATCATGTCCGCTTTCGATTCCGCCGTCTCCGGCGCGTTGTCGGTCGTCAGAAGCACCTCCAGCGTTTCCGCAAGCATCGAACACTTTTTCAGCGCCCGCATTGCGCGGAAGCTCCATTTATAATACGGCATGTAGACGTCGTTCAAAAGGAACGCCGCATGCATCGCCGCCTTCACGAACTCCGCGACCGCAAGCTGCGCCGCGCCGGTCTCGCCGTGGCGGAGGCAGCGGGAAAAGTTATACTGTCCCGCCTGCGCCATCAGAAGAAGGTTGCCCGCGAGCTTCTTTTTGCGGACGTCCCCGGGATATTTTGACAGCGCTTCCCGGATGCGCGTGACCTCGCCGGAACCGTCGAAGAACAGCTTGCCGTTCTGCGTTTCCGCAAGCGCATACTCCGGCACGGTCAGCCATTGCGAAACCGTGAGGATCCCGTCCGGCGCGCCGACCTTGTCGGCGAAAAACTCCGCCGTACGCAAAACGCCGTGCCGCGCGCCGCCGACCGGCGCGACCGTGCTGCGTCTGAATCCCGCAAACTCCTTCGGAAGCTTCGCGTACGCGCGCTCAAGCTGAAACGCCGTCCTGCGGTCGACGACGTCCTCGCCCGGCAGAAAGATGCAGAAGCCCGGCTCGAAATCGTGGTCGCGGCTCACCTCGTCGTCGAAGCCGAAACACTCCGAGCCGCTGCCGAACAGCCCCACCGCAAGGTGCGGCAGGACATCGGAAAACTGTTCAAGAAGCATCGGTTTTCCGTACGCCTCATAGAACCGTTCGGAAAGCTCAAGTCCGTTCATACCATGTCCTCGCGCGTTTGTTGAGTTCTTCGGCGACCGCAAACCATCCGTAATATTCGAACGTCGGCGCGCATTTTTCGCACACGAACGCGTAATATCCCTCGTGCGGGATGCCCGGCGCGTTCAAAAGCGTCTCCGCCCGTTCGAGGCACGCGTCGATCGTTTCCGACGCATCCAGAAGCCCCTTTTCGTCCTCGGCGGCGTTCGCCATATTGAGGTACGTGATCGCCTGCTCCAGCGCGCCGTGCTCGGCGTTCGCCATCGTTTCGATCGCCCTGCGGTACAATTCGTTCGCCTCGTCGAAGCGTTTCAACGAAACCAGCGTCAGCGCCATGTTGTTGTAAAGCCCGCCCAGAAGTTCCGGCTTCAGGGACGGGATCGCTTCGTAATTGTTCCGCGCGCGCTCGAAGATTTCGAATGCCCGGTCGTTTTCACCGAACGCCTGATACGCGGTCGCGGCGTTCACGCAGGTCGTGCCCGCCGTGATCGAGCCCTCGAAGCCGATCTCGTCGAGCAGGTTCAGCGCCGCTTCCGCTTGCGTGAGCGCGTGCGCGCGGTCCTGCACCTTGCGGTAGTGCCCGATGAGCTCGTTGCGGATCATCAGCTCGCCCTTCTGATCGTGTCCGAGCTTCGCCTCTTCCAGCCAGTAGAGGAGGTGCCGCTCGACGCCCGCGTAGTCGCGGCGCGACATGTATTCGTCGACCTTTTCCATGATCCGCTGCTGCGGCACGGGCTTTACCTGCGCTTCCGCGCCGTACGGCTCCTCGCAAAGGAGGCAGCGCGGTTCCATGTAATCTTCCTTTTCGATCGGCGTCACGGCATTATCCCTCCCTCGCATCCGTCAGCATCCAGCCCAAGTCTACCGGCGCGGAAAACGCCGTTCCGCAGTACACGCACACGCGCGCGCCAACCGCAGGCAGCGGCGCGCCGCAGTTCGGACAGTTGAAGCCGACCACGGGGCTTTCCGGATCGTCCGCATAGCCCGCGATGTAATCGAGGACCAGCCGCCGCTCGCGCGGGGTTCCGGTTTTGTCCGTGAATCCGACCGCCGCCTGACAGGTCAGGATCTTTTTGCGCGTCGCGTTGTCGTACGCGGCGATCGAAACCTTATGCACGTCGATCCCGCCCGAAACCGAATCGGGCAGACGATCCGCAAACGCCTCCTTGAACACCTCGGTCGCATCGTCCCGATACAGGACCTTGCCCTGTACGCCGCTTTCGTAATACGTCCTTGCGTCCGCACGCACACGCTGTGCAAACACGCGCGGATTGAAGTCCGGAAAATCCTTCAGGATCTTCGGCAGCACCACGGATTCGAGCGACGACAGAGAACGCGGCTTTTCCGGTTCCTGATCCGCCTCGATCGCATCGTCCAGCGCACGTTTCAAAACGCCGAGCTTCTCCCGCACGCTGCGCGTGGCGCGACGAACGCCGAAATATCCGCCTAAAAGGGCGAGCAGTCCGCCGCCGATGATCAACGCGATGACCCACTTTTCCATAAACGCCTCCGGGAAGTGTTTCTCTGTTTTCAGTTTGGACGCAAACGGGCGAATTGTCAAGTCCATTCTTGCGGAATCCCGTATCATTGCGACAATTTTACACCAATCGCTTATTGACATTGCGCGCCGCTTCAAGTAAAATATATAATAAGAATGGTATGACATTCGATCAAAATCCAAATAGAAATGAGAGGGGTTTGCATGGAAGAAAAGAAAAGAACGATCACCAAAGTCGAAGACGGTGAGAAGGTTACAAAGACCGCAAAGAAGGTCGTTGAAGTCGGCGAAGACGCCGCGGCGGAAAAGAAAGTAAAGAAGGTCGAAACCCTCACGAAGGCAGAGGAAAAGAGCAAGGCGACCACGCTGCGCATCGTCTCCGCCATTCTGTGGGTGCTTGCGATCGGCTTTGAAGTGCTCGCGATCCTCTTCCTGTTCAAGAAGCTGTATATTCCGTGGCTGCCGCAGATGTGGGGCATGATCATCTGCATCGTGCTCGATCTTGCCTGCTGCCTCGTTGCGGGCTTCCTGTGGAAGAAAGCCGCCCATCTTGATCCGTTCAAGAAGACCAACAACAAGGTCGGCTTCTTCATTCTGACGCAGCTCGGCGTGATCATGGCGGCGATCTGCTTCATCCCCCTGATTATCCTCGTGCTTTTGAGCAAGGATAAGCTCGACAAGAAATCCAAGATCATCGTGACCGTCGTTGCGATCGTCGCGCTGCTCATTGCCGGACTTCTGGGCGCGGACTTCAACCCGATCTCCGCGGAAGAAAAGGCGGCTGCGGAACAGACGCTGACCGACGACGTGTACTGGACCGCGTTCGGTCACAAGTATCACCTGTATGAGGACTGCGGCTCTCTGAAGAACTCCGAGACGCTGTATCAGGGTTCCGTCACCTCCGCGATCGACAACGGCCGCGGCGAGGTCTGCTTCTTCTGCGCGAACAGAGCAGAGAAGGAAGGCGTCGACATGACCGGCATCAACGTGGAAGAAGGCGTGGCAAGCGCAGTCGCGGGAGATTAAGCCATGGCGGGAATTGATCTGAACTCCCTGATGGGGCTGGTCGGCGGCGACGGCGTGGAGGCGATCGCAAAGGCAACGAAGACCGATAAAAGCAAGGTCTCCGCGGTCCTCGGCGACGCCCTGCCCGTGCTGGTCGGCAAAATGTCCGACAACGCTTCCACGAAGGACGGCGCGAAATCGCTGAACAAGGCGCTGAACGAGCACAAGACCGGCGACGTCATCGACGTTGCGTCGTTCCTTTCGACCGCGGACAGCAAGGACGGCAAGAAGATCCTCGGTCACATCCTCGGAAGCGACGAGGCGGCGGCAACGAAGGCGATCTCGAAAAAGAGCGGTGTAAGTAGCTCCAAGGTCGGCTCGATTCTTTCGCTGGTTGCGCCGCTGCTCCTTTCGCAGCTCGGCAACAAAAAGGATGAAGACGAAGCGGACAGTTCCGCGCTCGGCGGGCTCCTCGGCGGGCTCCTCGGCGGCGGTTCGTCCTCGTCCTCCGGCGGGATCGGCGCGTCGCTTCTCGGCTCGCTGCTCGGCGGCGGCAGCTCGTCTTCCTCGTCCTCCGGCAGCGGCTCGCTGCTCGGCGGGCTCCTGGGCGGACTCCTCGGCGGCGACAAGGAAGAGAAGGAAGAAAAGAAGGAAGACTCCTCGATCCTGGGCGGACTGATGGGACTTTTAGGCAACGCGGAATCGGAAGAAACGAGCACCGCGAAGAAGAAGACCGGCAAAAAGACCTCTTCGACCGCAAAGAAAAAGACTTCGACTTCCACCGCGAAGAAGAAGACCTCTTCGACCGCGAAGAAGGCATCCGCTTCCTCGACCGCAAAGAAAACCGCGGCGAAAAAGACCTCGGCGACTTCCTCGACCGCGAAGAAAACCGCAAAGAAGAAGACCGGAAAATAACAAAACAATTTGTTCGGAAAAGAACGTCGGAATCCGGCGTTCTTTTTTATATATTCGACAAATTCCCCCTTGCAATTCTGGACAAAATTTGTTATACTGAATCTGCTAATTTGTCTAAAGAAGCGAAAGGATGCAAACTTGAACGAACGGAAGAAAGTGGGGCTGGCGCTTGCCTCCGGCGGCGGGCGCGGCATGGCACACATCGGCGTGCTGCAGGTGCTGACCGAGCACGGCATCCCGATCGATCTGATCTCCGGCTGCAGCGCCGGCGCGCTGGTCGCGGCGATCTATGCCGCGGGGACCGACCTCTATATGCTGGAAAAATATCTCTGCACGCTGGTGCCGAAGGACATCATCGATCCGACGGTGGTTACGCGCGGCGGGCTCATTTCCGGCAACAAGGTCTCCGAAATCGTTCGTACGCTGACGCACGACCTTTCCGTCAACGAGACAAAGATTCCCTGCTTTATCGGAGCGGCGGACCTCGAATCGTCCGAGTTCCACATCTTCGAGCACGGCAAGCTGTACGAAGCGGCGCGGGCGAGCATGGCGATCCCCGGCGTCTTCACGCCGGTCAAGATCGACGGGCACTGGTACATCGACGGCGGAACGCTGCAGGAGCTTCCCGTGGAGGTTTTGCGCGAGCACGGCGCGGACATCGTGATCGGCGTCGATCTTTCGATCAAAAAGCGGTTTGTCGTGGAAGAGGACAAGATTCCCGGCGCGCACTCCTCGCTGCTTCGCGCGTTCAACATGATGCAGAAGGAGATCACCCGCATCCGGCAGGATCAGGTGGACGTTCGAATCAAGCCGGACGTTTCCTTCATGGGAATGATCTCGACCGCGGGCACCGAGGAAGCCATCCGCATCGGACGCGAATGCGCCGAACGCGCGATGCCCCAGATCGAAGCGCTGCTCGGCTGATTTGTTTTTTCATCCCGGCGACCCCATCAATCGTTACGGAGGTATTTTTATGAAAGCTCTTTCCGAGCTCCCCCTGTATCTCAAGATTGCCGACGAGCTCCGCGCAAGACTCATGGAGCTGCCGGTCGGCGCCCCCTTTCAGACGGAACAGGAATTGACCGAGGAATTCGGCGTTGCCCGCGGCACGATCCGTCAGGCGCTGAACATCCTTGTGCAGGAGGGACTCCTTTCCCGCATGCAGGGCTCCGGCTCGTTCCGTACGCAG
Organism: uncultured Eubacteriales bacterium; assembly: GCA_902792295.1. GTDB lineage: Bacteria > Bacillota > Clostridia > Christensenellales > CAG-138 > UBA3792. The sequence continues at coordinate 32,361 of CADAZC010000013.1, forward strand.
CCGGTCGATTCGTCGTACCGCTTCACGCTCACGCAGGAGCTGACCGAATCCATCCGCAAGATCGGCATGAACAGCGGCGTGCGGAATCTTTCCATCACGATCGTGCCCGCGCTCAGCGAAATCGCGGAGCTTCTGCACATTCCGCGCGGTACGAAGGTCCGCAAGGTCACGCGTGTCCGCGCGATCGACGGCAAGCCGTTCGCATACTGCGAAGGATATCTCCGCACGGATTCGATCCCGCCGTTTTATAAGCGCGACTATACCGGCACGCTCGGCGGACTTGTACGAAATACGCTGAAGGTGCATATCGGAAACCGCCGCTGCGAATTCCGCGCCGTTGCCGCGGACGAGGCCCTGTCGGATATCCTGGCGATCCCGCTCGGTTCCCCGGTGCTCAGGGTGAGCATTCTTTGCTTCGGTTACGGCGATGAGCCGCTGCTGACGGATACGTTCTATTTCTCCGCCGCGCAGTCGCTGCGATTTAATGTTTAAAGCCGCCGCACAACGAACCGGCGAATAAAAGAAAAAGGCGAGGAAGAGCTATTCTCTAAAGGGTGGTTTTCAAACAATAATGAGTTGACGGAGGAAACGCATCAATCCTCCGTCTTTTTTCTATCGCTTGGCTCCCCTGTGCAAGGGGAGCTGTCGAGGCTTTGCCGAGACTGAGGGGTTGTTAAACTGGGGATTGAACACAACAACCCTTCCGTCAGCCTTCGGTTGCCACCTCCCCTTACACAGGGGAGGCAAGATCGATTGCGTCGGAAGAGCGCACTTACTCACCACCATGCGTCGGCGGAACGTGCGCTTACAAACAAAAACCTCCCGAGAAGGAACCGTTTCTCGGAAGGTCTTTATCTGTTTGTTTCCTGCAAGCCGAAATCGTTATTCGTGATCCGCATTCATTTCGTCCGCCTTTGCGGACGGTTTTACGGTCATTTCTACCCATGCCGGCAAAAAGCCGCTCTTGATAGCGTTTCTGACGGATCGGATATTTGACCATGCAGAGCAATAAAATGGAACCTTGTCCCGCTCGACAATTTCCATTGCCAGCCGCGAGGTGATTGCGGATGCGATACCCTTTTTTCGAAATTCCGGTAAAACATCTACGCCGATCTGCCACATCTCTTCGGCATCAGCAGAGCAGCCCGACAATCCGATCAGTTTGGCGCCGTCATACGCGCCGACGCCCAAAACGTCCAAATGCTTTCTGTCGCGACAAAGGGCATTCGACCACTCCGGTACATACAGCTCTTCAAAATCAGCTTTCTCCAACAGCCGCGTTTCGTATGGACATGGCAGTTTCGTGAGCTTTTGCAAATCCGGCAAATAATACTCCGCCATAAAGCAAACCGTTTGTCCCAAGGGTTCCAGCCGCCGGTTCAGCCAACGCATATTCGGCGTCTCAAAGCAATGGTAGAAATCAAATCGTTCCACATACTCTTTCACAAGATCGAATAGTTCCTCTGTGGAAGATGCCACGACATTGTTGCCATAGGAGATGAAATTGCATCCGATGGGAAGACGGTAATACTTCTTTGCTTTTGATCCGAGTTGAAACGGAACGACCGTATTGCGATCCGAAAGAAAATCTTCCGTGCTGCATCCGATATCTTCGGCAGATTGGTGCATTGCGATTCGGAACAAATCCTGCGTTGTCATCTGTTCTCCTTTTCCCTAAATCCCGATTTGTGCCATTCATTTTATCATAGAACCGCATGAAAGACAATGCAAAAAGCACAATCGGTTTTCGATCGACTGTGCTTTTGAAATCCCCCTTTACAGAATGCCTGCGAGCTCGCCTTTTTTCTTTTTATTTCACGGGTGGAAAGGTGATCGTGATCTCGGTGCCGATGCCCTCCGCGCTTTCCAGCGAAAGCGTTGCGTGGTGTTCCTCGCAGATGTGCTTGACGATCGCAAGCCCCAGCCCCGTGCCGCCCGTCGCCTTGCTGCGGCTCTTGTCGACGCGATAGAACCGCTCGAAAATGCGGCTTAAATGATGCTTCGGAATGCCGATGCCCGTGTCGCGCACGGAAAGCGTGTGATCCGACGTGCGTACGGAGACCGAGCCGTTGTCGCGATTGTAGCGGATTGCGTTGTCCAGAAGGTTATAGATGAGTTCGGATAAAAGCGTCCGCACGCCGTGGACCGGCATGGGCCCGCCCGAAAGCCGCACCGAAACGCCGCGCAGCATGGCCGCGCTTTTCAGCGTTTCGATCGTCTGTTCGGCAAGCTCGTAAAGATCGACGGTTTCCGCCTGTTCCAGGATCTGTTTTTCATCCAGTTCCGACAGCGTGATGATGTCGGATACGAGCGAAAGCATACGGTTCGATTCGCGCCGGATGCGTTCGGCAAAGATGCGGACGTCTTCCGTTTTCGCCATGCCGTTTTCGATCATCTCGGCATAGCCGGAGATCGACGTCAGCGGTGTTTTCAGCTCGTGCGAGACGTTTGCCGTGAACTCGCGGCGGATCCGGTCCGCTCGTTGCTGTTCGCCGAGGTCGGTCAGGATCAGCACCGCGCCGGTACGCATGCCGTTTTCGGTCAGGTCCTGATACGCAAGACGCACCGCCTGCCCGAACAGCTCGACCGTTTCGGTCCTGCCGCTGCGCACGCCGCCGAAAAACGCGCGGACCTCGTTCGGCAGGTCGGACAGCATCCGCACCGAGCCGGGCGTTTTGTGAAGCAGCGCGTACGCCGGACCATTGCAGAACAGCGCGGTCCCTTCGAGATCGAACACGGCAACGCCGTCCTCCAGCGCATTCAGGATGCCGGAGAGCATGACTTCGTTCATGCCTGCCCTCCGATCTTATATCCCACATTGCGGACCGTTTCGATGAGCTGCCCCGCTTCGCCGAGTTTTTTTCGCAGCGTCTTGATGTGCATATCCACGGTGCGCGTTTCGCCGGTAAAAGCAAACCCCCACACGCTCCCCATCAGCTGGTCGCGCGTGACTGCCGTGCCGCAGTTCTGAAGCAGATACTTCAACAGTCCGTATTCCTTGAACGTCAGCTCAACCTCACGCCCGTCGACCGTGACGCAGTGGCGGGCGTCGTCCAGCTCGATCGAATCGAACGCAAGCACCGCGCTTTGCCGGTGCGCGCGGCGCAGAAGCGCCTTGCAGCGGGACACCATCTCCATAACGCCGAACGGTTTTGTAAGGTAGTCGTCCGCGCCGGAATCGAGCCCCCGTACCTTGTCCGCCTCGGTCGTCTTTGCCGTGACCATGATGATCGGGATCGTCTGCGTGGACGCGTCCGCGCGCAGGCGTTTCAGCACCTGCATGCCGTCAAGCCCGGGCAGCATGATGTCCAGCAGCACGAGATCGGGAAGTTCCGTTTTCAGCGCAGCGAAGAACGCCGTGCTTTCCGCAAACGACGCGACCGAAAGACCTGCGCTTTTCAAAGCGTAGGTCTCCATTTCACGGATGTCGGCGTCGTCCTCGACGAGATAAATGAGTGCCATCTTATACGGTTGCGAGCCGGCGGATCGCCTCCGCCATGCAGTTGGTGTTGAAACGGATGTCCTCGATCGAGATCGACTCATCCGGCATGTGGCACATGCTCTCCTCGCCCTCGCGCACGATGCCGAATGCAACCGCGTTCTCCATTTCGCGCGCATAGGTGCCGCCGCCCATCGACAGCGGTTTCGAGTCGGAGCCGTTCAGTTCGTTGTAGACGCTCATCAGCGTGGAGACGAGCTCGCTGTCCGCCGGAATGAAGTGCCCCGGCTTGATGACCGTATCGGTGCGGGTAAAGCCCGCCTTGCCGTACGCCGCGTCCCACGTCTTCAGAAGGTCCTCCGCCTTTGCGGTGAACGGATGCCGACAGTCGGCAATGAAGCGCACACCGTTTTCGTCAAACCGGATGACGTCGGGCTGATAGGTGATGCGGCCGGATTCGTCGGTCACGTCGATGCCCAGCGATTCGCCGTGCATGTCGTATCCCCACAGCGCGTGCAGCGCGTTGACCGTTTCGAGGTCCGCTTCGGGAAGCGGCTGCTTCGTGAGGATATCCATCAGCGCCTGCAGCGCGTTCTTTGCAAACTCCGGCATGGACGCATGCCCGCCGCGTCCCTCGACCGTGATGCGGTTTTCATCATACGTCGCCGCAAAGCCCTCCGGCGCGGCAACCGGGACCGCCTTCTTGGGCAGCGTCGCACGGATCACGCCGGGGATAACGTTCGCCGCCGTGCCGCAGTCGATCTGAAGCGCGGACGGATATTTCTTCTCGTACGTCGTGTGCATGATGCCCATCTCGGAATTGACGACGGGATATTCCGCGTCCGGCGTGAACGCCAGCGTCGGCTCACCCTCGACCTTCAGGTAATGCTCCACGCCCAAAGAACCGATCTCCTCGTCGCAGCCGAGGATGACGCGCACGCGGCGCTTCATTTTGAACCCGCAGTCCTTGATCGCGGCGAGCGCGTAGATTGCGGAGAGCGCGGGGCTCTTGTCGTCCAGCGTGCCGCGGCCGATGATGCGTCCGTCCTTTTCCGTCGCGGAATACGGCGGAACCGACCAGCCCTCGCCTTCCGGCACAACGTCGAGGTGCGCGAGAATACCGAGGACCTCGTCGCCCTCGCCGTACTCGACCACGCCGCAGTAGCCGTCGACGTCCCATGCTTTGAGACCGAGTCTGCGCGCGATCGCAAGCGTCGCCTGCAGCGCCTCGTAAACGGTCTTGCCGAAGGGCTTGCCCGGCTCCGCGGGGTCGCCGCGGGAGACGGACGGAATGCGCACGAGCGCTTTCAGGTCTTCGATCTGTTCACGCAGCATCTGTTCGATCCGATTCTTCATTTGAGTTTTCCTTCCTTTCTGTCAGTTGACTGCGGAGAAGCCCTTTCCGATGACTTCCCGCGTATCGATAATGGAGATGATGGCCTTCGGATCCTTTTCGAGAACGATCCGGCGGATGTGCCCGAGCTCGATCGTCTTGGTGAGGATATAGACCAGCGTCTTTTCCTGATTGGTATACGCCCCGCGGCACGGAATGTACGTGACGCCGCGGTGCATTTTATTGAGGACCTCCGGCGCGATCTCGTCCCATTTGTCGGAGATGATGAACAGCGTTTTCGTCCGGTTGATGCCGAGAATGATGTTGTTGAATGCGATGCTCGTCACGAACAGCGCAATGAACGACAGCGCCGCGCTTTCCACGCCGATGCGGTAATCGTGCGCGCCGATCGCCTTGACGACGCCGAGCGCGAGCGCGATCACGACGTTCAGCGACATGGAAATCGTGCCCATCGAAATCGAATACCTGCGGTTCAGGAGCAGCGAAACGATGTCCATGCCGCCCGTGCTGCCGCCGAGGCGTACGATCATGCCGCCCGCAACGCCCATCGTGACGGCGCCGAAGATCACGCTGACCACGCGCCACGCCGGCTCGCTCATATCGAACAGCGCGGGGAAGGTCAGGTTCCCGAACAGCGCAAGCTCCGCCGCGAACAGCACCGTCATCAGAAGCGTGTATGCCGTGAAGCGGATATGCAGGTATCTAAACGCCAGAATCAGCAGCGGCACGTTTGCAATGACGACGAAGATCCAGTTCGGGATCACGCCGTTCGTCGCATAGGTGATCAGCATGGCGATACCGGTGACGCCGCCCGTAACGACGCCCGCAGGCGTATACAGAAGCGTAACGGCAAGCGCCTCGATCGTGATCATCAGCGACATCAGAACGACCGCGCGGGCTTCGCGCAGAACGGTCTGCATATTCAGCGGTTTGCGTGTTTTCTTCTCCCGGTTGTCCATAAGTCCTCCCGCATATTCTCTCAATTTATAGTATACCAACTTTTCTCTGCGCTTGCAACCCCGCGATTGCCGCCGCGCCGCATTCAATGGTATCGTATCCATATTGACGGAACTGAAGAAATCATGAAAACAAAGCATGCTTTGGATTCCTGATTACCGCGGCGGCCCGGGTGCCTGCGATCGTTTTCATGGTCGTTATTTGGCGTATTTTGCCGGGTGCATTCTGGTCGCCCTATATTGGACTCCTCTGTAATAAGGGATTTGTAATCCAAATCAGTTATAGGACAGAAGAGCACTTTAAAAGCTTGCAAACAATATATAAATGTGATATATTTTAATAGAAAAATATAAAAAATTCATGTTGGGAGGAGCAAAAATGTTTTGCGGTAATTGTGGGACAAGAATCAGTGACGGCCTGCGTTTTTGTCCATATTGCGGCGTGCAAATTCAAGATATCGCCGAAGAAAGAGTTGTCCCATATGCCAGCCGGGAAACCGGTTTTATGGAAGAGGAATTTACCCGGAGGGGAAGAGAAGCGGCTATCAACGAGTTGGAGCGTGCTTACGATTGGTTTTCTGAAAAACAATCAAAATATCGGGAATACGATAGTCTCTCCAAAAGACTTCCTAAAATGAATCGCGTCGGTAAACGTGCGCTGATGATTTGGGGCTGCATCATCGCTTCATTCAGCTTGCTTTACTTACTTATTATTGCTTATACAATGCTTTCGCGCAATTCATCTGAAGGCCTTGGAATTATGCTCGCATTACCGATAGTAGGTCTGCTCATAGGGGCGGCTATGATTATCGGCTTCTTTATGCTCGATGCCAAACGAAGAAAAGCCGTTCATGCTCTGCAACAGAAACAAACAAAAATCGCGGAAGAACTAACGCAGCACTATATTGATTTTGGTCCGTGCTCATTTGGTGCTGAGTATTCTAATCCGGAAATCATAAATACAATCTTAAATCTCGTTCGTTCCGGACGAGCTGATTCTGTCAAAGAAGGTATCAATATCATGATTTCCGATTTGCGAATGGATCAAATGACAGAGCTTTCCCGCATTACAGCACAAAATGCCCAGATTATTGCCAGGAACTCTGCTGCAGCTGCACGAGGCTCAACAGCCGCTGCAATTTTCTCCGCTGCGAATTTATTTTTGAAATAACCTTCCATATCCGTTATCAAACAGGTCGAAGGTCTTTTCCTTCTGTTTCTTACAACAGAAAAGCTTTCCGGTACTCTGGTCACTTGAAGCAGGCCGCGTTTTTGCTCCAAACCGTACTAAAGAATTTGACGGAGTGAATAACGCGACCTCTGATTTTTCGATAACTTCGTATTGTTTTTGCTTCCATAGGTCTGCGTGTCTTCAGTAGAATGGTGTAATATTATAGCGGTTTGCGTGCTTTCTTCTCCCGGTTGTCCATAAGTCCTCCCGCATATTCTCTCAATTTACAGTATACCAACTTTTCTCTGCGCTTGCAACCCCGCGATTGACAGCGTTCCGCCTTCGATGGTATCATGGTTCCATCAACGGGGCGGAGGGAATCATGAAAAACAAACGGGGCTTCGGTTTTCTGATCATCGCGGCGGTCTACGCGCTTGCGATCGTTTTCGGGATCGTCATTTACCGCATTTCACCGGGCGCGTACTGGCTGAAACTCCTGCTTGCGGACATCGCCGCAACGGCGTTTGTGTTCGTGTTCAGCGTTCTCCTGAAGAACGCGTCGGTGTACGATCCCTACTGGAGCGTACAGCCGGTCGTGATCCTCCTCGGCTTTCTCCTTTCGCGCGGATTCACGCCCGTCGGCGCCGCGCTGTTCGCCGTCGTCACGATCTGGGGCGTGCGTCTGACCGCAAACTGGGCGTACACCTTTCACGGGCTCGATCATCAGGACTGGCGCTATACCATGCTGCACGAAAAGACCGGCGCGCTTTACCCGGTCGTGAACTTTCTCGGCATCCACCTGTTTCCGACGCTCGTGGTGTACTGCGTCACGCTGCCCGCCGTCGTCGCGATCGAAACGGGCGCGGAATGGAGCCGGCTCTGCCTGTTCGGACTTCTGCTGTCGCTTGCGGCGACCGTTCTGCAGGGCGTTTCCGATTTTCAGCTGCACCGCTTCCGCAAGGCGGGGAAGACCGGATTCATCCGCGAAGGGCTCTGGACGCATGCGCGGCATCCGAACTATCTCGGCGAGATCCTGATGTGGTGGGGCGTGGCGTTCGCGTCGATCGCGGCGCTGAACGGCGTGTGGCAGCTTGTGTTCGGCGCGATTCTGAACACGCTGATGTTCGTATTCATCAGCATTCCGATGGCGGATCGGCATCAGGCGCGCAAAGCGGATTTCGATGCGTATAAGTCAGAAACCCACGCGCTCTGGCTGTTCTGAACGGCAGGCGACTTCGCGCGCACGCGCGTATAATAATATAGGGTATTTTTCCCGTTTCGGGCGCATTTTCTCTTGACAAAGCCCCCGTTTTCGCGGTATCGTATACAAGGACACAAATGCATATTGTCCCGGATGATGCGCCCGGGAGAGGCCGCAGAATCTGCGGCGCCGAAGGGGAACAGCAGAAACTCTCAGGCAAAAGGATCGGGCACGGACGGGACTCCGGAAAGGAAAGGGGACTTCCCCTTTACGCCGACGGTGCAACCGCAAAATGCGGGAATCTCTCAGGCTCGTTACGGAGGCGCAAGGTACGGGCGTACTTTGCGTTTTTTCATTTCTTTGCGGCGGGGCCGCATCAGTTCATATTTTGATAAGGAGGACTCTCATGAGCGAACTCAAACGTACCCAACTGTACGACGCGCACATTGCGGCGAAAGCGACGATGGTCGATTTCGGCGGATGGGAAATGCCGATCCAGTATCCCGAAGGCATCATTGCGGAGCATCTGTATACCAGAAGCTGCTGCGGTCTTTTTGACGTCTCCCACATGGGCCGGCTGCTGATCGAAGGACCGGAACGCTTGGCGTTTCTGCAGCACGTGCTTTCGAGCAACGCGGCGCTGCTCGACCTCAATCAGGCGCAGTACTGCATCATTCCTGCCGAGGACGGCAGCGCGGTCGACGACGCATACCTGTACCGGTTTGAAGAGGACCGTTTCCTGCTGGTCGTCAACGCGTCGAACACCGACAAGGACCTTGCGTGGTTCGAGCCGATCGTGAAGAACTACGACTGCACGATCAAAAACATCACGTCCGAGACCGTCTCCATCGCGGTGCAGGGACCGAAGAGCGAAGAGATCCTGAAAAAGCTCGCGAACGTCGACGAAGTCACCAAGCCCGCGCGCAACAATCTTTCCACGCTGATGATGGAAGGACATAAAGTCCTCGTTTCCAGAACCGGCTACACCGCGGAACCGATCGGCTACGAGCTGTTCTTAAAGAACGAAGACGCGCACTGGATGTGGAACCGCCTGATCGAGCTCGGCGGCAAGCCGGCGGGCTTAGGCGCACGCGACACGCTGCGCATGGAAGGCATGCTTCCGCTGTACGGCGACGAAATGGGCGTCGATGAAGCGGGCAAGCCGATGCCGATCTTCGCGCTTGCGCTTGCGAAATTCGCGGTCTCCTTCGACGAAGCGAAGGGCGAATTCGTGGGCAAAGAAGCGCTGAAAAAGCAGGCTGCGGCGCAGGCGTGCTTCAAGGCGAAGGATTACAATCCCGAAGCGATGACGGCGCTTCCGAAACGCGTCCGCCCGATCGCGCTTCTGGACCGCGGCATCATGCGTCACGGCATGGAAGTGTATCGGAACGGCGAAATGATCGGCTGGATCACCAGCGGCACGATGATCCCGTACTATATGACCGAAGGCGAAGGCGCGGATGTGAAACTCCTTCCCGAAACCGGCAAGCGCGCGATCGGCATCTGCTACATCAGCTCCGACGTGCCGGTGAACGGCGAAGTCGAGGTCGACGTCCGCGGCAAGCGCCTGAAGGCGGTCATTCCGTCCAAGCACATTTCGAACAATGTCCCGCCCTATGTGGTGCCGGTCATTTATAAGCAAAAGTAAACCAAAAATCATTTCAGGAGGATAGTATCATGACGATCAAACCCGAATTACAGTACAGCAAGGACCACGAGTGGGTCAAGGAAGAAGACGGTCTCTTTGTGATCGGTATCTCCGATTTCGCGCAGGATGCGCTGGGCGATCTCGTTTTCGTGAACCTGCCGGAAGTCGGCGACGCGGTCACCGCGGGTGAAGCGTTCGGCGACGTCGAATCCGTCAAGGCGGTAAGCGATCTGCTTTCTCCGGTCTCCGGCACCGTTGCCGAGATCAACGAGGAGCTCCTTGACGCGCCCGAAAAGCTGAACGAGGATCCCTACGGCGCATGGATCATCAAGGTGAGCGACGTTTCCGCGACCGAAGAGCTTCTGGACGCGGCGGCTTACGAAGCATTCTGCGCGGAGGCATAAAGCATGGGAAGCTACGTTCCTTCCACCGAGGAACAGCGCCGGGAAATGCTGAATGCGATCGGGCTTTCGGATTACCGTGAGCTCTATCGCGACGTGCCGGAAAGCATGATCCTGAACCGCCCGCTCGATTTGCCGGAAGGCAAGAGCGAGATGGAGGTTCGCAACGCGCTTCGGAAAATGGCGGCGGAGAACACCGTCTTTTCGACCGTGCTTCGCGGCGCGGGCGCGTACGATCATTACATTCCCTCGATCGTGAAGTATATCCCCGCAAAGGAAGAGTTCCTCACCGCATATACGCCCTATCAGGCGGAGATCAGCCAGGGCGTCCTGCAGTCGATCTTCGAGTATCAGACGATGATCGCGGAGCTTTGCGGCATGGACGCGTCCAACGCATCCGTGTACGACGGCGCGACCGCGGCTGCCGAAGCCGCCGCCATGTGCCGTGACCGCAAGCGCCGCGTGACGCTGATTTCGGCGACGACGCATCCCGACGTGATCAACACGGTCCGTACCTACTGCTACGGCACCAACGACGAGCTGGTCGTGGTTCCTATGAAAGACGGCAGAACCGACAAGGACGCTTTGAAGGCGCTTCTGAACGAGGGCGTCGCGTCGTTCTACGTACAGCAGCCGAACTTCTACGGTCTGTTTGAAGACGCCGACGAGCTCGGCGAGATCGTCCATGCGGCCGGCGCGATGTTCGTGATGGGATGCAATCCCATTGCGCTCGCGATCATGAAGACGCCGAAGGATTCCGGCGCGGACGTTGCGGTCGGCGAAGGTCAGCCGCTGGGTATGCCGATCGGTTTCGGCGGTCCGTACCTCGGCTTCATGGCGACGACCATGAAGAACATCCGCAAGCTCCCCGGCCGTATCGTCGGTGAAACGACGGATCACGACGGCAACCGTGCCTACGTGCTTTCGCTGCAGGCGCGCGAGCAGCATATCCGCCGCGAAAAGGCGAGCTCCAATATCTGCTCGAACGAGGCGCTGTGCGCCTTGACCGCAGGTCTCTACATGGCAACGATGGGTCCGGACGGCATGGCGGAGGTCGCAAATCAGTGCATGGCGAAGGCGCATTACCTTGCAAACGAGCTTTGCAAGCTCGACGGCGTCAAGCTGCGCTACGAGGGCGCGTTCTTCCATGAGTTCCTGCTCGACATGCCGAAGTGCAAAGAGATCGAGCATGCGCTGATGAAGAAGGGCATCCTTTCCGGTCTTCCCTACGAAGACGGCATGCTCTGGTGCGTCACCGAAAAGGTCGCCAAGGAAACGCTCAACGAGGTCGTTTCCGTCGTAAAGGAGGTGCTCGCATGAAGCTGATCTTTGAAAAGAGCGTCAAAGGACGCAAGTGCGATATCCTGCCGAAGTGCGACGTTCCTGCAACCGCGCTTCCCGAAGGACTGCGCCGTGAAGTCGCGCCGCGGCTTCCCGAGATGAGCGAAACCGACGTTTCCCGTCACTACACCGAGCTTTGTAAGCAGGTGCACGGCGTGAACTGCGGCTTCTATCCGCTCGGTTCCTGCACCATGAAATATAACCCGCGCATCGACGAAGAAGCGGCGGCGATGGAGGGCTTTACGAACATCCATCCGCTCGCGCCGAAATCCACGGTCCGCGGCGCACTCGAAGTGCTCGACACGCTGCGCGAAGATCTTTGCGAGATCACCGGCATGGACGGCATGACCTTCCAGCCCGCAGCGGGCGCGCACGGCGAATTCACGGGCGTGCTGCTCATCAAGCAGTATCACGATTCGCACAACGACACGAAGCGCACCAAGATCATCGTGCCGGACTCCGCGCACGGTACCAACCCCGCGACGGCGGCGATGTGCGGCTACCAGGTCGTGAACATCCCCTCCGCGCCGAACGGATGCGTCGATCTCGAGGAGCTCAAAAAGGTCCTCGGCGACGATATCGCGGGTCTGATGCTGACGAACCCGAACACGGTCGGCATCTTTGACGAGAACATTCTCGAGATCACGAAGCTCGTGCACGAAGCGGGCGGTCTGTGCTATTACGACGGCGCAAACCTGAACGCGATCATGGGCGTCGTGCGTCCCGGCGACATGGGCTTCGACTGCGTGCATCTGAACCTCCACAAGACGTTCGCCACCCCGCACGGCGGCGGCGGTCCCGGCGCAGGCGCGGTCGGCTGCAAGGAATTCCTAAAGCCGTTCCTGCCGCACTCGGCGCTGATGGATCGCCCCGGACGGCTCCAGGTCCGCGCGTTCATGGGCAACTTCCTCGTGTGCGTCCGCGCGCTCGCGTACGTGATGACACTCGGCAGAGAAGGCATCCCCGAGGCGTCGACCAACGCGGTGCTCAATGCAAACTACCTGATGCAGAAGATCAAAGGCACGTTTACGCCGGCGTTCGACCGCATCTGCATGCATGAGTTCGTGCTCGATCTGTCGCAGTACGAAAAGGAGACCGGCGTTTCCGCGCTCGACGTGGCGAAATCGCTGATCGACTACGGCATGCATCCGCCGACAATGTACTTCCCGCTGATCGTGCACGAAGCGCTGATGCTCGAGCCGACCGAAACGGAAAGCATCGAATCTTCCGCAAGCTCTATGAGCTTGGCAAAACCGATCCGGAGTTTATGCACAATGCGCCGCATCACACCCCGATCGGTCGTCCGGACGAAGTCAAGGCGGCGCGCAACCCGATCGTGCGCTACACCTTTGCATGATCGACCGGCTTCAAATCTATGAAAGCGAGGGGTTCGACCCCTATCGCAATCTGGCCATTGAGCAGCACCTGCTGGAATCCGTTTTAGGCGGGTGCTGCCTTCTTTATCTGTGGCGGAACGAGCGCACGGTCGTGATCGGCAGAAACCAGAACGCCTGGGCGGAGTGCCGCACGGCGCTGCTTTCGGAGGAGGGCGGCAAGCTTGCAAGACGGCTGTCCGGCGGCGGCGCGGTCTATCATGACCTCGGGAATCTGAACTTTACGTTTCTGATGCGCACCGGGGACTATGACCTTGCACGCCAGCTCTCCGTGATCCGAAGGGCGTGCGCCGTATGCGGGATCGAAACGGAGATCTCCGGCAGAAACGACCTCCTCGCGGACGGGCGCAAGTTCTCCGGCAACGCGTTCTATCACCACGAGGGGCGTTCCTATCACCACGGCACGCTGCTCGTCGACGTCGACGGCGAA
>CADAZC010000014.1 GCA_902792295.1 uncultured Eubacteriales bacterium
CGAAAGCTCTGCGCGCGGCTCTGCGATCGTCTCCGCCATCTTGTCGAGAATGAACAGACGGCCTTTGCGCGCCTGTTCGAGCGCACGGGTCAGGATCTCACGGTCGATGCCCTTGATCTTGATATCCATCTGGATCGCGGTGATGCCGTCACGCGTGCCCGCCACCTTGAAGTCCATGTCGCCGAGGAAGTCCTCGAGTCCCTGGATGTCGGTGAGGATCGCGATGTTGCCGGATTCGACGTCCTTGATGAGACCCATCGCAACGCCCGCGACGGGCTTTTTGATCGGAACGCCCGCATCCATCAGCGCCAGCGTGCTCGCGCAGATCGAGGCCTGCGACGTGGAGCCGTTCGAGCTGATGACTTCGGAAACGAGACGCATGCAGTACGGGAACTCCTCTTCGCTCGGAAGCACCGGCAGAAGGGCGCGCTCCGCAAGTGCGCCGTGACCGATCTCGCGGCGGCCGGGGCTGCGCACGGGGCGCGTTTCACCGGTCGAATACGGCGGCATGTTGTACTGATGCATATAGCGCTTGCTGTCCTCGAGCGTAAGCCCGTCGAGGATCTGTGCCTCCGCGATCGTGCCGAGGGTTGCGATCGTCATGACCTGCGTCTGACCGCGGGTGAACACCGCGCTGCCGTGCGGACGCTCGAGCATGTGCACTTCGCTCCAGATCGGACGGATCTCGGCGCGCGTCCGTCGGGACGGATCTTCTTGTTGATGATCTTGTCGCGCATGACTTCCTTCTGCATCTGATACAGAATGGCGTCGACGTCCTTTTCCATGCCGGGATCGCTCTCTGCGAACGCGGCCTTCGTCTCTTCCTTGACCTGTTCGGTGCGCATTTCGCGCTCGTGGCGATCGAAGGTGTCCATCTGCCAGACGACCTTGTCCATCGCGTATTCGCGCACGCGGCGGTTCAGGTCCTCGTCCGGAACATGGATGTTGACTTCCATCTTGGGCTTGCCGATTTCCTTCTGGATCTGCTCAATAAAGTCGACGATCTTCTTGATTTCTTCATGCGCAAACAGGATCGCGCCGAGCATTTCCTCCTCGGTGACCTCGTTCGCACCCGCCTCGACCATCATGACGGCGTCGCGCGTGCCGGCGACGGTCAGCGCAAGGCGGCTCTTTTCACGCTGCGCGCAGTCGGGGTTCAGGATATACTCGCCGTCGATCATGCCGACCGCCACGGAACCCGTCGGACCCATGAACGGGGCGTTGCTGATGGACAGCGCAATGGAGGAGCCGATCATACCCAGCACGTCGGGCTGGATGTCCTGCTCCACGGAGAGCACGGTCGCGATGACCTGCACGTCGTTGTAGAATCCCTTCGGGAACAACGGGCGCAGCGGACGGTCGATGAGGCGCGAGGTCAGGATCGCCTTTTCGGTCGGGCGGCCTTCGCGCTTGATGAAACCGCCGGGGATCTTGCCGACCGCGTACAGTTTCTCTTCAAATTCAATGGAAAGCGGCAGAAAATCAACGCCGTCGCGCGGTTCTTTTGCGACCGTTGCGTTGACCATGACCGCCGTTCCGCCGCAGCGCACGAGGCAGTTGCCGCCCGCTTGCTCGGCGTACTTTCCGGTTTCGACGATCAGCTTGCGATCGCCACTTTCCGGTTTCGACGATCAGCTTGCGATCGCCGACCATGGTTTCGAACACTCTGAACATTTTTTCTTTTTTCCTCTTTATCTTTATTTTAATTATTGCCTGTCAGAATGCAGCGCCCAAAAAGATAGGCGGGGAACAAACCCCCGCCCTTTTCTTTACTTTCTGAGGTTCAATGCTGCGATGATCGCTCTGTAACGCTCGATGTCCTTCTCCTTGAGATAGTTCAGAAGACCTCTGCGGGTACCGACCATCTTCAGAAGACCGCGACGGGAGTGATGGTCCTTCTGGTTGACCTTCAGGTGCTCGTTGAGGTGATTGATGCGTTCGGTGAGAAGCGCAATCTGAACCTCGGGAGAACCCGTGTCGCCCTCGTGCAGCGCGTACTTTGCGATAATTTCCTGTTTCGTCATGTTTTTTTCCTCCTTTTTTTCGTATCCCCGTAGACTGCGTATGGCGTCGGAGAGTCGCATCAACCCAGTTTACGGATTAACCTTTGACAGTTTAGCACAACGGTTCCGAAATGTAAACACTTTTTTGCGTTCTTCGCAAACTTTTTTTGCGATCTCCGCATCTTTTCCGATCTGTTGGAACAGCAGATCCTTTGAATCAAACTTTCTCTCGTCCCGCACTGTTGGAACAGCAGATCCTTTGAATCAAACTTTCTCTCGTCCCGCAGGCGCTTCAGAAACGCCACTTCGATGCGTTTCCCGTAAAGATCGAGCGATTCGCCGATCGCGTGCGTCTCCACCGTGCGCGCCCGCCCGCCGACCGTGGGATTCGTGCCCACGTTGGTCACCGCGGGATATTGTTTTCCCGCAAAGCACAGCACCGTCGCATAGACGCCGTCCTTCGGAAGGATCTGCACGCCCGCGTCGAGATTCGCCGTCGGACAGTCGAACCGGCGTCCCAGCGCCTTTGCGTGCACCACCGTGCCGGAAAGCGCATACGGCCGTCCGAGCATGCGTTCCGCCCGCTCCGCGTCGCCCGCCCGCAAAAGCTCACGGATGCGTGTGGACGCGCAGGTCTCGCCGTCGACCTTCACCTCGTCGATCACGGCAAGATCGATCCCGCGCGAATTGCAGAGCGTCCGGAGAAGCGTCGTATCCCCCGCCGCCTTTGCGCCGAATCGGTAATCGTAGCCGGCGACGATCGCAGACACGCCGCCTTCATAACGCGCATCGAGCCAGTCGATGAACGCCTCCGGCGCCATCGAGGCAAACGCTGCGTCGAACGGAATGCTGTCGACGCGGTCGCATCCGGTTTCACGAATCAGCGTTTCGCGCTGCTCCCTCGTGCAGAGATACGGAAACGAACCGGAAAACAGCTCCCTCGGGTGGTTGTCGTAGGTGAACGCAACCGCCGTGTCGCCTTTTTCGTGCGCGATCTCCGCCGCACGGCTGAGAAGGGCGCGATGCCCCCTGTGCACCCCGTCAAACATCCCCAGCGCAACCACCGTCCGATTCATACTTCCTCCTCGTACAAATGTACCTTCAGCACCGCGCTGCCGTCTTTGACAGCGCCGATGCCCAGAAATTCGCCGCAGTAAATGCGATATACGCCGTTTTCCGCGTTCGTGCGCGTCGGCAGCCCGTTCACCGCCGGACGCCGGCGATCGCTTTTGAAATCAAGCCGCGGCAGAAACGAAACCGCCTCTTCGCAGGAGGTCAGCGTTTCCGAAAGCCGCCCCTCCGCCTTCATCGTTTCGAGTTCCGCGATCGAAACCGCATGCTCCAGCGTAAACATGCCGGACGCCGTGCGCAGAAGAAACGCCATGTGCGCCGGCACGCCGAGCGCCGTGCCGACGTCGCTGCACAGCGTACGGATGTACGTTCCGCGCGAGCAGCAGACCTCCAGAAGAAACCGGTTTTCGCCGAGCGTTTTCGTCCGCTTCAGCGAAAAAATCTCCACCTCGCGGGACTTGTCGGGGATCTCCTTGCCCTGAAGGGCAAGGTCATAGAGCTTCTGTCCGTTGTGCTTCAGGGCGGAATACATCGGCGGCGTCTGCACGATCGTGCCGGTAAAGCGCGGCAGAACGGCGTCGAGCGCCGCTTCCGAAACGACGGCGTCGCCCGTTTCCGTCACCGCTCCCTGCGCGTCCTGCGTATCGGTCGCCGCGCCGAACGCGATCTCACAAAGATAGGTCTTTCGTTTGTCCACAAGGTAATCGAACAGCCGGACCGCGCGTCCGACGCACACGGGAAGAACGCCCGCCGCCTCGGGATCGAGCGTGCCGAGATGTCCGACCCGTTTTGTATCAAAGATATGCCGCACGTCGACCACGACGTCAGAACTTGACATCGCCGGCGGTTTTAAGACCGTTACGATTCCTTCGGTCATTGCAAAGCTTCGGTCAGCGCTTCGCGCATGGTGCGCAGCGCCTCGTCGAGCGGAAGCTCCAGCGTGCAGCCCGCGGCGCGCAGATGTCCGCCGCCGCCGAACCGTTTGGCAACCGCCGCCACGTCGCAGACGCGCTTACTGCGCATGCTGACGCGCGCGACGCCGTCCGATTCCCGCACGACGCACGCCGCCTCGACCGAGTCGACGTCGCGAAGATAGTCGATGAGCCCCTCGCACTCCTCTTTGGTCGCGCCACAGTCGCGCAGCGTCTTCTCCGAAACGGCGACGGTGTTGAGCCGTCCGCCGCACGAAAGCACCATATTTCCGAGCACGTACGCGATCAGTTTTGCCTTCGAAAGCGGGATCTCGCGGAACAGCACGCGGTTCAGCTCCGGCAGGTTGATGTCGTGCGCCATGAGCTTAGCCGCCGCGGAAAACGCATCCGCCGTGGTGTTCGAATACGAGAAATTGCCCGTGTCGGTGGCGATCGCCGTATACAGCGCAACCGCGATCCCGTGCGTGACGGGCGCGTCAAGCTCCTCCAGAAGCCGCAGGATGAGTTCGCCCGTCGCGCTCACGTTCTCCACCCAGTCGCCGTTCTTCGACTGACGCGGGTTTGTGCCGTGGTGGTCGATGCAGAACGCGTAGGGTGCCGTTTCCAGTATCGCTTCGAGCGCGCCGGTACGCTTATGGTCCGCGCAGTCGACATAGATCACCGCCTCCTGCGGCGGTTCGATTCCGTCCGTGCCGATCACCGTGTCCGCGCCGATGAGAAAACCGAGATACGCGGGAACGCGGTCAGGACAGACGACGGTCGCCGCCTTGCCCATTTCAAGCAAAGCGGCGCGCAAAGCAAGGCAAGAGCCCAGCGTGTCGCCGTCGGGCGACTGGTGGGCTGCCAGATAAAACGTTTGATGCGATTGTATAAAGGACGCCGCATCGAAAAGGTTCATTCCTCTTCCTCCTCTTCGCGTTTGTCGTCCTTGTGCAGCGAGCGGATCACCTCGGAGATATGCACCGAGTAGGCGATCGAATCGTCCGCAACAAAGCGGATCGACGGCACGCGGCGGATCGTCATGCGGCTGCCGACCTCGTGTCCGATAAAGCCCGCCGCATGGTTCAGCGCGTCGACCGCGGTCTTTGCCGCGTTCTCGTCGGCGTCGAACACCGACACGTGCGCCTTTGCATATTTGAGGTCCGGCGTGACCTCCATCTCGGTGATCGAGGTGACCGCCGGAATGCGCGGATCCTTCATGTCGAAGATGATCGCGCTGACCGTCTTTTTCAGCTCTTCGCGGAGCCGTTCGTTTCTGACCTTTGCCATCAGCGCTTCACTTCCTCCATCACATAGCACTCGATGACGTCATCTTCGAGAATGTCGTTGAAGTTCTCGATCGAGATGCCGCACTCATAACCCGCAAGGACCTCCCTCGCGTCGTCCTTAAAGCGCTTCAGCGAGCCGATCTTGCCGTCGTGCAGGACGATGCCGCCGCGAACCACGCGCACCTGCGCGGTTCTCGTGACCTTGCCCTCGTTGACGTACGCGCCCGCGATCGTGCCGACGCCGGAGATGCGGAACGTGCTGCGAACCGTGCAGCGGCCGAGCTCGACCTCCTGGAAGACGGGCTTGAACATGCCCTTCATAGCGTTCTCAACGTCCTCGATCGCGTTGTAAATGACGCGGTAGGTACGCACGTCGACCTTTTCCTTTTCGGCGGTCGCGCGCGCCGTGGAATCCGGACGCACATTGAAGCCGATGACGATCGCGTTCGATGCGGATGCGAACATGATGTCCGATCCGGTGATCGCGCCGACGCCGCTGTGAATGACGCGCACACGGACCTCGTCGTTGCTGAGCTTTTCAAGCGCCTGCTTGACCGCTTCGACCGAGCCCTGCACGTCCGCTTTGACGATCAGGTTGAGGTCTTTGAGTTCGCCTTCCGCCATCTGGCTGAACAGATCGTCCAGCGAAACCTTCTGCGCCTGCTTGACCTGCGCCGCCTTCAATCTGTCGCGGCGCTCCTCGGCGACCTGACGGTTCAGTTTATCGTCGTCCGCCGCAAAGAGCGTGTCGCCCGCCGCCGGGACCTCGTTGAAACCGAGTACCTCGACCGGAACGGACGGACCTGCGGAATTGACGGTTCTGCCCTTGTCGTCCATCATCGCGCGGACGCGGCCGTACGCCGTACCGGCGACGATCGTGTCGCCCTTACGAAGCGTGCCGTTCTGCACGAGCACGGTTGCCACCGGACCGCGCGCCTTGTCAAGCTGCGCCTCGATGATCGTGCCCTTCGCAAGGCGGTTCGGGTTCGCCTTGAGTTCCAGAACGTCCGCCTGCAGAAGCACCATTTCAAGGAGCTGATCGAGGTTGATCTGCTTCTTTGCCGAAACCGGCACGCAGATCGTGTCGCCGCCCCACTCCTCGGTAACGAGACCGTACTCGGTAAGCTGCTGCTTGACGCGTTCGGGATCCGCGGTGTCGCGGTCGATCTTGTTGATCGCAACGATGATCGGAACGCCCGCCGCCTTTGCGTGGTTGATCGCCTCGATCGTCTGCGGCATGATGCCGTCGTCCGCCGCGACGACCAGGATGACGATATCCGTAACCTGCGCGCCGCGCGCACGCATTGCCGTAAACGCTTCGTGACCCGGCGTATCGATGAAGGTGATCTGCTTGCCGTTCAGGGTGACGGTGTATGCGCCGATGTGCTGCGTGATGCCGCCCGCCTCGCCCGCGGTGACGTGCGAGTTGCGGATCGCATCGAGGAGCGACGTCTTGCCGTGGTCGACGTGACCCATGATCGTGACGACCGGGGGACGCGGTTTCAGCGTTTCCGGCGCGTCGACGTCCTCGGCGGTGTCCATCAGAACGTCCTCAAACGACTTCGCAAGCTGCTGTTCGAGCGTGATATTGAACTCGCCCGCGATGAGCTCGCAGGTGTCGAAATCCAGTTCCTGATTGATGTTTGCGATGATGCCGAGCATCAGAAGCTTTTTCAGGATCTCGTTCGCCGGCTTGCCGAGCTTTTCGGAAAGGTCCTTGACCGTGATCGTTTCGGTGGTGATCACCGCATGCTCGATCACGACGGGCGCGGGCTTCGGCTGCTGCGCCTCCGCCTCGTGCTTCTTCGCCTTGCGGCGGTTGCCCATCTGGCTGTCGTCTTCCCAACCGCGCGCGTTGGGACCTGCTTCCTTCATCATCGTCTTCTTGTTCTTCGCCTTCTTGTCCGCCGGATCGAACGATTTTTTCTTGTCGGTCCGCTGCTTTCCGGTGTCGGACGGGCTCGGCGGGTTGATCATCACCGCGCGCTGCGAGCCGGTGTTGTCCCGGCGCGGCGGACGGCTGTCGTCCCGCTTGCGGTCGGCTGCGCCCTGCTGCCGCGGCGCGTCGGTACGCGGACGGTCCTGCCGCGGCGCATCGCTGCGCGGACGGTCCTGACGCGGTTCCCGCGGGGAAGGCGTGCGCGGCTGCCGCTGCTCCGCCGGTCTGCGCTCCTCGGGCACGAAGGTTCCTTCCTCCGGCTTCGCCGCAACCGGTTCGGGCGCGGGCGCTTCCGCCGGCTGCTGCTCCTCGGCGCCGCCCGCGTGCGCGGCAAGATCCGCTTCGCTCTCGAGCATCGCCTTTAAGCGCTCGGCGCGTTCGCGTTCCTCCCGCTCGCGCTTCTCGTTCTCCTCACGGTCGATCATGCTGCCTTCCGTGCGGCGCGCGGTATCGAGAAGGGCGCCGATGGTTCCCTTCGTCGCGTCGAGCTTATGCAGTAACGCCTGCATCTCCTCTTTTAAACTTTTTGCTGTTTCCAGAAAATTCGCTGCCATATTCATCCCCGCTTTTCATCGGTATTGCGCATTGCGCGTTCTATCATATCCTTGAAGTTCGGATCCGTCACCGCCATTACGATGCGCGAATCCTTCCCGATCGCACGTCCCACGGTCTCCGTCAAAACGAGCGGAACGCCGTGCGCCGCGCACAGTTGTTCGTAATGCGTCTTCGTCGCCTCGGACGCGGTTTCTTCCAAAAGAACCAGCTTTGCCTTGCCCGCCTTGATCGCGCTCTCCGCGGCAAACGCGCCGCTTTTGGCCTTTCCTGCTCTCTGACAAAGCCCGATCGCGTTATACAGCCGGTCCGTCATGCGTTTCGATCTCCGATTCCATCGCCGCCTTCACCGTGTCGTTCAGCGGCGCTTCGAGGGCGCGTTCGAGCGCGCGGATCTTGATCGCCTTATTGAGGCACGCGGCGTCGCGGCAAAGATACGCGCCGCGGCCGGACAGCTTGCCGGTCAAATCGAGCACAAGCTCCCCCTCCGCCGTGCGCACTATGCGCATCAGGTCCTTTTTCGCCCGCATTTCGCGGCAGGCGACGCACATCCGCATCGGGATCTTTTTCAATCGCTTACTCCTCCGCGTTCTCTTCCGCCTGCGCGGCGTCCACCGCGGCGTCCGCCTGCGACTGGCTCTTGATGTCGATCTTCCAGCCGGTCAGCTTCGCGGCAAGACGCGCGTTCTGTCCCTCCTTGCCGATGGCAAGCGAGAGCTGCGAATCCGGCACGACCACGCGTGCCGCTTTTTCGTCCTCGTTGACGTAGACCATGAGCACCTTCGCGGGGCTCAGCGCCTTTGCGATATAGATCGCGCTGTCGGTGTCGTATTCGATGATATCGATCTTCTCGTTGTGCAGCTCGTTGACGATGCGCTCCACGCGCGCACCGCGCGGACCGACGCATGCGCCGACCGCATCGACCTGCGGATCGGTCGAGAACACGGCGATCTTGGTGCGGAAGCCCGCTTCACGCGCGATGTTCTTGATCTGCACCGTGCCGCTCATGATCTCCGGCACTTCGAGCTCAAAGAGACGCTTGACAAGACTCGGATGCGTGCGCGAAACGACGATCTGCGGACCCTTGTTCTCCTTGCGGACCTCGAGCACATAAACCTTGATGCGCTCGTTGTTCTCGTATTCCTCGCCGGGGATCATCTCGTTCGCGGTGAGAATGCCGTCCGTCTTGCCGAGCTCGACGTACGCGTTGCCCTTCTCGACGCGCTGAACGATCGCCGTCAGGATCTCGTTCTCCTTTTCGACGTATTCGTCATAGATGTTGCTGCGTTCCGCCTCGCGGATGCGCTGCATCATGACCTGCTTCGCGGTCTGCGCCGCAATGCGGGAAAAGTCCTTCGTGAACACTTCCTCCTCGAGCACGTCGCCGAGCTCATAGAGCGAATTGACCTTCTTCGCGCGCTCCAGCGAGATCTCCAGCGCGGGATTCTCGACCGTTTCGACGACGGTCTTGCTCGCGTACATATGGTATTCGCCGGTGTCGCCGTTGACTTCCGCGCGGACGTTTGCCGACTTGTCGTAGTTCCTCTTGTATGCGTTGACGAGCGCAAACTCAAATGCGTTCAACAGCACGGCCTTTTTGATGCCGCGTTCCTTTTCCAGCGCGTTCAGTGCTTCGATAAACTCTGCGTTCATGGTTTGTTCCTTTCTTTTCTTAAAACCTGATATTCGGACGGACGAGGGCGCAGTCTTTCTTCAGAAAAGTCAGCGTTTTGCCCTGTTCCGTTTCCACGGTGAAGCTGTCCGCATCGAATGCGGTCAGCGTCCCGATCCATTGCTTTTTGCCGTTCGAGCTCGCGTAGAGCTTGATTTCGAGCTCCTTGCCCATCGCGCGCTCGTAATCGCGCGGTTTTTTCAGCGGGCGGTCGATGCCGAGCGAGGATACCGACAGCACGTATTCCGATTCGATCGGGTCCGCCTCGTCAAGGATCGGCTCGATCGCGCGGCTCACCGCTTCGCACTCGTCGATCGTCACGCCCGCGGGCTTATCGATATAGAACGTCAGCACCCAGTCGCCGTATTCCTTCTGGTACTCGACGTCGCAAAGCTCGAAGCCCAGCGATTCGATCTTCGCCTTGCAGAGGTTTTCACAAATCTCGGTCGTTTTCATTTGCATGCCCTCTCTCAAAACGAAAGAGTGGGTTTTCCCCACTCCTTCAAGTTCAACATTCCAACAGATGCAGTATATCACACCTTTTTCGGGATTGCAAGCATTATTTCGCCAAACGGTCGAACTTCTCGAACAGTTTTTCCTCCTCCGCGTCCGGCGCTTCCTCCCGCGGGGCGAACAGCTGCGTCTTCGCGTAATGCGCAAGCGCCACATACGAAAGCGCGATCGCCGCCGCAAGCACCGCGATGTTCCACGGCTCGATCTCGGAAACGACGAAGCTCAGAAGCGTCAGCACGATACCGATCGCGAACAGTCCCGTCGCCGTTTTGCCGTACCAGTCGGAATAGGCGACCTTACGCTGTTTCAGCATGATCAGTCCGCCGATCACCATCAGAATCTCCTTGACCGCGACCAAAGCGACCAGCGTCAGATAGATCCAGAGGAGATCGTTCTCCCGCGCCTTGCCGATCAGGATCACGATGAGCGCCGTGATCGACATCAGCTTATCGGCAAGCGGGTCCAAAAGCTTTCCGACCGGAGTGACCCAGTTGAACGTGCGCGCCAGAAAGCCGTCGAGCACGTCGGTCAGAAACGCCAGCACGAACACGCCGAGCGCCCACCAGTACCGCGCCGTATGATTGGGAAACGCCGTGATAAACAGCCATGCGAAAACGCCGACCATGGCGATGCGCAGAGACGAAAGGATGTTGGGAATGTGCTTCATTCAGATACTGATATCCTCCACATACAGCTCGCGGACCGCGTTCGGATCGACGGGCGCCGCCGTTTTTTCGGGAACGGGCGCAGGTTCCGGCTCGTTTGCCTTGCGTTCCTGCTCGTCGCGCCAGTCAAAATACTTCATTGCGACCTGCGGCAAAAGCGCGTAGCTTAAAACGTCCTCTTCGCTTCTTGCACGGTCGCCGAGCTCCGCCTTGTACTTTTCAAGCTCCGGTTCAAGAAGGTCCGCGGGACGGCAGGTGATGACTTCTTCATCGCCGATCGCGAGTTTCCTGATCTCTTCGTTCACCTCGCCGGGGAGCTTGCCGTATTCGCCGCGAAGGACCGCCTTCGAGTTGTTCGGGAAGGTCTTGTAGCGTCCGACGAGCACATTGAACACCGCCTGCGTGCCGACGATCTGACTGGTCGGCGTGACGAGCGGCGGATAGCCGAAGTCCTTGCGGACACGCGGGATCTCCGCGAGAACGTCGTAATACTTATCCTCCGCACCCGCATCCTTGAGCTGCTTAATCAGGTTCGAAAGCATGCCGCCCGGTACCTGATACAGCAGCGTGTTTGTGTCGACGTGCAGCGACTTGTCCGAAATGAAACCGTCCTGCTTCAGCCGTTCGTACACCTGCCGGAAGTACTTGGCGCATTCGGAGAGCGCGTTGAGATCGAGTCCCGTGTCGCGCTCCTGTCCTTTCAGGGTCGCGACAAGCGATTCGGTCGCGGGCTGGCTCGTGCCGTTTCCGAGAGGAGAAAGCGCGGTGTCGACGATATCGACGCCCGCCTCCGCCGCCTTCAGAAGGACCATGTCGCCCGTGCCGGTGGTGTTGTGCGTGTGCAGGTGGATCGGGATATCGACCTCGCTCTTCAGCTTTTTCACCAGAGAGTATGCGTCGTACGGGAGCAGAAGATTCGCCATATCCTTGATGCAGATCGAATCCGCGCCCATCTGCGCAAGCTCCTTCGAGAGCTTTACGAAGTATTCCTCGCTGTGCACCGGCGAAGTCGTATAGGAGATCGCCGCTTCGCAGAAGCCGCCGTATTTCTTGGTGTACTTGATCGCGGCTTCGAGGTTGCGGATGTCGTTCAGCGCGTCGAAGATGCGGATCACGTCGATGCCGTTTTCGATCGCCTTGCGGCAGAACTGCTCGACGACGTCGTCCGCATAATGCTTGTATCCCAGAATGTTCTGTCCGCGGAACAGCATCTGCAGCTTCGTGTTCGGCAGCGCCTTACGGAGCGTGCGGAGACGCTCCCACGGATCCTCGTTGAGGTACCGGAGGCAGGAATCGAACGTCGCGCCGCCCCAGACCTCGAGCGACCAGTAGCCGATCGCGTCGAGCAGTTCGCAGGCGGGCAGCATCTCCTTCGTGGTCATGCGCGTCGCGGCAAGCGACTGGTGCGCGTCACGCAGAATGGTATCGGTAACAAACAGTTTTCCCATATGCGATCCTCCTTAATGACCGAACAGCGACAGGAACACGCCCGCCGCGATCGCGGAGCCGATAACGCCCGCAACATTCGGACCCATTGCATGCATCAGCAGGAAGTTCTTGGGGTTTTCCTTCTGCCCCACGACCTGCGATACGCGCGCCGCCATCGGAACGGCGGACACGCCCGCGGAACCGATCAGCGGATTGATCTTCTGCTTCAGGAACAGGTTCATGAGCTTCGCCAGCAGCACGCCGCCGCAGGTGCCGCCGATAAAGGCGACGATGCCGAGCGCGATGATGACCAGCGTGGAAAGCTGCAAAAACGTCGTGCCCGTCGCCGTTGCGCCGACGCAGACGCCGAGGAAGATCGTGACGATGTTGCAAAGCTCGTTCTGTACGGTCTTCGAGAGCCGCTCGGTCGCGCCGCATTCCTTAAAGAGATTGCCCAGCATCAGGCAGCCGACGAGCGGTGCAGCGGAGGGAACGAGCAGCGCGACGAAGATGGTGACGACGATCGGGAACAGGATCTTCTCGGTCTGCGAGACCGGACGAAGCTGCGCCATGACGATCTGACGTTCCTTTTTGGTCGTGAGGAGCTTCATGAACGGCGGCTGGATAACCGGCACCAGCGCCATGTACGAATACGCCGCAACCGCAATCGGTCCGAGGTAGCTCGGCGCGAGCCGCGAGGTAACGAGAATCGCCGTCGGACCGTCCGCACCGCCGATGATGCCGATGGACGCCGCAATGTTCTGAAGCGGCGTGCCGTCGGTCGGGATCCACTGGAACGCAACGACGGACAGCGCGAATGCGATGTAGATGCCGAGCTGCGCCGCCGCGCCGAGGATCAGGCTCTTCGGGTTTGCGATCAGGGGCCCGAAGTCCGTCATCGCGCCGACGCCCATGAAGATCAGGCACGGATAGATGCCGAGCTTGACGCCGAGGTACAGATAGTCCAAAAGCCCCGTCTTGTGGATGTCGCCGAGCTGCGCCCACTGAATCACGCCCTGCTGGGCGTTGTTTGCGCCGAGTCCGAACAGCTCCTCGTGGAACAGCCCCGCGCCGGGGAGATTGGTGAGAAGCATGCCAAACGCGATCGGAACGAGCAGAAGCGGCTCGAACTTCTTGACGATCGCAAGGTACAGAAGCACGCAGGCGATCGCGATCATGATCAGCATTTTCCAGTTATCCTCCTCAAAGAACAGGGCAAACCCCGAACTTGTGAAGAACTCGGAAAAAGTCTTCCAGATGGCTTCCATAGGCGCCCCCGATCAGGCGATGGTGCACAGCAGCGCGCCGCTTTCGACCGAGGAACCCTTGGCAACACCGATGGAGGTGATCCTGCCCGCGCAGGGCGCGAGGATCTCGTTTTCCATCTTCATGGCTTCGAGGATCATCAGCTGCTGGCCTTCCTTGACGACGTCGCCGGGATTGACGTTGACCTGCAGAATGTTGCCGGGCATCGGGCTTCTGACCTCGGTGCCTGCGCCTGCGGGCGCCGCCTTCACGGGCTCCTGCTTGGCTGCCGCCGCGACGGCGTTGGCGTCGATCTCTTCGACTTCCACTTCGTATCTGGTTCCGTTGACATTGACTGAAAACTTACGCATGATTTCTTCCCCCTTATTCCGCTTTCTTAAAAGATACAATTCGAATTCCGCTGACGCTTTCGCCCAGCACTGTGGCGATCGCCGCCGATACGGCCGCGATGATCTCGCCTCTGTCGCCCTCCGGCACGGTTGCCGGCGCTTTCGCTTCCGGTTCCGGTTTGGGCGTCGCTTTTTTCTTTCCGAGCGCGCGCATGACCGCGCCCATCAACTTAATGATCAGGATCAATGCGATCAGCCCGATGAAGACGATCCCGAGTCCCAAAAGGAACGTGACCAGTGTCGACGTCGCCGCCGAACCTCCTTCAAATGACATAAGCAGAACCTCCATCCTTCCGGGAAAGACGGTTTTTCCTTCTTCCCCTCTTATGTAGTATTCGACAAAAATCCTTTTATCCGTTTTCCGCCATATAATAGTATATACGGATTTTCGCAAGATGTCAATTCGAATAAGACGCAAAGCGGCGGGAAATACTGTGCATATGCTGACATTGTTTTTACGCGCGGTCTTTTTGGATCTTTTTGTGCTTCTGATCCTGCGGCTGACCGGAAAACGGCAGGTCAGCGACCTGCAGCCGTATGATCTTTTGATGACGCTGATCATCGCCGACCTTGCAAGCACGGCAATCGCCGACACGGACATTCCGCTCCTTTACAGCGTCGTGCCGATCCTTGCCCTGTACCTCGTGCAGCAGCTGATTGCAAAGCTCTGCCTGAAGTCCTCCGCGATGCGGCGGATCATCTGCGGTACGCCGCAGATCCTGATCCTCGACGGCGTTTTGCAGGAAAAGATCATGCGGCGCACGAACTACACGGTGCGCGACCTTTTGGACAATCTTCGCAGCAAGGACATCTTCGACGTCGGCGAGGTCGCCTACGCGATCCTCGAAACGAACGGCTCTTTGAGCGTGCTCGAAAAAGCGGCGTTTCAGCAGCCGAATAAGCAGGAGCTCGACCTCCCGCCGGGGTCTGCTGCGCTTTCGCATCTTCTGATCCTCGAAGGAAAGATCCAAAGGAGCGGACTCGAAACGCTGCATCTTTCCCGGGCCGACGTGGAGCGCATGCTGAAGGAACACGGACTGGCGCTTAAAACCGTCTTTTTCGCGCAGATGAACGGCGACGGCGATCTGCACGTACAGCTCGACCGTTCGCATCAGAGCCGCGTATATTCCTTTTCGGCGGCATAGGAGGGCGTATGGGATTCACCGTATTCCGGTCGTGCATGACCGTTCTGATCTGTCTGTTTCTTCTGATGCTCTTTCTGGTCCCGTCCGCGTATCTCGACCGGTTCTGCGCGGAAGCGGACGCGCGGATCGAAGCGGCGGAGAGCGCTCTGCTTTCGGGCGATCTGCCCGCCGCCGCGCCGCACTGCGCCGCGCTGTTTTCGCTCGTGCGCGAGCGGATGCCTGTTCTGGAGCGGTTTCTGAACCACGCAAGCATCGATGCGCTTGACGCCGCCGTAGCGGTCGCTGACTGCGCGGTGCAGGCAAATGATGCGGGCGCGGCGGCGGAAGCGCTTCGCGAAGCGCAGTCGATCCTCGTGCGGATCCGCGGAATCGAACTTTTTTCGTGGAATTCTTTGCTGTAACGATTTACTCCGTACAAATCATGTGGTATACTGTATAAAATATGTGAAACGAGGTATCCACATGAACGCAGGCGAGCTTTCCCGACTGATTCCCGCCGCGCGCAGCGGAAAACCGGACTTTGTCATCCGAGACGCGCGTGTGATCAACGTCTTCACCAACGAAATCACGGAAACGAACGTGGCGATCGCCGACGGCACGATCATCGGCGTCGGCAATTACTCCTGCGAACGCGAATACAACGCCCATGGCGCGTACCTTGCGCCGGGGTTCATCGACGGGCATGTGCACATCGAAAGCTCGATGGTCACGCCCGCTTCTTTTGCGCAGGTGATTCTGCCGAAGGGCACGACCACGATCGTTGCAGACCCGCACGAGATTGCGAACGTCGCGGGCAAGGAAGGACTCCGCGCCATCTTTGCGCTTTCCGAGGGGCTGCCTCTGGATATCCGGTTCATGCTGCCCTCCTGCGTGCCTGCAACGCCGTTCGAGCACAGCGGCGCGTCGCTTTCCGCGGCGGACCTTGCGGAATTTCTGGACGAGCCGAGCGTGCTCGGACTCGGCGAGGTCATGGACTACACCTCCGTCGTCGCGGGAATGCCGGACATGCTCGATAAGCTCGCGCTGTTCCGTGACCGTCCGATCGACGGACATGCGCCGATGCTCACCGGCAAGGCGCTGAACGCCTACTGCCTTGCGGGACCGCAGACCGACCATGAGTGCTCAAACTTCTCGGAGCTCAAGGAAAAGCTCCGGGACGGCATGCACATCCTGATCCGTATGGGCTCGGCGGCAAACGGCGTATTGGAAATGTTCGACGGCATCGTGTCCGCAGGACTGCCCACCGACCGCATCTGCTTCTGCACCGACGACAAGCATCTCGAAAACATCCGTTCCGAGGGACATATCAACCACATTATCAACGTTGCGATCTCGCGCGGCATTCGCCCGCTCGATGCGATCCGCATGGCGACGCTGAACACGGCGACGGCATACGGTCTGAAACGCGTCGGCGCGGTTGCCCCGGGATACCGCGCAAATCTCGTGCTGTTCGACGACCTGCACACGATCGTGCCGAAGGCGGTCTTTGCAAACGGCGTCCTCGTCGATCCCGACGCGCCGATCCCCTCCCCCGCGGTTCCCGAATCCGTGAAGAACAGCGTGCATGCCGCGCCGATCGGACCGGACGATCTGAAGCTCAAAGCAAAAACGTTCATGCCGATCATCGAGACCGTTCCGCATCAGCTGGTGACGCGGTTGGTTTCCGGGATCGTTCCCACCGACGAAAACGGGTATTTCCTTGCAGACAACGAGCTCAATAAGCTTGCGGTCATCGAACGCCATCACGCCACCGGGCACATCGGCGTCGGCATCGTCGAAGGCATGCACATCAAGGGCGGCGCGATCGCCGCAACGGTCGCGCACGACTCGCACAACATCGTGGTCGTCGGCGACAACGACGAAGACATGCGCTTTGCGGCGGAAACGCTGAAATCCTGCGGCGGCGGGTTCACGGTCGTATCGCACGGCGCGGTCAAGGCGCTTCTGGAGCTTCCGGTTGCCGGACTGATGAGCGACGCGCCGGTCGAGAGCGTTCTTCAAAAACAACGCGCGCTGCTTGACGCCGCGCACGCGCTCGACGCGGACGACGCCTGTGATCCGCTGGTGCTGCTGTCGTTCCTTGCGCTGCCCGTCATCCCCGAGGTGCGGCTGACCGACTGCGGGCTGTTCGACGTCCGCACCATGAGTTTCCTGTATCAGAGCGAGAGGTGATTCCCGTGTGTCTGTTCCGTAAAAAACAAACCGTTTCACAGACCTCCTCCGACGTCTGGCGCGAGCAGTGGCAGGCGCTGTTTCCGCCCGAATGCCGCAACGTGCCCGTCACCGTCGACGGCACGACCTATGACGCTTTCGTGCTCGTCGGGCACAACGCCATGATGCTGCAGGACGGTCTGCTGATGGAAGCGGCGTTCTTCGACGTGTGCGAGCTGTTTCAGAAGGCGGGCTATCACGTGATCTGGCTGATGCGCTGCACGCAGGACATTCACAACGGCTATCTGAAACTTCGCAAAAAGGAGGACGGCGGCAAGCGCATGCAATGGCTCTGGAAGCGTCCCACGACGAATTTCGGGCGCTGGAGCTCGGACCAGCAGCATGCCTCGATCCTTTTGCAGATCGAAGAACTGCCTGAGGAAGGCGCAGTCGGCTGCGAGAAGAAAGTTCTTCAGCGCGTTATCTGGGCGGAAAGCAGCGACGCCGAGCAGATGGTGCCGAAGCGCACGACCTTTACGACCGTCAATGTGCCCGATACGCCGCCGGAACTGGTCCGCTGGCTGAACGGCGAAACATTGAGCAATTTTCAAAACTAAAACACAATGCCCCCGACGGGGCGGAAAGAGGACGTATGGAACTTTGTGCACGTAAAGACGTTCCCGTAAACGAAACATGGGATCTTTCGCTGATCTTCAAGGAAGAAAAGCAGATGTGGGAAGCGCTCGAACAGGCAAAGGCAGATGTCAAGGCGTTCGTCGAGACGTATGCGGGAAAGCTCACGACCGCGGAAACAATTGTCATCTGCCTCGACGATAAGGAAAAGCTCCTGCCGGCGATCGGCAACCTCTGGTCCTATACCGGACTTGCGGTGGAAGCAGATTATACCGACAACAAGCTCCGTGAACGCGACGAAAAGATCGGCGACGAGGCGACGCGGCTCTTTACGGACATGGCGTTCGTGGACAGCGAGATCCTTCTTGCGCCCGAAGCGGAGCTCAATCGCGCGGTGACGCTTGCAAAGGGCTGCCGCGTATATCTCGAGGACCTGATCGCGAAGAAGGCGCATATGCTCTCGCCGGAGACCGAAAAAGTGCTGGCAGCGCTCGACCGTTCGTTCGGCGTGCCCTACGACGTATACAACACGCTGAAGCTCGCGGACATCGCCTTCGATCCCATCACGGTCGACGGGAAAGAATACCCGATGGGCTATTCGCTGTATGAGGACGATTACGAGCTTGAGGCGAATACGGCCGTCCGCCGCGCCGCGTTCCGCGCGTTCTATGACACGCTGAAAAAGTACGAAAACACCACCGCAACCGCGTACAACGCCTGCGTCACGCAGGAAAAGGTCATGTCGGAGCTGCGCGGATACAAGGACGTGTTCGACTATCTGCTCTTCCCGCAGAAGGTCACGCGCGAGATGTACGACCGTCAGATCGACGTGATCACCGACCGGCTTGCGCCGCATATGCGCCGCTATGCAAAGCTGCTTCAGAAGAAACACGGTCTGGACAAAATGACGTTCGGCGATCTGAAGATCGCGGTCGATCCGGAATATGATCCGAAGGTCACGATCGAAGAATCGCACAAGCTGGTCCGGGAGGCGCTTTCGATCCTCGGCGAAGATTACACGGACATGGTGGACCGCGCATATCGCGAGCGCTGGATCGATTTTGCAAAAAACGTCGGCAAGAGCACCGGCGGCTTCTGCTCGGGCATCTACCGCAAAAACTCGTTCATCCTGCTCAACTGGAACGACCGTATGTCGGACGTGTTCACCGTGGCGCACGAACTCGGACACGCCGGACAGTCCATGTACGGCGACGCGGCGCAGTCCTATTACGACTGCAGCCCGACCATGTATCTCGTCGAAGCGCCGTCCACGATGAACGAGCTGCTGCTCGCAAACCACCTGCTCAAAACGAGCGAAGACAAGCGTTTCCGCCGCTGGGTGCTTTCGAGCGTGATCTCGAACACGTACTACCATAACTTCGTCACACATCTGCGGGAAGCATGGTATCAGCGCGAGGTCTACAAGATCATCGACGCGGGCGGCAGCGTGAACGCGGATATTCTGAACGATCTGTTCCGCAGGAATCTGGAGCTCTTCTGGGGCGACGCCGTGGAGATCCCGGACGGTGCGGAGCACACGTGGATGCGGCAGCCGCACTACTACATGGGGCTCTATCCCTACACGTACAGCGCGGGGCTGACGGTCGCCACGCAGGCAATGCTGCGCATCCGCGCAGAGGGCGAACCCGCCGTTGCGGACTGGAAAAACTTCCTTACCGCCGGCGGTTCGAAACCGCCCGTGGAAATGGCAAAGATCGCGGGCTTCGATATCGGCACGGACGGACCTTTGAACGCCACGATCGACTACATCGGCTCTCTGATCGACGAAATCATCAAACTCACCGAGGAGATCGACGGGATCAAGCTGTAAGAAAACCGCATACAAAAAGGGCAGTCGAACGGCTGCCCTTGATTTTTGTTCTGTTTTTATCGTTCCTCGCGGAAATATGCAAGACCCAAGCTCTGCGGCGGCTGATTTTCGCGCTTCTTGCGCAGCGAGACGATGATCAGCACGAGCAGCGTAACCACGTACGGCGCGAGCTTATAAAGCTCCTTGACGCCCAGCGGCAGCGAAAGATGCTCGGAAAGAATGATCAGTCCGCCGAACAGGATCGACGCGAAGATGCTGACGCTCGGACGCCAGGTTGTGAAGATGACCAGCGCGATCGCAAGCCAGCCGCGGTCGCCGAAGCCCTCATTCGCCCACGTTCCGTGCGCACACTCCATGACGTAGTACAGTCCGCCGAGACCGGCGATCATGCTGCCCACGATGGTTGCAACGTACTTGTACCGCGTGACGTTGATGCCCGCCGCATCCGCCGTCGCCGGATTCTCGCCGACCGCACGCAGCTGCATTCCCTTGCGCGTGAACCGCAGAAACACCGATGCGAGGATTGCAATGCCGATGCCGAGATACGCAAGCCAGCCGGGAATCTTGCCGTCGCCGAAGAAGTTGCAGGTCGACGCAAACGTCAAGCTCGGGACCTCGCTGTGCGCGAGCTTGATCAGCGATCCGCCGAAGAAGTTGCCGAAGCCGACGCCGAACATCGTCATGGCAAGACCGGTGACGTTCTGGTTCGCGCGAAGCGTAACGGTCAGGAAGCAGTACAGAAGTCCCATCAGGAACGAGCCGAGAAGGCAGCAGAGCATCGGAATCAGCACCGCAAGGATGCCGATCATCGGCTTGCCCGCGCCGATCGTCGACTGCTCATAGAAGAACGCGCCGATGACGCCGGAGATTGCGCCGACATACATGATGCCCGGAATACCGAGGTTCAGGTTGCCCGCTTTTTCGGTCAGGATCTCACCGGTGCTGCCGTACAGAAGCGGCATGCCCTGCATGACCGCTCTCGGGACGAAGGATACCAGAAATTCCCACATATCGTTACACCTCCCGTTTCTTATGCCGGCTGAACTGCAGCTTGTAGGAGATAAAGAACTCGCAGCCGATGATGAAGAACAAAATGATGCCGGTCAGGATATCCGCAAACGAATGATTCAGTCCGAGCTCCGGCTTGCTCGCAACCTCCTTCGCGCCGTACTGCATGAAGACGATCAAAAACGACGAGAAAATCATGCCGATCGGATTGAATTTCGACATCCACGAGACCATGACTGCGGTGTAGCCGCGACCGTCGACCAGCGTATCGGTGAGCGTGCGGTCGGTTCCCGCAAGAAGGCATCCCACGAGCCCGCAGATCATGCCCGAAAGCACCATCGTACGGATGATGACACGATTGACCTTGATGCCCGAATACGAGGCGGTACGTTCGCTTTCGCCGACGACCGCGATCTCATAACCGTGCTTCGAGTATTTGAGGTACAGGTACAGCGCAGCGGTCAGGATGCCGATGACCAGCGCCGGCAGCAGATAACGCGAACCGGCGATCTCCGGAAGCCAGCCGACGCCGTAGGAGCCGAGCGCAGCGTTGGAGTTGAAGATGCCGACAACCGTTCCGTTCGGCGACCATACGTATTTGAATCCGCGATAAGCGATCATGAACTTGACGAGCTGCAGCGCAACGTAGTTCATCATCAGCGTGAACAGCGTTTCGTTCGTGTTCCATCGGGATTTGAAAAATGCCGGCAAAAAGCCCCACAGCGCACCCGCCGCAAGCGCGGCAACGGTCATGCACGGAATCAGAATCAGGTTTTTGACCGCAAGCGGAATGTTCGGATTCTGGAAAAACGGCATCTTACCCGCATAGAAGATGCAGATCGCCGTTGCAAACGCGCCGATCAACACCTGACCCTCCGCGCCGATGTTCCAGAAACGCATTTTGAACGCGGGCGTGACTGCCAGAGAAATACCGAGCAGGATCACGATGCGGTAAACGGTGACCCAGATGCGGCGCGAGGAACCGAGCGTTCCGTCAAACATGGTCTTGAACACGGTGATCGGGTTCAGCCCGGTGACGATCATGGTGACGATCGCGCAGACAATCAGCGCAAGCACGATCGCCGCGCCGCGAATCAGCCATGCCTTCCATGCCGGAAGCCCTGCACGCTTTGAAATATGCAGCATCTTATGCACCTCCCCCGACCTTGGTCATCATGAGACCGATCTCTTCCTTTGTGATGGAGCGCCCGTCCACAATGCCGGACACCTTGCCGCCGCACAGCACCAGGATCCGGTCGCACAGCTCCAGAAGCACGTCAAGGTCCTCGCCGACATAAATGACGGCGACGCCCTGCATCTTCTGCTGTGTCAAAAGATTGTAGATCGTGTACGACGTATTGATGTCCAGTCCGCGGACCGCGTACGCCGTCATCAGTACCGACGGGTTCTGTTCGATCTCACGCCCGACGAGCACCTTCTGCACGTTGCCGCCCGAAAGCCGGCGAAGCGGGATCTGATCGACATTCGGCGTGACGACCTCGAGATCGTTGACGATCTTGACTGCAAGCTGTTTCGGATATTTCCGGTCAAGGAACGGGTTGTGTTTCCCTCTGCGGTAGCTTCGGAGCATCACGTTGTCTGCAATGTTCATGCTGCCGACGAGCCCCATGCCGAAGCGGTCCTCCGGCACGAACGACAGCAGCACGCCGGACTGAATGATCTTCAGCGGATCCATGCCGTTGATGACCTGCTCTTTTCCGGTTTTCGGATCGATATAGACGATCCTGCCCTCCGGTTCAATACCCTGCAGACCCGCAATCGCCTCCAGAAGCTCGCGCTGACCGCTGCCCGCAATGCCCGCGATGCCGAGAATCTCGCCGGAATATGCCGTGAAATTGATATCGTCGAGACGCTTGACACCCTCGATGTCCTTTACCGTGAGATGCTCCACACGAAGCCGTTCATGCATTTCCTCCGCCTTCGGGCGGTCGATGTTCAAGCTCACCGCGCGTCCGACCATCATGTCGGTCAAGCTCTGCTGGTTCGCATCCTTGGTCAGCACGTCGCCGATGTACTCGCCCTTTCTCAGGATCGCAACGCGGTCGGAGACCTCCAGAACCTCATGCAGCTTATGCGTGATAATGATCAGGGACTTGCCGTCCTTCTGCATGTTGCGCATGACCCTGAACAGCTTGTCCGTTTCCTGCGGCGTCAGAACCGCAGTCGGCTCGTCGAGGATCAGAATATCGGCGCCGCGGTACAGGACCTTGATGATTTCAACGGTCTGCTTCTGCGATACCGACATATTGTAAACCTTCTGATTGGGATCGATCTCAAACCCGTAGCGTTCGCTGATCTCCTTGATCCGCTTTGCCGCGCGCTTGAGGTTCAGCATGCCTTCCTCTTTGAGCCCGAGGATGATGTTTTCGGTCGCGGTAAACACATCCACCAGCTTGAAGTGCTGATGGATCATACCGATCCCGTTTTCAAACGCATCCTTCGGAGAAGAAATCGTGACTGGCTTGTCGTGAATGTAAATCTGTCCCTCGTCCGGATAGTAAATGCCGGACAGCATGTTCATCAGCGTGGTCTTTCCGCTGCCGTTCTCGCCGAGCAGCGAAAGGATCTCGCCTTCATGCAGTTCCAGATGAACGTTTCGGTTGGCAACCACGCTGCCGAAGTGCTTGGTGATGCCCTCCATTCTGACGGCATTTTTGACTGCTTCCAAGTCCCCCATCCTTTCCGCAGAGGCGCATACCTCTGCCGATGATAGGATATTGTATCATATATTCCGCGATTTGTAAATGAAAACCGCAATCCGCGGCAAAAAAAATCGGACGGTCCGAGACCGTCCGATCTGACTGTTTGGAGTTGAATTAATAGCTTTCGTTCAGCAGGGTAATGCCGTCGATGCGAAGATCGAAGTACGGTGCGCTGCGGAACTCGGACTCATGGAAGTAACCGTCCTTGATGACCTCGGTGTCCGGGGTGTATGCCGGATCGGTGTCGACGTCCGCCATGTAGCTCGTCAGATGCTCGCCGCCCACGGTGAACGCGTCGGTGCTGAATACGTGCAGCGTGCCCGCAACCATCGCGGCCTTCGCCTCGTCGATCTTCGCCTGCGTGCCATCTGCCGCAACTGCGTCGTTCAGCTCGAAGAGCTCAACGGAACCCGTTTCGATCGTGCCGGTCCAGTCTGCCGGGATCGCTTCGCCTGCCGCAGCTGCCTTGATCGCGTACTCATAGTACGGCTCCCAGTTGATGCGGGAAGAAACGATGTAGGTGTTCGGGCCGACCTTGACGGTGCTGCCGTTGTAGGAGACGTTCGGAACGCCCATGCTCTCGCAAGCGGACGGTGCGCCCATGGAGTCTGCATGCTGGCTGATGAGCACGCAGCCGCCGTTGATCAGCTTCATTGCGCCTTCTTTTTCAGCGGTCTCATCGTACCAGGAACCGGTGAAGGTAACGTCCATGGTGACTTCCGGAACGATGGAGCGGACGCCGAGGAAGAAGGAGGTGTAGCCGGAGACGACCTCTTCATAAGTGAACGCGCCGACGTAGCCGATCTTCAGCTGGTCCTTGGTGATCTTGCCGGAATCGAGCATCTCCTGGAGCTTCATGCCCGCCGCGATACCCGCGAGGTAACGGCCTTCATAGATCGCCGCAAACGCATTATGATAGTTCGGGAGCTTCTCGGTGTGCGCCTTGGTGCCGGTTGCATGGCAGAACTGCACATCCGGGTATTCCTTCGCCGCCTGGATCATGTAATCCTCATGACCGAAGCTGTCCGCGAAGATGATCTTGCAGCCGGACGCCGCCATGTCGGCAGCGGTCTCGTAGCATTCCTGACCCTCGGGGATGTTCGTCTTGATGATGTAGTCCTTGATGCCGAGCTTCTCGCACGCGCCCTTCGCCGCATTGATGAAGTTCAGGTCGTAGGTGGAGTTCTCGTCATGCAGGCAGATGAAACCGACCTTGATGTTCAGACCGTCTGCGGGCTTGTCGGCAGGCGTCTCAGCGGGCTTCGTGCCGGTGCAGGCAACCAGCGCTGCGACCATCAGCAGACAAACAACGATAGCAAAAAATCTCTTCATGTTTCCCTCCGTAAAGATTTTTGTTTTTTTGAAAATTAAAAATTTTCAACAAATATATTTTAACCGTTTTCTCCTGTTTCGTCAAGAGAAAACCTGCTCCGACAACGCCGGAGCAGGTAAAAACCGTGTAAAAATGATGCTTTTCGATCTCTCTCTACCTTACGCAGTTCAGAAGACCGTCGATTTCCTCTTTCGAAAGATACCGCCACTCGCCCGGTCTGAGGTCGCCGAGGCGAAGATTGCCGTACTGCTCGCGCTTCAGGCGCAGCGTGCGATGTCCGACCGCTTCGAGCATGCGGCGGATCTGCCGGTTTCTGCCCTCGTGGATCGTGATCGAAAACGCCGTCCCTCCGGTGGTGGACCGCCGGATATTCGCGATCTTCGCTGGGGCGGTCATGCCGTCCTCGAGCTGTACGCCGTTTGTGAGCGCGGCGATCTCCGACGCCGAAAGCGTGCCGTCGCATACCACGCGGTAGGTCTTGTCCACCTTGTAGCGCGGATGCATCAGGCGGTTTGCAAGTTCGCCGTCGTTCGTAAGCAGCAGAAGCCCCTCGGAATTGAGGTCGAGCCGCCCGACGTTGTAGAGCCGGTACGGCAGCTCCGAAACGAACGCCTGCACGGTCTTTCGCCCCGCCTCGTCGCTGGACGTCGAGACCACGCCGCGCGGTTTATAGAGCATCAGCACCACGTGCTCCGTTTGCGGCGTCAGCCGTTTTCCGTCGAGGCGCACGTCGTCCCCCTCCTCCACGGACATGCCGAGGACGGCGGGAATGCCGTTGACCGTGACCCGTCCGTCCGAAATGATCTGTTCCGAGGCGCGGCGCGAAGCCACGCCGCAGTCCGCCATGTATTTTTGTAAACGCATACGCCCCGCCTGCGGTTCATCCGGTAAACGCAAGAACCGCCTTTTTGAGATAGTACGCGAAACCGGCTGCGTCGACTGTCTCCGCCGCGACGATCGGAACCGTAAACACGACCGTGCCGTTTCGAACAAGCGACGCCGTTCCGACCCGCTCGCCCGCACGGACCGGCGCGCGGCATGCGCCGAACGCCGTCTCCACGGAATACGCTTCCTCTCCGCCGGTTTCCGTCGGATACAGTATACCGCGAATCGGCGCGGCAGACAATGCTTTTTTCACGCCGTTTTCGACGGGGATCGAAAAAACGGTCCCTCGGGACAGAAATTCCTTTACGCGGTAGTCCGAAAACCCAGCGTCCAGCATGCTTTTGGCGGTGTTCCACATCGAGGGACAGTTCAGGACCGTGCCGACGAGCTTCATCCCGCCGCGCTCCGCCGCAAAGACGAGGCACTTCCCCGCCGCCTTCGTGTAACCGGTCTTTACGCCGATACCGCCCTCGTATTCCCACAGAAGCCGGTTCTTGTTTTTCAGCGTGTGCGGGTTCGAGCCGGAGGTTCTATGATACTGCGTTGCGGCGATCTCCGCAAAAAACGGATTCCCGAGCGCCGCCGCGCCGAGGATCGCAAGGTCCTTTGCCGTTGTATAATGGTCGGGATCATGCAGCCCGTTCGGATTCACGAAATGCGTGCCTGTCAGTCCGAGCTGCTCCGCCCGTGCGTTCATGCGCGCCGCAAACGGTTCGACGCCGCCGTCCAGAAAACATGCGATCGCGACCGCCGCATCGTTGCCGCTCGTCAGCATCAGACCGTACACGAGATCGGCAAGCGGGATCGTTTCGCCGGCTTTCAGATACATCGACGAGCCCTCCGTGCCCGCGGCTTCGTCCGGCACGGCGACGGTCTCCGTAAGACGCCCCGATTCGACCGCAAGGAGCGCGGTCATGATCTTGGTCGTGCTTGCCATCGGCAGCCGTTCGTTTTCGTTTTTCGCGTACAGCACGCGTCCGGAATTCGCTTCAAAGAGATACGCCGCCTGCGCGGGCACATCCTTCGCCTGTTCCGCAAGCGCGATACGCGGCAAAAGCAGCAGCGCGATCAGCAGAACGGCAAGCCGCCGTTTCACGGTTCGTTCCCCTTGGGCGGCTCGGTTTTCTGCGCGCGGACGTCCGCAAGCGCGTCGCGGATCTCGCTCATCGCCGTCGGGATCATCTGCACGAGACGGTCCAGCGTGTTGTCGCAGTCGGCGTGCAGCAGCGTCACCTGTCCGCCCTGCATGTGCAGAAACGCCTTCGGCATGATCGATACGCCGACGACGCTCGCGCCGAGGAACGGATAGCCCTCGGCGTCAAAGTCCGGCTGCCCCTTCTTGGCGACCGCCTGCGTCGGGAAATCGCCGCCGCCCGCAAAAAAGCCGAGACAGACCTTCGATACCGGGATCACCACCGCGCCGCCTTCGCCGTAAATCGGATTGCCCACGATCGTGTTCACGTCGACGATGTTTTTAAGCTCGCGCATCGTCGTCTGCAAAATGGTTTCAACAGGATGCATACGTTGTCCTCTTTTCATGGATTTTACCGGTATTGTTTGCCGCTTTGCGCCGCGTTATACGCTGCCGCAGAATTCCGAAAAGAAGCGGAACCGGCTGAACGATCCCCCGCGCGGAAACCGCGATCCGGAACATCGACGATTTCGAAAGATTTGCGCGCGCCGAACCGCTTTCGGAAACCCGTGGGATCAGCATGGACAGCAGAACGGCGACCGCGCCCGCGATCAGCACCGCCTGCGCCGGTTCTCCCTCGATCCCGACGGTCGTTTTCGTGTCCAGCCGCAGGATCCGGACGCCGGAAAGCTGCGGTCTGCCGCCTTTTTGCAGCAGCGACACGCGTTTTTTGCCGAACGCGAGCGTGAAATACGGTTTGGAAAAGAAGTGCAGCTTCAGCCGCACCGGGATCGGGATCAGCCCGAGGAAAAACACGCGCCCGTGCACGGCCGCCCCGCGCAGCGAAACGCCCGCCCTTGCCTCGACGATCAGCGGCATGGACAGCAGCAGCAAAAGAAACAGCAGAACGAACAACGCGATCAGAATACCCATATGAACAGTATTGCCGCCTCGTTTTTTTGCATACAAAAAGGACCGTCCGGAAACGGTCCTTTGCAGGTTTGTTTGTTTTATCTCATGCCCTTCCTTCCGCCTTCGGCGCGCGGGACTTCTTGGAAGTCAGCACCAGAAGGATCATCGTGACGATGTACGGAAGCATCGGCCAGAAGTACGTGCTCTGTCCTTCCTTGATGCCGATCTTCGCCGGCCATCCGAACAAAACATTGAAAAACGGCCCGAGGTTCTGCAGCGTCGTCGCATATGCGCCGATGACCTTGAACAGCGCGAAGAACAGCGACGCACCGAGGATCGACCACGGTTTCCAGTTGCCGAAGATCATGACCGCCAACGCGAGGAAGCCGTAGCCGGCGACCGAGGACTGGAAGCCGGAGCCCGCCGCCAGCGTGAACGCGAGACCGCCGATGCCTCCGAGGAAACCGGAGATCAGCACGCCCGCGTAACGCATCTTGAACACGTTGATGCCGACGGACGCCGCCGCCTGCGGATGCTCGCCGCAGGAACGGAGACGCAGACCGAACTTGGTCTTATACATCAGGATAACGGCCGCCGCGAACAGAATGACCGTCATGAACGTGGTCAGATACATGTTCTTGAAGAGCAGCGTATGCAGGAAGTTCTCCTTTGCCGCGAAGCCGAGCGTCGCCTGCGTGATGCGCGACCAGGTCGGGATCAAAATGGTCGTCTGCCCCTGTCCCTGAACGACCCAGGTCAGAACGATTGCGAGCGCGGGCGCCAGCATGTTCAGCGCCGTACCGCCGATCGTCTGATCCGCCTTCAGGTTGATGGAAGCAAACGCCAGAAGCACCGAGAACGCCATGCCGCACACACCAGCAAACAGCGATGCGATCAGCATGCCGAGCTGGGAACCGAGCTGTCCGCTCGTGACGGCGGGATCCAGCCAGCGCATCATGAGACAGCCCATCAGAGCGCCGATGATCATGATGCCTTCGAGCGCGATGTTGATGATACCGCTTCGTTCGGAGAACATACCGCCCATTGCGACCAGCAGCAGCGGAACCGCAAAGACGATGGTCGAACTGATAATATCGGCAATGACAATGCCCACGTTTAAGGTACTCATGCTTGTTCACCCTCGCTTTCTGCGGATTTTGCGGGTTCAGCCGGTTTCGGCGCTGCGACGACCGGCGCGGGCTCCGCATTGACGTTCGACTTGTCCAGACGGATGTACTTCGAAAGGATAGTCTTGGTCAAAAGTGCGAACGCGCTCAGGTAGATGATGACCGCAATGATGATGTCGATCATTTCCTTTGCAAAGACCGGCTGCAGTGATTCGCCGCCGACCTGGATATAGGAGATGAACAGCGCCGAGAAGATCGTGCCGATCGGGTTCGAGGTTGCGAGCAATGCGACCGAGATACCGTTGAAGCCCATCGAAAGCAGGACCTTCTGGATCGTATACTCCGCGGTGCCGGCGAGATAGTAGATGCCGCCGCCGAGGCCCGCGAGCGCGCCTGCGATGACCATCGAAAGGACGATGTTCCGCTTTGCGTTGATGCCGGCATAGATGCTGGCGTTCTTGTTGAAGCCGCACGCCTTGAGCTCGTAGCCGAACGTGGTGCGGTTCAGGATCACCCACATGATCACCGCGACGATGATCGCGATGAAAATGCTGATGTTCATGAAGTTCGAATTGAAGAGCTTGTCGAGTCCCATCTTGGGGATCATTGCGTTCGGGTTCGCATAGGACAGCGCCGCGGTACGGTCCTTGATCGGACTGCTTACCCACGCCGTCGGCAGCATGATGTTCAGACCGCCCTTCAAGAGGTTCATGCACAGCAGGTTGACCGCCATCATGCCGATCCAGTTGAACATGATCGAGGTGATGACCTCGTTCACGTTGAACAGCGACTTGAACAGACCGGGGAAGAAGCCCCAGACCGCACCGGCGACCACGGATGCGAGCAGGCATACCCACCACGGCATCTGGAAGATGATGCCGCATGCCAGCGCGCAGAACGCGCCGACCGTATACTGACCGGAAGCGCCGATGTTAAAGAGGCCGGTTTTGAACGCAAACGCGACCGAAAGACCGGTCATGATGAGCGGTGCCGCCTGATACAGCACCTTCGCGAACTTCGGCGCGCTGGAAACGCCCGCCGTCAGCATCTCGCCGAACTTCGGGAATGCCTGCGCCGGATTCACGATAATCAGCAGGAGCAGGCCGAACAGCAGACCGACAAGGATCGAAATAACGGATGAAAGAACGCTGATCAGTCCTTTTTTCATGCCTCGGCACCTCCCTTCTGTTCCACATCGCGATACATGTTCTTGGCGCCCGCCATGTAGAGACCGAGCTCCTGAACCGTCGTCTTCTTCGGATCAAATTCACCGACGATCTCACCCTCGTACATGACGAGGATGCGGTCCGGTACGCTCATGACCTCTTCGAGCTCGAGCGAAACGAGCAGGACCGCCTTGCCTGCGTCGCGCTGTGCGACGAGCTGCTTATGGACGCCCTCGATCGCGCCGACGTCGAGACCGCGCGTCGGCTGCACCGCAACGAGCAGTTCCGGGTTCTTGTCGATCTCGCGCGCGACGATCGCCTTCTGCTGGTTGCCGCCGGACATCGAACGCGCCACGGTGATCGGACCCTGACCGGAACGGATGTCGTTCTCCCTGATCAGGCGTTCGGCGTACTTGCGGACCTCCTTGTTCTTGATGAAGCCGTATTTCTGGAACTGGGGCTGCCAGTACCGCTGCAAAACGAGGTTCTGTTCGAGCGAGAAATCCAGAACGAGACCGTGCTTGTGGCGATCCTCCGGAATGTGGCTCATGCCGAGCTTGCTGCGCTCGCGGATCTTTGCCTTCGTGATGTCGTGACCGAGCATCGTGATCTTGCCGTGGGACATCTTGTCGAGCCCCGTCAGCGCGTAAACGAACTGCGTCTGCCCGTTGCCCTCGATGCCCGCAAGGCACACGATCTCCCCCGCGCGGACCTGGAAGCTGACATCTTTGACCGCATTGTTCGAATGCAGCTTGGACGGAACGGTAACGTGCTGCACGTCGAGCACGACGTCGCCGAGCTTCTGCGGCTTCTTGTCGACCTCGAACTTGACGTCGCGGCCGACCATCATGCGGGAAAGCTCCTCCTTGGTCGTGTCCTTGATGTTCACGGTGCCCATATACTTGCCCTTGCGGAGGACCGTGCAGCGATCGGCGACCGCCATGATCTCGTTCAGCTTGTGGGTGATAAACAGGATCGACTTGCCTTCCTTGGTGAAGTTGCGCATAATCTCCATGAGCTCGTCGATCTCCTGCGGCGTCAGAACCGCCGTCGGTTCGTCGAAGATCAGGATATCGTTGTCGCGATACAGCATCTTAAGGATCTCAACACGCTGCTGCATGCCGACG
This sequence comes from uncultured Eubacteriales bacterium, assembly GCA_902792295.1. Lineage (GTDB taxonomy): Bacteria > Bacillota > Clostridia > Christensenellales > CAG-138 > UBA3792. Next base: position 30,872 of record CADAZC010000014.1, read on the forward strand.
GAAATGTCCTCGATCTTCGCATCCGGATCGACCTGAAGACCGTATTTTTCGGACAGCTCCAAAACTTTCTTGCGTGCCTCCGCTTTCTTCAGAAAGCCCAGCTTGTTCGGCTCCGCGCCGAGAATGATGTTGTCGAGCACGGTGAAGATCTCGACCAGCTTGAAGTGCTGGTGCACCATGCCGATGTGCAATGCGTTCGCATCATTCGGGTTGTTGATCTTGACTTCCTTGCCGTCCTTTTTGATGACGCCGGCTTCCGGCTGATACAGGCCGAACAGTACGCTCATCAGCGTGGATTTACCGGCACCGTTCTCGCCCAGAAGCGCGTGGACTTCACCGTGTTTCAGCTGCAGCGTAATGTTATCGTTCGCCTTGATGCCGGGGAACTCTTTTGTGATGTTCAACATCTCAATGACATATTCGCTCATGCTGCGTCCCCCATTTCCCTGTTATTCATGAAAGTAAAGAAGAAGGGCCGGGCTATGCGCCCAGCCCTTCAGGATCGATATTGAGCTATCGATTGAGCTTATGCGTTGTAGTCAACCGTGATGGTGACTGTCGGTGCATTCTCGGTATCCTTGGAGATCTCGATCTTGCCGCCCTTGACGTCCTCGAAGAGCTTGTTGTACTCGTCGACGGTGAAGGTGCCGAGTCTCCAGGAAGCCGCTGCGGTGGGCAGACCGACGCAGTTGTCAGCAGCGCCGAGGACAGCGGTCTTGCCCGCATAGTCCGCGGACCACTTGCCGCCGTTCGCATCGAGGTCTTCGAGAGCGAGGACGACGGAGTTGGTCAGGCCCTTCATTGCGGAGGTGATGATGCAATCCGCTTCTGCGCTCTGGTCGACGTCAACGCCGATGACCTTGCCGTTCGCTTCGTTCGCAGCCGCAACCGCGCTCAGGTAGATACCGCCGCCGCATGCAAACACGACTTCGGTGCCGTCGGTGAACCAGCCGGCCATCTTGATCTTGATATCATCCGTCGGAGCAAAGCCGCCGCAATACCAGTACTTGATGGAAACCTGATCCGCAATGCCCATCTCTTCAGCCGCCATGTTGGCGCCCTGGACGAAGCCGTAGCCGTAACGAACGACTGCCGGAACCGCCATGCCGCCGAGGAAGCCGAGCTTCTTGTAGCCATCCTTCACAGCCGCATAGCCCGCGAAGAAGCCGGCCTGCTCTTCCTGATAAAGGATGTTGTGCGTGTTTTCCGCGGTCTCATAGGTCGCATAGTCCGCAGAGTGCGGCTCGCCGTCGAGCAGCAGGAACATGACATCCGGATAATCCTTCTGTACGAGGAAGATTGCTTCTTCGAAGAGGTAGCCCGGGCATACGATCGCGTTCGCGCCGCCTGCAATTGCGCCCTTGATGGTCTCAACGCGCGCTTCGGTGGAGTCCTCGGACGGACGATAGTAGTTGTAACCCTCGCCCTGCTTCATGCCCTTGGCTTCGCAGAATGCAACGACGCCTTCCCATGCGCCCTGGTTGAAGGACTTGTCGTCGATGTTGCCGACGTCGGTAACAAGCGCAACCTTCATGCCGGCTTCCGCGGGCTGCTCCGCGGGCTTGTCTGCGGGCTTCGCCGTGCAGGCGACCAGTGCGAAGACCATTGCGAGAACCATCAGCAATGCAATGAGTTTCTTCATAGTGTGTTTTTCCTCCTGATTTGTTTTTCCTGTTTCTGTGCAGGATAATAAATTTGCACGCCATACGTACGAGCATATTATAACAGATGTTTTTTCGGAATGGAAGATAAATCTATCACTTTTTTCATAAATTTTTCATAATCATTTCATATCTGCGAAACAAATAAAAACCGACCGCGAAAGCAGTCGGTTTTTTGATTGCATGTCCGGAGGACGGAGATTACTCCTCGTCCGGCTTATAGTTTGCAAACAGACCTGCCAGAGACGTGGTCGTCTGCGTGACCGGGGGCAGCTCATACTCGCCGTCCTCAGAGTTGCGGCGGCGGCGATCCGGACGGGATTCGCGGCGCTCGCCGTTGTCCTGCGCGCGGCGCGCATTGCGCTCTTCGCGTTCCTTGTTCTGCTGCTCGCGCTGCGCTTCACGCTGTGCCTTGCGCTCCGCATTGATGCGTTCGCGCTCCGCCTTCTCCGCCGCAAGCTGCTCTGCGATCTCGGGGTTCTCCTCGATCAGAGCGTCCTTGCGGGACAGACTGATGCGCTTTGCTTCGACGTTGACGTCGAGCACCTTGCAGCGAACGATGTCGCCGACCTTGATTTCATCTTCGACCTTCTCAATGCGGTGGATGCCGACCTGAGAGATGTGGATGAGACCGTCGATCGTCGGCTCAAGCGCGACGAACGCGCCGAACGGGACGATACGGACGACCTTACCCTCGACGATGGAGCCGACCGGGTACTTCTCTGCCGCCTTGGTCCAGGGCTTCGGCTGGAGCTGCTTGTAGCCCAGACCGATCTGCTTCTTCTCGCGGTCGACGCGAAGGATCAGCACTTCGATTTCCTGACCGATGGACAGCGCATCGCTCGGATGCTTGACTCTGCCCCATGCGCAGTCGGTCACGTGAACAAGACCGTCAAGGCCGCCGATGTCGACGAACGCGCCGAAATCGGTGATGCGGCGAACGACGCCGTGGACCTTCTCGCCGACGACGAGCGCGTCCCACTTCGCGGCTTTCGCTGCTTCCGCTTCCTCGATCAGAACCTGCTTGATGGAAGCGACGATGCGCTTCTTCGCCTTGTCCGCTTCGAGGACCTTGACCTTGACCTGCTTGCCTGCGTAATCGTTGAGGTTCTCAACGAATCTGGTGGAAACGTGCGAAGCCGGAATGAAGGCGCGGACGCCGTTGATGTCGGCAATCAGACCGCCCTTGACGACTTCCTTGACCACTGCCTCAAAGGTCTTGCCTTCGACGTCTTCTGCAAACATCTGCTCCTGCAGCTTTCTGTCTTCGACATTCTTCCGGGAAAGGCGCACATTGCCTTCGCCGTCGTTGACCATAAGGACTTCCACGTCGATGCTGTCACCCTCTTTGACAACGTCTTCCGCACGGACCTCGGGATCCGCGGAGAATTCTCCCTTCGGAATCACGCCGTCGGCCTTGTAACCGATGTTCACAAATACTTCGCCGTCGACGACCTGAAGCACGGTGCCCGTGATCATCTGGCCCGGACGAATGCGTTTTACGGTCTTTTCAAAGGCCTGTTCAAAAGTCTCCGGCTCGGCTTCCGCCTCCGCCTCGACAGCAACGGGTGCCGCTGCTTCTTCAACTGCTTCTTCGACCGCTGCCGGCGCTTCTTCGACGGCCTCTTTTACTTCTTCGACCGTTTCCTTGACTTCCGCTGCCGTTTCCGCAACTGCCTGTTCTGCTTCCGCAACGACTTGTTCAGTGGTTTCGGCGACAACCTCAGCGGGAGCTTCCGCTTCGATGGTTTCTACTGTCGTCTTTTCGAGTTCGCTCATTACTTGTTTAACCTCCCTAATCATCGCTGTTGGCGTCGATGCGCCTGCGATTATCCCTATTATATCATCGACTTTTATTTTTGCAAGAGGAATTTTTCCGATATCGTCGATGATTTCAGCCATTTTACAGGTTTTTTGGCACAAATCGCGCAGCGCGCACGTGTTTGCGCTGAATTCCGATCCGAGGACGAAAACCCGCGTGCAGCGCTTTGCGAGAATCTCCGCTTCCGCCTGCCGCAAACGCGTTGTGTCGCAGATCGTACGGTGCGCATGCAGCGCGGGAATCTTTTCCGCGAGAACGGACAGCACGGCGTCGTAATCCTCCGCCTTCGCCGTCGTCTGCGAAACGAACGTCAGCGATTCGCACGGTCCGAGCCGCTCCGCGTCCTCCGCGCAGGTCAGAACGGCAGCGTCGCTTCCCGCGCGGCTTCTGATGCCGATCACCTCCGGGTGCGTCGGCTTTCCGAGGATCGCAACACGCTCGCCCGCCTCAGCCGCGCGCTCGACGATGCGGTGAATGCGTTTGACGAACGGACAGGTCGCGTCGATCACGCGAACGCCCTTTTCGGCGCATGCCGCGAACACCTCCGGCGGCGCGCCGTGCGCCCGGATGACCAGCGTATCGCCCGCCGAAAGCGTGTCAACCGATTCGACCGCAAGGATCCCGCGCGACGCGAGCTCGTTCACAACGCTCTCATTGTGGATGATCTTTCCGTAGGTGAAGACGCGCGCATCCGTTTCCGCCGCCCGATTGACGAGCTCGATCGCCCGCGACACGCCGAAGCAGAACCCGCTGTGTTTTGCAAGCAGGATGTTCATCAAAGCGCCTCCGCAATGCCCTTCAGCGAGATCATCGCGTCGGTGATCGCCGCGTTCACGGCTTCGACCGGCTTCTTGCCCGGGCAGCGCGCTTTGACTTCGGACGGAAGGATCGGATCGCCGACGGCGACTTTGAGCCGCTGCCCGAACTTTCTGCCGTGATGCACGATATACAGCGGAATGACCGGCGCGTCGGCGCGAAGCGCGATAAACGCGCAGCCCTTGTCGAACGCATCCATGTCGCTGCCGGTCGCCGAGCGATGCCCCTCCGGGAAGATGCCGAACGCCTTGCCCTTTTCAAGCAGCTCGCAGGCGTGTTTGATGGACTTTGTGTCCGCCGTGCGCTGATTGACCGGGAACGTCAAAAGAAGCCGGAACACCGTCGTCATGAACTTTGACGAGAACAGCGTGGACTTCGCCATGAAGTGGATGCAGCGCCATACGATGGCGCCGATCCAGATCGGGTCGCTCATTTTGACGTGGTTCGAGACGTAGATCACCTTGCCCTTGCTTTTCAGCGCGGCGCGGTTGTGGATCTTCGGCCGTCCGTACAGCCAGAGGATCGGCTTTAAGATGATGCACGCAAAGACGTACAGCATATCATACCTCCGAAAGAATTGCGTTGACCGCTTCCTCGATCGTCATGTTCGTCGTGTCGATCATCTTCGTGTCCGCGCCGCAGTACAGCGGCTTGTAGGCGCGCTCGCTGTCCTGTTTGTCGCGGCGGATGATGTCGTGCAGAATCGTGTCGTAATCGGCGGGCTGTCCGTTTTCCAGAAGCTGTTTGTACCGCCGGTTCGCCCGCTCCTCCGCCGTTGCGGTGACGAAAAACTTATAAGGCGTGTCCGGAAGAACGTTCGTGCAGATGTCGCGTCCGTCCATGATCACGCGCTGTTCGTGCGCCACTTCGCGCTGTAAGATTGTCATGCGGTCGCGCACGGCGGGTACGCGGCTGACCAGCGATGCGCCCTGACTGATTTCCTCGGTCCGAAGCTCCCCCGTGACGTCCTCGCCGTCGACGATGATGTGTTGTTCGCCGGTCTCCGTATAGCGTACGCGCAGGTCGATCGCCTCGACCAGCTTTGCGATCGCTTCCTCGTCGGTGAAGCCGACGCCGTGCCGCTTCGCCGCAACCGCAACGCCGCGGTACATGGCGCCCGTATCCAGATACGGGATCCGGAGAATTGCCGCGATCCGCTTTGCGATCGTGCTCTTGCCTGCGCCCGCAGGTCCGTCGATGCCGATACTCTGTTTCATAAACTTATACCTCCGTTGGAATACTGCCGCCCGCAAGCGCGCCCGTCGACCATGCGATCTGCAGGTTGAACCCGCCCGTAAAGGCGTCCGTATCGAGAAGCTCGCCCGCAAAATACAGGTTCACGATCTTTTTGGATTCCATGGTGGAAGGATTGACCTCCCGCACCGAAACGCCGCCGCGCGTGACGATCGCCTCCGCGATCGGGCGCGCCTGCGTCACGTGGAGCTTCAGCCCCTTCAGCGTTTCGACGAGCGCGCGTCTTTGCGCCTTCGTGCAGTTGCCCGCCTGCGCGGTCCCGTCGATGTTCGCCGCTTCGAGCACAACGCCCAGCAGCTTCTGCGGCAGCAGCCCGTACAGCGCGCCGGCAAATGTCTTTTTCGCGTTCGCTCCGAGATCGCGCAAAAGCCGCGCGTCGAGCTGTTCTTCCGAGAGCCCCGGCTTCAGGTCGATCGAAAGCACCGTGCCCTCCGGCTCCTCGGCGACGAGCGCCGACGCGGAAAGCACCAGAGGTCCGCTCACACCGAAGTGCGTGAACAGCATTTCGCCGAGTTCGGAATAGACCTCCCTGCCGTTTTTGTACGCGGTCAGCGTAACGTTTTTCAGCGTCAGCCCGGAAAGATCCGCGCACCACGTCTCCGCCGTCTCGAACGGCACGAGCGAGCCCTTCGGCGGAACGACCGTATGCCCGAGCGCCTTTGCGAACCGGAACCCGTCGCCCGTGCTGCCGGTAGAAGGATAACTCAGCCCGCCGGTCGCAAGGACGATCGCGTCGAACGGTTCGACCGTTTCGCCGATGCGCACGCCGGAAACCGCGCCGCCGTTTGTGAGGATCGCGGAAACGCGCGTGTTCAGCCGCACCGCGACGCCGCGCGCGCGCACCGTGCGCTCCAGCGCTTTCAGGATATCGCTCGAATGATCGGACGCCGGAAACACGCGCTGTCCGCGTTCGATCTTCAGGGGCACGCCCGCGTTCTCGATCAGCGACATGATTGCCGCGCTGTCGAAGTTCGCGTACGCGCTGTATAAAAACCGCGGATTGCGCACCACATGCCGGAAAAAGCCCTCGCGGTCCGCGGCGTTCGTGACGTTGCACCGTCCCTTGCCGGTGATAAACAGTTTTTTGCCGAGCTTCTCGTTTTGCTCGAAGATCGTGACGCGGTGTCCGTTTTCCGCCGCCTTGATCGCGGCAAGCTGTCCCGCCGCGCCGCCTCCGATGACCGCAACTCTCATGCTTCGCCTCCGAATTCGTCCGACAGGTCGACCGCGTCGAGCTTCTCGCTGTGATAGCCCATCGGCGTGACCGTGATATACCCCTTGCGCAGCCACGCATAATCGGTGTCCTCATCGGGATCGCACGGCAGCTTGCCGCGCGGCACCCAGTAATAGGGACGGCCGAGCGGATCTTCACGCCGCACGTAAACATCGTTGTAATGCACCATCGCAAGCCCCGTGATCCGATATCCCTTGATTTCCTCGGGCGGCAGGTCGGGCACATTGACGTTCCAGAACATGCCGAACGGCAGCGGGTGTTTTTCCGCGATCGCAATCATGCGTGCCGTGACCGCAGCAGCCGTCTCGAAATGCGTCGGGCTGCGATGGTCCAGAGACATTGCGATCGCCTGTACGCCGAGAATCGCCGCCTGCTGCGCCGCGCCGCAGGTCCCGGAATAGAGCGTGTCGCTGCCGAGGTTCGGACCGTGATTGATCCCCGAGATCACAAGGTCCGGCTTCCCGGGCACAAGATTCCCGAGCCCGAGCCGCACGCAGTCCACCGGCATGCCGTCGACCGCATAGGCGGACGCCGCGCCGTCGATCTCGCGCGGTACCGCGCGAAGCGGCTGTTCGAGCGTCATGGACATGCTCGCCGCGCTGCGCTGCCGGTCCGGCGCGATCACCCGGAGCGTATGCTTGCCGGAAAGCGCCGCAACAAGACAGCGGATGCCGACCGCGTCGATGCCGTCGTCGTTGACCAAAAGGATCGTCATTCCATATGCCCCCAGTTTGTTCTGTATGTATTATATCAAACTGTGTATGCCGTTGCAAGGACGAAAAAAGCCCTGCGCACGGCAGGGCGGTGTTTGCTTCGGCTTAACTGAGCTTCAAACAGAAGATTCGCGTCTGTTCAGTGGTGCCGGTCGTGGCGACCACGATGTAGTTGTTGTAGGCGACCGGCGTTGCATCGACGCGTTCGCCGAGGTCGAGCGCATAGAGCGCGTTTTCGCCGGGACGCGCCGCGTCATAGAGGCGCATGCCGCCTTCGCGGTCGCAGGCGATCAGGTACGCGTCGCCGCGGGCGTTGTAGACCACGAGCGGTGAGGAAACGTAATCCGCACCTCCGGTCTGTACGATCTCCCAGCGCACGGCGCCGGTGCTGCGGTCGAGCGCCATGATCTTGCCGCCGAAGGTATAGACGGTGTTGCCGTCCGCGTCGGTCGTCTGCACGGTCAGCCCGTAGAACGAACAGATCAGAAGATCGCCGATCGTGCCGTGTCCGATGTGCGGCGTGGCTTTGCCGCCGCCCTTCATGCTCTTTCCGGTGATCGGATCGAGGATCTGCACGAACTGTTTGTTCTCCCACACGATCGCGCCGGTCAGCGCGTTGATCTTGCGCACGTAGCAGTAGCCGTAGCCGTTCTGCAGGGACGCGTCCTGCTGGTCTGTCTGCGAGACCGTGTAGACGTAGACCGTGCCGTCCGTGCCGTTTTCCTCAAGCACCGGCGTCGCGTCGGAATCGCCGCCCACGTCGGTGACGAAGCGCAGCTTCAGCGTGTTGAGATCGACGCACTGGAGGAATCCGCCGTTGTCGGTGAGGTACAGGAAATGCCGGAATGCGGCGACTGAGGACTCGAAGCCGTAGGCACGCTTGCCCGCCTGCGTCGTGGACGCGTAGCCCGTGCCGGAATAGCGGTACTTGACCTTGTCGCCCGGGTTGATCGTAAGCTCGCCGGTTTCGGCGTCGTAGCGCGTGCGAAGATCAATGAGATACAGCACGCCGTTTTCGCTCGGCCAGATCAGGGTGTCGTCGATGACGAGCGGGCTTGAATCGAACGCCGACCAGTCGTTGCGGCGGGCGGTATAGTCCTTGCCGGAAACGATGGTCTGGAACGTGTTGCTGCAGAGATTGACCGCGTACGCCGCGGACTTGTTGCTGTTCGGTTCGGACAGCGTGCCCTGTCCGATATAGAGCATCGGGATGCCCTTCGGATCGAGCGTCGGCGTGCCGAACATGGGAACGTTGAGCGCGATCGTCTCCCGCGTGCGGTTGCCGGTCTCCAGCTCATAGAAATAGATATTGCCGTCCGACGCGCAGAGGATGACCTCGGTAAGGGTATCCTTGTTCTTGAACTCGTCGCGCACGCCGAGCGTTTTCAGCGTCTGCCCCTCCCACGTAACGATCAGCGGCTGACCGGTCCATGACGCGCCGGCGAAGCCGTTTGCGGAGCCGACGGCGAACGACCAGACCTGTTCAAGCGTCTGCATGGTGACGCGCGCCGTGCCGTACGCAAACCCGCTGCGGTAGTTGTTTCCGGCGAATGTCGTGATGCCCTTGACATCGGTATAGTTCTGCCCCCTGCCGAAGGAAAACGTGTTCTCGTTGGGGTTCGAGGAATAGCTGTCGTCGCGGTTGTTCTTGCGGATCTCGTAGGTGAAGCCGTAGTTCGCGGGCTTTGCCGCTTCGACCGGGCTGACGTCGACCGAAACCGTTTCGGGCAGCGCGGGCGGGTCGGGAATGACGGACGCCTCGACGGGCGACTCCGTGGGACGCGACTGCGGAAGCCCGCTTGCGTCGGTGGGATTCGTTTCGATCTCCGCAGCAAACGATAAGGCGTCCTGCGAACGCCCGCAGCCGGAGCTCTTCCCTGGCGTCGAATCCTTGAGCCCGACGGCGAATATCAAAATCACGACGGCGATCACGAGAATAAACACCGACGCACAAAACATGATGAATTTCGGACTGATCGTCCGTTCCTGCCTTCTTGCCATGGTTTGATTATAGCGTATTCCTTTTCGGCGCGCAACGCGAAATTGCAAACTATTTTCGACATTTCCGTTAATAAAAGGAAATCCCTCTCCCGCAGATGCGAAAGAGGGATGAACGTTGCGAACCGAAATCGGGTTTCGGCGAAATTACGACAATCGGATGCCGAAGATCATCTGTCCGCGGCAGCCGACCACGATCATGTTGCCGAACACGGCGGGCGACGCCTCGAAGTTGGTCTTTGTCGGCGCGATCGTATCCAGCACGCTGCCGGACCCGCCGTCGATCAGGAAGATCCTGCCCTTGGAGTCCGCCACCGCGGGGCTCGACCACGCGTATCCGTCCATGTCCATCTTCCATTCGACCTTGAACGTTTCCTTGTCGAGCGCGACCAGCACGCCGGTGTCCTTGCCGCCGTAGCGCGCGATCGGAATGACGACCAGATCGGCGATGTTGCTGCCCTGTTTTCCGACGACGGCGGTTGCCTGAATGCCGCCGGACACGCCCGAAACCGTCTGCACGGTCAGACCGTATCTTCCCTTGATCTCGCCGGTCATGGCGTCGATCTTGAAGAACGGCGCGACGCCGGTATTGTTGCCGTCCTTGTTGAAGTGCAGGGACGTGCCGACGTACAGGTATGCCTCGTTTTCGGAGATCACATCGAGCACGGGGCTGCCGTTGGTGTCGTCCTCGGTGTTCGCAATCCAGACGACGCGCATGGTCTCAAGGTCGATGCACTGGAACATGCCGTCGTTGCTCGAAAGGTACAGATGCCCGTTCCATGCGACGGCGCTGCCTTCGTAGCCCTGCCACTTGTGCGTGGAGTTCGCGATGTCAATGTCGTCGTAGATGTTGTTGCAGTCGTAGCGGAACTTGACGACGTCGGACGGATCGACCGAGATCGAACCGAGCTCCGGATCGTAGACCGTGTTCAGCTTCATCGTGTAGATGATGCCGTTCTCGCCCGGATAGATCAGCGTGTCGGTCTTTGCGTCGATGAGCGGCGCGGAATCGTATGCGTACCACTTGCGCCGCGCGAAGTCGTCGGTGCCCTGTTTGCCGAACTCGTACAGCACCTTGCCGTTGATCAGCGAGATGATGAACGCGCGCGATTTCTGCTCGTCGTTGTCGTACTGGTCGCCGGAGCCGCAGTATAAGAGCGGAAGCCCTCTCGGATCGATGCTGCCGGTGCCCTTGAACGGGACCTTGAGGTTGTCGATCGTATCGCGCGTCTGCTTGCCCGTTTCGAGATCGAGGAAGTAGATGTTGCCGTCCTCGGTGGGATAAATGACCTCGACGAGGTTCTCCTTCTCTTTCGCCCAGTCGTACATGTTCATGATCCTGCGCGTTTCTTTGGGCCACTGTACGATCAGCGGCTGACCCGTCCAGCCGCAGCCGGTCCAGCTCTGCGTTCCGCTGCCCTTCTGCAGCGCGCCGATCGACTTCTCCCAGACCTTCGTCATCTTGTTCTCGGTCATGTTGACCGCGCCGAAGCTCGAAGCGTTTCTCCAGTTGTTGCCGCGGAAGGTCAAAATGCCCTTGACCGACGCGTCGTTGTATTCGTCCGCAGCCGGAAACACGATCTCCTCCTCGCGCCGGAAGCTGTTTGCCGTGACCTCTTCTCCGTTCACCATCAGGTGCGGAACGAAGCCGTAATGCTCGGGGTTGGATTCCGCAACCATGTACGGCGTGGGCCGCGGCGTGGGCGTCGGCGTGGGGATCGGCGTGGGAACCGGCGGAAGCGTCGCGCCCGCCTTGAAGTCCTCATACGAGATCGTCGGGCGGACCACGTCGGCATAGCCCTCCGGGTTCTGATTGACCATCTCCGCGTATTCGGACTGCAGACGCGCCTCTTCGACCAGGAACTGATTGTGCCGTTCCTTCTCCTCGCGGTTATCCTGAATGCAGCCGACGACGGTCCATGCGATCAATGCGATCAGCACGAGGACCAGCAACGCAAAGATCGAAACGATCACGTAAAAGCGCGGCTGCACTCTCCTCCTTCTTTTTTTCTTATGTTGCTGTGTCATAGCTCCTCCCGATATAACTCCGCGGGCTCCCCCTGCGGATTCGAAGCACGACCGGAAGCGCAAAGGCGCCGTTTCGTATTTTCCGGTCATGTGAACCGTTCGTTTTTGTGCGAAAAAGCGGTCATCTTTTGGCTCGAAAATTTTACCGCATTTTTTCTTGCCTGCCCGTCCTCCGGACGGAACCGACCGTTTCGGGCACCGTATTTTGCGTCAAATACGCCGTTTTTTCGCTATATCTTGAGCCGTTTCGGCGGTTTTCCCTCAAAAAACGTTGACCCTATGCTTTTCCATCGTATTTAGAATAACACGCCAATTTGAACAAAGTGCGTTATCTTTGTGAACAGTTATGCCCGATTCTGTTGCAATTTTGTGTCGTTTTGCGGCAAAATAAAAAAGGAACCGTTTTTTCGACGGTTCCCTGTTCTTTGCGATGATTTTACGCGATATGTCCCTTTTCTTTGATGACCGCGATCACGGAATCCACGTATTTTTCGCAGATTTCGTTCGTGCCCGCCTCGACCATGACGCGGATGACCGGCTCCGTGCCGGACTCGCGCACGAGGATGCGTCCGGTGTCGCCGAGCTCGTCGGCGACCTTCTTCACCGCCGCCTGCACGTCGGGATCGTTCTGCGCGTCGGGCTTGGACTTGACGCGCACGTTCTTCAGCACCTGCGGATAGAACACGACGGGCGCCGCAAGCTCGCTCATCGGCTTGTTCTTCGCGATCATGACCTCCATGAGCTTCAGCGAGGTCAAAATGCCGTCGCCGGTGGTCTCGTATTTCAGGAAGATCGTGTGTCCGCTCTGCTCGCCGCCGATGCGGTTGCCGGTCTGCACCATGTTCTCGTAGACATACTTGTCGCCGACCTTGGTCTTTTCGTACTCGATGCCGACCTTGTCGAGCGCCTTGTAGAGCCCGAAGTTCGACATGACCGTCGTGACGACCTTGTTGTTCAGAAGCTTTCCGCGCTCCTTCATATACAGACCGTAGATGTAGAGCGTATGGTCGCCGGTGACGAGGTTGCCCTTCTCGTCCACGCAGAGGCAGCGGTCCGCGTCGCCGTCGTAAGCGAAGCCGACGTCGAGCCGGTTTTCGACCACGAACTTCTGCAGATGCTCGATGTGCGTCGATCCGCAGTCGGTGTTGATGTTGTAGCCGTCCGGCTGGTCGTTCATCACATAGACCTTGGCGCCGAGCGCGTCAAACACGCCCTTCGCGATCTGCCACGCCGCGCCGTTTGCGACGTCCAGACCGACCTTGATGCCCTTGAAGCTGAACTTGCTCATCGAAATCAGGAAGCCGATATAGCGGTTTCTGCCCGCGACGTAGTCGACCGTCCTGCCGATCTCTTGCCGGTCCGCAAGCGGGACGTTGATCTTGCCGTCGATGTAGTCCTCAACCTTCAAGATCGTCTCCTCGTCCATCTTCTCGCCGAAGCTGTTCAGAAGCTTGATGCCGTTGTCGTAGTACGGATTGTGCGACGCAGAGATCATGATGCCGCAGTCGAAATCGTCCACGCGCGTGATGTATGCAACCGACGGCGTCGTGGTGACGTGCATGATGTACGCATCCGCGCCGGACGCCATCAGCCCCGTGCAGAGCGCGTACTCGAACATATAGGAGCTTCGGCGCGTATCCTTGCCGATGACGACCTTCGCCTTCTTGCCGAGGCGCGCGCCGTAGTACCAGCCGAGGAATCTGCCGATCTTGATCGCATGCTCAAAGGTCAGATTCTTGTTGGCTTCGCCGCGGAAGCCGTCCGTTCCGAAATATTTGCCCATTACCGTTCCTCCTTCGCCGCTACCGTTCCGTTGTCCTTCCAGATGCTGTACGCCGGCACCACGCCGCGCACGCAGGACGTCGGATATATGTTGCTGTGCCGCCCGATCACCGTGCCGGGATTGCAGACCGCGTTGCAGCCGACCTCGACGAAATCGCCGAGCATCGCGCCGAACTTCTTGACGCCGGTTTCGATCTGTTCCGTGCCGTTGTGCACGACGACAAGCTTCTTGTCGCTCTTCACGTTCGACGTGATGCTGCCTGCGCCCATGTGGCTCTTATAGCCCAGGATCGAATCGCCGACATAGTTATAGTGCGGCGTCTGCACATTGTCGAACAGAATGACGTTCTTAAGCTCCACGGAGTTTCCGACGACGCAGTTGCTGCCCACAAGCGCCGACCCGCGGATGAACGCGCAATGCCGGACCTCGGTTTCCGGTCCGATGATGCAGGGCGCGCCGAGATATGCGGACGGAAAGACCTTTGCCGTCTTATGCACCCAGACGTGCTCGGAAACCTCTTCATAATCCTCGCCAAGCGTGGGACCGAGCGCGAGAATGAAGTCCTTGATGCCCTTCAGCGCTTCCCACGGATAGGTGAACTGCGAAAGATAGTCCTTCGCAAGCGTATGGTCAAGGTCATATAAATCGTTGATCGTATACATATCTTACAGCCGCTCGTTTCTCTCGATGTCGAGGAAGTATTTATAGGTGTCGACGGTCAGCTCGCCGCATGCCGCCTCGTCGCAGGCGATGATGGCGCCGTTATGCATCTGCAGCGCGGAGCAGGTCCACTTGTGGCTGACGTTGCCTTCGACGGTCGCCGCGAGCGCGCGCGCCTTGTTGTGACCGTTGATGAGAATCAAGACTTCCTTTGAATCCGTGACCGTGCCGACGCCCACGGAAAGCGCCTTTGAGGGCACCTTCTCGGGATCGTTTCCGAAGAAGCGGGAGTTCACGATCCGCGTGTCGGTGGTCAGGTTCCGTACGCCCGTGCGCGAGCACAGCGAGGTGAACGGCTCGTTGAACGCGATGTGTCCGTCCACGCCGATGCCGCCCATGAACAGGTCGATGCCGCCGTAGGATTTGATCTTCTCCTCATAGCGGGCGCATTCGCCCTCGGGATCGTCGGTCATGCCGTTCAGAATATTGATGTTTTCCGGCTTCATGTCGACCAGATGATCAAAGAAATTGTCGTGCATGAAGTACCAGTAGCTCTGATCATGCTCGTGCGGAAGCCCGAGGTATTCGTCCATGTTGAACGTAACGACGTTTTTGAAGGAAACCTCCCCCGCTTTGTTCATGCGCGCAAGCTCTTTATAGACGCCGATGGGGCTCGACCCCGTCGGAAGCCCGAGCACAAACGGACGCGCTTCCTTATGCGCGTTGATCTTTCCCGCGATATAGTGCGCCGCCCATTGGCTCATTTTTTCGTAATTGTCCTGAATAACGACTCTCATGCTGTTTCTCCTTTTTGATTTCGACCGCAGTGCAGTATATGCGCAATGCGTTCGTTTCCGTACGGCGTTCGGGATCGTTCTGTTACGGTACTGATTCCGCTTTTTGTCGTTCCCTTCACGACCCGCCGTACCTCGCCGTGGCAGCATCCGCCGAATCTTTCGATAAACTGCCAACCTCGTCAACCTTCCGGTCCGGGCGCTGATCGGGTCCTCTCTCCTCCCGTAAGAAGTCTCCGATTTTACATTGTTATGATCCATAACAGAGGTATTATATACGAAATATTGTGCCCTGTCAATAAAGACCCTCATTCCCTTGTGCGCGCATACGGTTTGAAGCAATAAAAAAGGGACCTTTTGCAAGGTCCTTTTCAGAGGTCGTCGGCGTCCTGCACGGGATGCGTTTCGCCGGTCGGCCTGCCTGTGTAGCTCCCGTTCACGTCGGACGGGATCGTCACCGTTTTCCGCGGGACGTAGCGGATCTTTTCCCGCTTTTCTCTGCGCATGTCAGGTTTCGTCCGCGCCGAAAAGATCGTCGTCGGTGCGGTTTCTCTGGCTGTCGCCGTCGCGGTTCGAGTCGGCGCGCCTATGCGCGTTCGGATTGCTCCGGTTTCTGTCGTTCTCGTGTTTCTTTTCGTTCGTCAGCATCATGAATCTTCCTCCAATGCAGATTGCCGGGTTGCCGGCGTCGTTATTGTGTGCGTTCCGGCGGCGATTATGTAAAGATTGCGAAAAAAACGGAATTCGCGTCTTGTCCTCCGCGCGCGCATGCGTTATAATAAGATGTTAATTTTCGAAAACCGAATCGGAGCGCGTCTCCGAAGGAAGGATACAAAATGGAAGAACGGAGCAAGAACTTCATCGAAGAGTTCGTCGAGGAAGACCTCAAAACCATGAACCGACCCGTCAAAACGCGGTTCCCGCCCGAGCCGAACGGCTATCTGCACATCGGACACGCCAAGGCGCTGACCGTGGATTTCGGCATCGCCGAGGAATACGGCGGAACCTGCAACCTGCGTTTTGACGACACGAACCCCACGAAGGAAGACGTCGAATACGTCGAAGCCATCAAGGAGGATATCCATTGGCTCGGCTTCGAGTGGGATCAGCTTCGCTTCGGCTCCTCCTATTTCGATCAGTGCTACGAGCTTGCCGTGAAGCTCATCAAGGACGGCAAGGCGTACGTTGATGATTTATCGAAGGACGAGATGCGCGAATACCGCGGCACGCTGACCGAGCCGGGCACGAACAGCCCGTGGCGCAACCGGTCCGTCGAGGAAAACCTCGATCTCTTCGAGCGCATGAAAAACGGCGAGTTCCCGGACGGATCGAAAACGCTTCGCGCAAAGATCGACATGGCGAGCCCGAACATCAACATGCGCGATCCCGCGATGTACCGCATCCTGCACATCCCGCACCATCAGACCGGCGACAAGTGGTGCATCTACCCGATGTACGACTTCGCGCACCCGATCCAGGACGCGATCGAGGGCGTGACGCATTCGCTGTGCTCGCTGGAATATGAAGCGCACCGCCCGCTCTACGACTGGGTCGTCAATGCCTGCGGGTTCGATCCGAAGCCCAGACAGATCGAGTTTGCGCGGCTGAACCTCACCAACACGATCATGTCGAAGCGCTATCTCCGCCGCCTTGTCGAGGAGCACTTCGTCAGCGGCTGGGACGATCCCAGAATGCCCACGCTGTGCGCCATGCGCCGCCGCGGCTACCCCGCCGCCGCCGTGCGCGACTTCCTCGCGCGGATCGGCGTGGCGAAGGCGGACTCCGTTGTGGACACCGCAATGCTCGAGCATTGCGTGCGTGAAAACCTGAACACGAACGCGCTGCGCCGCATGGCGGTGATCGAGCCGATCCGGCTCGTCATCGACAACTGGGAACCGGACCGTTTCGAGACCGTCGAACTTGAGAACAACCCGAACGATCCCGACGCCGGCACGCACACGGTGCGCTTCGGAAGAGAGCTCTGGATCGAACGCAGCGACTTCATGGCGGAACCGGTCAAAAAGTTCTTCCGGCTGAAGCCGGAGGGCGAGGTTCGTCTGAAGGGCGCGTACATCGTCAAGTGCGTTTCGTGGAAGACGGAGCCCGACGGCACGGTGTCCGAGGTCCATGTGACCTACGATCCCGAAACGAGAAGCGGCGAATGCGAGCGCAAGGTGAAGGGCACGCTGCATTGGGTTGCGGCGGCGGACGCGATCCCCGCCGAATTCCGGCTCTACGGACCTTTGATGCGCGATGCCGAGGAAGGCGAAGAAGTCCCTGACTTTACCGCATTGATCGATCCGAATTCGCTCGAAGTGAAGCGCGGATACATCGAACCGGCTTTGAAGGACGCCGCCGTCGGCGAGGCGTTCCAGTTCGTGCGCATGGGATATTTCGCAAAGGACCCCGATTCGACCGAAGACCTTCCGGTGTTCAACCGCGTCGTGGAACTGAAGGATTCGTTCAAGATTTCGTAAGGAGACCAGCATGGAAGTTCGTACCAGATTTGCCCCGTCCCCGACGGGTTATATGCACCTCGGAAACCTCCGGAGCGCGCTCTATACCTATCTGTTCGCCAAGGCAAACGGCGGAAAGTTCATCCTGCGCATCGAGGACACCGATCAGAGCCGTTACGTGCCCGGCGCGGTGGACGTCATCTACCGCACGCTGAAAAGCATCGGCATGCAATGGGACGAAGGTCCCGACATCGGCGGCGATTTCGGTCCCTATGTGCAGAGCGAGCGCAAGAACATGTACCTGCCCTATGCCGAACAGCTTGTGAAAGCGGGCAAGGCGTATTACTGCTTCTGCACCGAGGAGGAGCTTGCTGCACGCCGCGAGGAAGCGGCAAAGCGCGGCGAGACCTTCAAGTACGATAAGCACTGCCTGCACCTGTCCCCCGAGGAGGTGCAGCGCCGCATCGCCGCAGGCGAGCCGTACGTGATCCGCCAGAACGTGCCGGAGCACGGCGAAGCGTCGTTCGACGACGTGCTGTACGGGCATATCGCAGTCGACTGTTCGGACCTCGATGACATGATCCTGATCAAGGCGGACGGCATGCCGACCTACAACTTCGCAAACGTCATCGACGACCATACGATGGGCATCACGCATGTCATGCGCGGCAACGAGTACCTTTCGAGCACGCCGAAGTACAACCTGCTCTATGACGCGTTCGGCTGGGAAAAGCCGGTCTACATCCATATGACGCCGATCATGCGCGACGCGACGCATAAGCTTTCAAAGCGCGACGGCGACGCGTATTTCGAGGACTACCTCAACAAGGGCTACCTTAAGGAAGCGATCGTAAACTACGTTGCGCTCTTGGGCTGGAATCCCGGCGACGAGCGCGAGTTCTTCACGATGGACGAGCTCGTAAAAGCGTTCTCCGTGGACGGAATGAGCAAGTCCCCCGCCATCTTCGACGTGAACAAGCTGACGTGGATGAACGCCGAGTATGTGCGCCGTCTCACGCCGGAGCAGTTCACCGAATACGCCCTGCCCTATTACGAAAAAGCGGGCGTTTCCGCGGAGCACGCCGATCTGCTGGCGCGGATTCTGCAGCAGCGGACCGAGACGTTCGCGCAGATCCCCGAGATGCTCGATTTTATCCCGCAGCTTCCGGATTACGACGCCGAACTGTTCACGAACAAGAAGAGCAAGACGAACCCGGAGATCGCAAAGCACGTGCTTACGATCGCGATCGAGGCGCTCGAAGCGCTGCCCGCATGGGAGGAGCAGCCGATCCACGACGCGCTCCTCGGGCTTGCGGAAAAGGAAGGCATGAAGAACGGCACGATGCTCTGGCCGGTGCGCATTGCGCTTGCGGGCAAGCAGGTCACGCCCGGCGGCGCGATCGAGATCGCGATCCTTTTAGGCCGCGAGGAATCCCTGCGCCGGCTGAAGCTCGGTCTTGAAAAGCTTTCGTAAGGAGGAACGGATATGAAGCTGGGTGTCATCGGGCTGCCGAACGTCGGCAAGTCCACGCTGTTCAACGCCATCACCCGCGCAGGTGCGCAGGCGGCGAACTATCCGTTCTGCACGATCGAACCGAACGTCGGCGTCGTCTCCGTGCCGGATCACCGTCTGGACGTGCTTGCCGAGATGCATCATCCCGAGAAGTATACGCCTGCGGTCATCGAGTTTGTCGACATCGCGGGGCTCGTGCGCGGCGCTTCCCGCGGCGAGGGCTTGGGCAACAAGTTCCTGTCGCATATCCGCGAGGTGGATGCCGTGGTGCATGTGGTCCGCTGCTTTGACGACGACAACGTCGTGCATGTGGACGGCAGCGTGAACCCCGCACGCGACGCGGAAACGATCAATCTGGAGCTGATCTTCGCCGACATGGAGACCGTCGAAAAGCGGATCGACCGTCAGCAGAAGATGGCGAAAAGCGGAGACAAAAAGCTGCTTGTCGAGATCGAACTTCTGAAACGCATCTACGCGCATCTCGAAAGCGGCAAGCCCGTGCGCACGTTCGAGGCGGACAAGGACGAACAGGAGGCGATCCGAAACCTCTTCCTTCTCACCTCGAAGCCGGTCATTTACGTCGCGAATGTCGGCGAGGACGACCTTGCGGGCGAGCCGAACGACTATGTGAAATCGCTCTACGAGATCGCAAAGAACGAAGGCGCCGAAGCCATGACCGTCTGCGCGAAGCTGGAAGAAGAGGTCGCGGAGCTCGATCCGGACGAGAAGCAGGCGTTTCTCGAGGAAATGGGCGTCAAAGAGTCCGGTCTCGATCAACTTGTCAAGGCATGCTACCGGCTCCTCGGTCTCATCAGCTTCCTCACCGCCGGACCGAAGGAGGTTCGCGCGTGGACGATCCAGAAGGGCACCAAGGCACCGCAGGCTGCGGGCAAGATCCACAGTGACTTTGAGCGCGGCTTCATCCGCGCCGCCGTCGTGCCGTACGAAACGCTCGTCGAGCTCGGCTCGATCGCCGCGTGCAAAGAAAAGGGCCTCGTCCGTTCCGAAGGCAAGGAATACGTCATGCAGGACGGCGACGTGGTCGAATTCTTCTTCAATGTATAGGGTCCTTCCC
This sequence comes from uncultured Eubacteriales bacterium, assembly GCA_902792295.1. GTDB lineage: Bacteria > Bacillota > Clostridia > Christensenellales > CAG-138 > UBA3792. The sequence continues at coordinate 50,679 of CADAZC010000014.1, forward strand.
GACATTCTTTGTGTATGAAAAAGCCGCCCGAGCGCTCGGGCGGTTTTCCTATTTGGGGGTTCAGTTTTGTTTTTGCAGGGTTCCGATAAAGTGTCTTAAAATCGCCTTTCTCGTGACGATGCCGATAAACATCCCGCGGTCGTCGACCACAGGCACAAAGTTCTGCTCCATCGCGCGCTGCAAAAGGTCCTCGATCGAAGCGAACGCGTTGACCGGCGGGTTGAAGTCCGGTCGAATGATGTCCATCAGCCGCACATGCTCCCAGTCCTTCTGGGTGTCCTCCTTGAGCACCGCCCGCAGAAGATCGCCCTCGGACGCCGTTCCGCAGTAGTGCCCCTCTGCATCGATCACCGGGACCGCGCTGCGTCCCGTCGCATTCAGTTTTTCAACCGCCTGCCGGAGCGTGTAATCGCTTTCCAGCACGCACACATCGCACTTCGGAAGCAGAAAGAACAACAGGTTCATATGAATCTCCTTTCCTTTCTCCGGTATAATTATACACGCTCTCTCCCCTGCGGTCAATGGATCGGCATGAAATGTCACGGATTCGTCACAAAGTCGGAGCGGACGCGGTTTGATTGAGGCGCACAGGCGAATCATAAATCGAATAGCGTCGAATCCCGCCGCCTGCGCATAGGCGGCGGTTTTTCGTCCATGCTATGGGCGAGGTGATGAAAATGAAACTGACACAAAAGGAAACCATGCTTCTGAAGGATCTCAAAAACTCCGAAGAGATCTGCATCGAAAAGTACGGCACCTACGCCGAACGCGCCGAGGATCCCGAGCTCAAGCAGCTGTTTGAAACGATCCGCTCTCACGAACTCAAGCATCTTCAGACCATCGAATCGCTGATGCAGGGCACGGTCCCGATGATGGGCGGCGGTTCTCAGCAGCAACAGCAGAATCAGCAAAGCGGTTCCTCCTGCTGCGGCGAATGCGGCAAAACGATGAGCAAGAACGACGAGTATCTGGTCCGCGATGCGCTGGACACCGAAAAGCATGTCTCGTCCGTGTACGACACCTGCATCTTTGAGTTCAACGACGCAGGCGCGCGCGACGCGCTGAACCACATCCAGAAGGAAGAACAACAGCACGGCAAACAGCTTTACGACTATATGTCCTGCCACGGCATGTGCGCGTGACGTCTGCCGGAACAATTACGAAATAGGGGGTTGACAATTCCCTGCGACGCTGTTATAATACATTTTACCGTC